>SLIN01000116.1 GCA_007135605.1 Spirochaetales bacterium | reverse complement strand
CGGATGACGGCGATCGTCGTGAGGCACGCGCCGCCGGGCACGGCGGCTATGAGGAAGCGCGAGCGATTCGCGACCTGGTCGGCGGATCGGGCGGTGATGCCGGCGGCGACCGGCCGGCGAAGTCCGGCAAGAAGCCCGAGGAGGAGTTTTTCGGGCTCAAGCGCGACCTGGAGAGCCTCTGTGAGTTCATCCGTTCCTTCCTCTCCCGGCACGGGCGGTGGCGATCGCCGGCGTTTATAGCCGGCGAAAGCTACGGCGGCTACCGCGTCGGCAAGCTCGCCCGGCTGCTGCAGGAGCGGTATGGAGTCGGGCTGAACGGAGCGTTGCTGATCTCGCCGGCGCTGGAGTTCCACACCCTCGACCGGTCCGACTACGACGTGCTGCCGTGGATCGATGCGCTGCCGAGCTACAGCCTCGCCGCGACGGTGCACGGCAAACAGAGTGCGGTCGAGATCTCCGGAACGCCCCACTCCGAGGCGGCGGTCGCCTCCGTGCGGGAGGCGGCCGAGCGCTTCGCTGCGCGCGATCTTCCGGCACTGCTGACACTCGGCGACACCCTCCCCGAACGCGAGCGAGGACGAGTGTACGCACGCCTCGCCCGTCTCACCGGCCTGCCGCGCGAGTTCGTTGCCCGCAAGGCGGGCCGCATCGGCATACGGGCCTTTGCCCGCGAATTGCTGCGCGAGAGCCGGCGGGTCCTCGGGCTCTACGACGCATCGGTCGGCATTATCGACCCGTACCCCGACCGCGAGCAGTACGAGGGGCCGGATGCGACGCTCATGGCGATCGATCGCGTGTTCTCCGCAGGCATCAACACACAGCTCCGCGAGAACATCGGTCTGAAGAGCGAGCGCGATTACCACCTGCTGAGTTTCGATGTGAACAAGGCATGGAAGGTCGACTACGAGCGCCACGCGTTGGAAAGCCACATAGGGGCGACCGACGACCTGCGCTACGGGATACAGCTGAACCCGCATATGCACGTGCGAATCTCGCACGGCATCTACGATCTGGTTACCCCGTACTACGCTTCAGAGCGACTTGCGGCCAACATGAAACTCGATGACGCCGCGCGAGCGAGAGTATCGCTCCGCCACTATCCGGGCGGCCACATGTTCTACACGTGGCAGCAGTCGCGCGCGGCGTTTACGCGCGATGTTGCCGCGTTCTATCGAGCCGCCACCGGCGGTGGATGATCCGGCGGCAGCCACCGGACTAGCACACGCGCGTCATCCGGCGGCAGCCACCGGACAACCAAACCGGCCCGGGCGCGTCCGCCGGCAGGACGGCCGGGCCGGCGCCGACCGGCGCGAGAACATCAGCCGGCCGACACACTCTCCGCGGCGGCGGTGCAGCGCTCGGCTTCCCGAACCGCGACGACGACACTGCGCCGCCACAGGAAACCGGCTTCCACCGCCAGCGCGACAATCAGACTGATCGCCGCGAGCAGCGCACCCGGTATCTCGAAAAAAATCGGCCCGAGCCAGACACAGAGGAAGAGCACGATGCTGTGCAGCACCACCGCGGTCGCGAGCGCCCCGGTTCGCCGCTCATGCACGAGCTTGCCGCGGAACCACGACTTGGCGGTAGCCAGCATCGGCACCAGGAAGAGAATCATCACCGGGGCAGCGGTGAACGGCAGGAGCGCCGCCGGCAGCCCGCTCACCACTCGAAACCAAATCTCCGAAAGCGGCGTGACCGCGGTAACGAGAAAGAGTACGCCGATCGCGCCGGCCAGATACCAGGTGAAGCGCCGCACCGGCGGGTAGTTTTCCCGCCCCCGCGCGAGCAGCGCCACGACCGCCTCCTGATAGCTGAGCGCGAGCGAGTTGAAGAGAAAGAGATATCCGTTGATGACCGGCCATACCGCAAGCGCGTGCACCGGGAACTGTGCCCGGGACATACCGAAGGTGAGAAGCGGTTGAGCGCACAGAAAGATAATCGATGTTAAGGAGAGCGGCACGTAGAAGGAGAGCAGCGAACGACGGTCGAGCACCTCGTCGTCAGGCCCCGGCTCCGGCATCTCCCGGCTGAGCACCGGACGACAGAATATCCAGGAGGCGATCGCCGAACCGACCACGCCGGCGATCAGCGCGATCGCCGCCAGCGATGCGCCGGGGACAGCCGCCGTAGAGAGCCCCCATAGCAACACCGTACCGCTTGCGACCAGCCGCACGATCATAGTCACCGGTATTACGGCGGTATGCCCGTAGCGGATCAACACCCCCTGCCAGAGCCGCCGATACCCGACCGCCGCGGCGAACGGCGCCATGAGCAGGAAGGCGCGCCGGCTCGGTTCAACCAAGTGTTCGGGAACGGTGAGCAGTGTCCGGACAATGAACTCGAACAGCTGCGTCAGCGCAATCAGCAGATGCAGCAGGGTGAGCACGACCGCCAGCAGGTGCATGAATCGCAGCAGCGTCCGGTATCGCCGTCGATCGCCGGCGAGCGCCGTTCCGGCGGTAAGCAGCTGGATAATCGGGCTCTCGACCACGAGCGCGAGCGAGAACGCGATACCGAATGCGGCGAGATTCACCGTTTCGTCGGGTAACCGCGCCACGACCGCCGCGAGCGCCGGCTGTTCGATGGCCATCATGAGCCACATGAGCGCCAGCGGCACCCAGAAGAGGAAGATCACCGTCGGCGTGACCGGATTCGTTGAGTTCGGAGTGTTGAGCGAAGGGTTCACTAATGCGCCCGAATTACCGTTGTGCCCGGATCACTGAAGCGCCCGGAGCAGGTTCACCGCCTCGATCGCCGTCTGGGCACACTCGGCGCCCTTGTTGCCACCCTTGACTCCGGCGCGCTGCAAGGCCTGGTCGACATTCTCGGTGGTGAGCACGCCGAAGATCACCGGCTTCCCGAAGCGCTCCGAGGCCGCCCCGATGCTCTTCGCAGCTTCGGCGGCGACGTAGTCGAAGTGCGGTGTCTCACCGCGAATTACCGCGCCGAGACAGATCACCGCATCGATATCGTCCCGGGCGGCGAGCGCTCGCGCGACAAGTCCGATTTCGAAGGCTCCCGGCACATGTACAACCGTAATGTCCGACGGACTAACCCCATGGCGAATGAGCGCATCCTCGGCGCCCTCGTAGAGCTGACCGGTCACCAGTCCGTTGAACCGGCTCAGTACGACGCCGACCCGCTGTCCGGTCCCGTCCATCGATCCGTGTACTTCCCGTATATCGCTTCGCATTCTATCCTCGTTTCTCGAGTCGTTCGGCCTCGCGCGTCAGCTCGTCGACATGGATGAGCACCATATCGAGCTCCTCGGCCACAGCGTCGAGCTCGGCCCTGCCGGCCATATCACCGTTCTCGCTCATGATTTCGCAGATAACGCCGGCGGGCGCCAGCCCTGCCATGCGGCAGAGCCAGACCGCCGCTTCGGTATGACCGCGACGGGCGATCAACCCTCCCGGGTGTGCCACGATCGGAAAGATGTGGCCCGGCCGGGCAAGCTCTTCCGGTTTCGACTCCGGATCGCTGAGAACCTGTATCGTTTTCGCCCGGTCGGACGCCGAGACACCCGTCGTGGTTCCTTCCACCGCATCCACACTCACGGTGAAGTTGGTACCGTGGAGCGCGCCGGTGGAACCGTTCTGCGGCGACAACCGAAGCCGTTCGGCGATCTCCTTGTCGATGGCAAGGCAGACCAGCCCGCGCCCTTTCGTAACCATGAGGTTAATGGTTTCGGGTGTTACTCCGGGGCCGGCGGCCACGAAATCACCCTCGTTCTCGCGATCGGCATCATCGATTACGATAATCGTGCGACCGGCGGCAATCTCCGCCACCGCTTCTCTCACGGTGGCGCTTTCGATAGCCTCAATCGCCGTTCGAGCTCCGTTGCTCATGCGTACCCCCACTTCGCCAGCTGCGAAACATCGAGCCTCCCGGCACTGTTCGTCCACGCGGTCAGCATGCGCGCCACGTACCGGCCGAGTATGTCGGTCTCGATGTTCACCTGCTCGCCCGGATCGAACGTGACGAGGTTCGTGTGTTTCGCCGTGTGCGGCACAATATTGATGCCGATCTCGCGTCGCTCGATGGAGGCCACCGTCAGACTCACCCCGTCGACGGCGATGCTCCCTTCCGGGACGACGAGCGGCATCAACTGCTCGGGAAGCTCGATCCGCAACAGCCAGTTCTCCCCGCGCTGCTCGACCGAGCGGATCTCGGCGACCGCGCTCACATGCCCCTGAACCATATGCCCGCCGAGCCGGGCGTCGGCACGCAGAGAGCGTTCGAGATTCACCGGTACTCCCGGCTCGAGCCGCCCCAATGTTGTCTTCTCGAGCGTTTCTCCCACCGCCTCGCAGCAGAAGCTCTCGTCGTCGACCGCGACGACGGTCTGACAAACACCGTTCACGCTCACCGAGTCGCCGGTCTTCAGATCGTCGGCGATTGTCCGTATGGCAATGCGCAACCGACGCCCGCCGTCGATCTCGACGCTTTCGGTTACGCGTCCTACTTCTTCGATTAGTCCTGTAAACATAACACTCCCGCTATCCGGTCGAATGCCCGGCCCTCACCGGGTGCCCGAAGACTTCCGTACGTTCTCGCCGGATCGATCAGTCCGGTCACAAGCAGATCCTCGCCGACGGTACGCATGGACACGCACTGCAGGTGCGGTCGATTCTCAGCACCCTCCACACCGATGTCGCCGAGCCATTCTACCCCGGCGCCCATGAGCGACGGGTTCGTGTAGACGCTGAGTCGATCTACGAGGCGACCGCGGATCAGTGCGGTTGCGAGCCCCCGTCCACCTTCGACGAGGATACTGGTAATCCCGCGCCGCCCGAGCTCTTGAAGCGCGGGAAAGAGGTCGATGTGACCGGAAGCGTCGGTCGGACAGGTAACAAGCTCAACGTTCGTACCCGCCGGCTCGCCGCCCCGGCGTACTTCGGCCTCGCGAGTGCAGAGCACATATACCGCAGCGGCGCCGTCGGAGGCGAGACACGAGCCGGGCACCGCCCGCAACCCGCTGTCTACGACGACCCGGATGGGGTTTCGCCCTTCGACGTGCCGCACGGTCAACGACGGGTCGTCGCTTATCACCGTACCGGCGCCGACCATTACCGCATCGTACTCGCTGCGCATTCGGTGCACATCGACCCGCGATTGTTCGCAGCTGATCCAATGCGAGCTGCCGTCGCGCGAAGCGATCCGCCCGTCGAGCGTGGCGGCGATCTTCAGATGTACGTACGGAACGCTGCGCTGAATCCAGGCGAAAAACGGCTCGTTGAGCAGGCTCGCCTCGTCGCGCAAGATACCGTACGTGACCGGAATTCCGGCCTGTTTCAACGCCTGCTCGCCGAGTCCGGCCACGTGGGGATTCGGGTCGTAGACGGCGAATACGACACGCGAAACTCCGGCCTCTATGATCTTCTCGGTGCACGGTGGAGTACGCTTGTCCGGAGTACGATGACAACACGGCTCCAAGGTGCAGTAGAGCGTCGCTCCGCGAGCGGCATTGCCCGCGCGCTCGAGCGCGCGGGCCTCCGCATGCGGGGCTCCGCACGATTCGTGCCATCCCTCGGCGATAACCTCATCGTCGACGACGATAACCGCACCGACCATCGGATTCGGCGAGGTACGCCCGGCGCCGCGACGGGCAAGCTCCAGCGCACGTACCATGTGCCGCTGATCGCTGTCCATGAGTACTCCTTATCAAGCGTGGAGGGGAAACGAGCAAATCGGAATAACAGCACCCGCTGCAACTGCACACTCCGCCCGAGAACGCGGCGCTGCGACGAGTGCGTAATCTTCTCCCCTCCGGACTGTACCGTCGGCGCCGGAATTTCACCGGCTCACTCCGTTACGGAATCGCGGGCTTTCACCGCCGGTCAGGAATTCCGCGACATTCGCCGCGGTCACCGTGCCCCGAAGATTACTAAGGCTATAGTGTGCTGCGCGGGGTAAAACGTGTCAATGAGGTCTCAGAAGCCGAGACCAAGATTGTGCGATGTCCGTCCCTCATGTCCGATGCACTCCCGCCGCTACCACCTCCTCGATTCCGCGGTCCCAATCGGCGATACGTTCCGGCCAGTCAAACTTTGAAGCCCATCTGCGCCTCGCCGCCCGCCTGGCCTCACCGTAGAGCGCGCGCTCGTGGAGTACCGATTCGAGCGTCGCGGAAAGGTGCGCGGTCTCCTCATAAAAGAGCGCGTCGGTACCGTCATACAGCTCGGGGTACGAGAGACGCCGCGGCAGCACCGGCAGCAATCCGGCGCGTACCGCCTCGAGTACCGCAAGCCCGAAGTTCTCCTGGCGGGCGGTGGAAACGACGATATCGCAGCGCTCGACGATCGCTCGGTACTCGGTGCGGTCTTCGACGAAGCCCCAGCGCACGATCCGGTGCGCAAGGCGTGAGCGTGCGGCTTCGAATGCGGGCGGAACACGCCTGCCGGCTCCACCGACGACCGCCAGCCGCCATCGCAACTCCGGCCGGTCGAGAGCCTCGAGCGCCTCGAAGAACAACTCCGGCGATTTGTCGTGCTCCCAGCGATGGTTCCACAGGAATACCGGACCGCCTGCTTCGAGATTCCGCTCGCGTGCCGGTACGGCCGGGGGGTTCACACCGGGATACACGACCCGCGATGCAGCGGCGACCTCTTCGACGAGATCACGACAGCGGTAGTCGGGCATATACCCGAGCAGCGACCGTGCACCTTCGAGAAAGGCGTTGCGACACCAGTGCGAGTTGAACCAGACCGCGTCGGCGGCCAGAGCGGATGCGAGATCCGTCAACCGGTAGTTCGCGTCGGGAGTTTCGCCGGCCGATGTCGGATAGCTGAACTGATGCTCGTGAACGTACAGGAGTACCGGCGCGTCGAGCTTCCGGCACCGTGCGCGCAGCAGCGACACGTCGATCGGGGTGGAACAGAGAACGAGGTCCACATCCTCTTCGCCGGCGCGCCGCCTGAGCTCCGCACCGAAGTGGTAGGCGGAGCCGCGCAGGCGCCACTTCCAGTGGCGTGCCGGCATGGTGAGAAGCGTTATCCGATGCCTCGATTGCTCGGCAACCCTGTCGGCTATCGCCCGGTGAGACCCGCCGTAGTACGATTCGAGGAAGAATACGTTGCGGGTCGGCGCCTCGTTTCGCTCAGCGTCCGGACCCACAATCTCACTCGCGCATGCACTTATCGGGGCCGGGACACGGTCCGCCGAGAGTCACCCGCATTGTGTCGAACTGATAGCCGGTTCGCTCACGAAGCATATCCGCGATATCGCTCATATCCGCCTCGACGTCACATACCTTGTTGCATTCAGTGCAGAAGAAATGGACATGCTCGGCGTGGTGCAGCTCGTATACCGACCGCTTTCCCGGCAGCGGGACTTCCCGCAGAATTCCATTCTCGGACAATGTATGTAGATTCTTGTATATCGTCGCCAGCGAAATCGACGGGAAGTGAGCCTGGGCCCGCCGAAAGAGCTCATCAACATCAAGGTGGCCCTGCGCTTCTATCTCGCGTAGCAGCATGAGGCGCTGCGGTGTTACCTTGAGGCCGCCGGATCGTATGAAATGCTCCAGTTGATGTTCGCCCATATCTTTTACCTCTTAATGGCGGTTATCGCCCAATCTGTTCGCTTCGAAGACTAACATGCGCCATCACCTTTGAAAACGTCTGCAACCGCCGTGCGCGAGACGAAATATGCGCTATTTACGCCACTTGACGCCTCCCGATCGCCGCTCTATTTTCGAAATACGATGGCAAAGCGACTTCCGAAGGAGAATCCCGGACCGCACAGCCCCGACAGCGGCATGACAGCCGGCGAAGAGCTCGGCGCCGCCGACCGGGTAATAATCCTCGTTCACGGGCGCGGAACGACCGCCGAAAGCATCGTCGGTCTCACCGACTATCTCGATCTACCCGGGTTCCACGTGATTGCCCCCCAGGCACACGACTTCACGTGGTACCCGTACAGTTTTCTCGAATCCATGGAACAGAATGAACCCGGCATCTCTTCGGCGCTTGCTACCATCGACACGCTCGTCGATCGGGCGATGAACGCCGGCCTCGAGTCCTCCTCGATCTACCTGCTGGGATTCAGCCAGGGAGCGTGCCTTGTAACCGAATACGCCGCCCGTGCTGCATCCCGGAGCGGTGCCCATGGTTTCCGGCTCGGCGCAGTATTCGGGCTCAGCGGCGGACTGATCGGTCCTGCCGGTACACCACGCGACTACGAAGGGTCGCTGAAAGGAACTCCGATCCTACTCGGCTGCAGCGACGTAGATATGCACATTCCGAAGGAGCGCGTGGACGAGACCGCCGAAACGCTGTCGCGCCTCGGTGCCGACGTCGACGAACAGATCTATCCGGGTATGGGCCATACGGTGAACGACGACGAGATCGCGCGCATGAACGCGATCCTTTCCGCACGATAAGACGCTTTGACGGCTTGCCGGCGCGCCGCCGACCGGTCGCCCCGGCAATCCCCGGCGATCACATCCGTGCCTCATCCGGCGATCTCCGGGCGGGCGGCTCGCTGCTTCCCTGTGCGAAAAACTGGCGCACCGATTCGACCGGGCACATTTCCGCCTCCTCGACCGTCCCTTCGAACACCGCTCTGCCGGCATCGAGAAACAGCATCCTGTCGGCGATGCGGCGAATGCTGGTCAGCTCGTGCGTCACAACAATCACGGTAATGCCGAGCTTGCGGCTCAATTCGACAATGAGCCGATCGAGCGAGGCTGCGGTCACCGGGTCGAGGCCGGCGCTCGGCTCGTCGAAAAAGACGATCTCCGGATCGAGAGCGAGCGTTCGCGCGAGCGCCGCACGCTTTCTCATGCCACCGGAGAGCTCCGACGGCATGAGATGCTCGATTCCGTTCAGCTCGACGAGTTGCAGCTTGCGGAGCACAATGCGCTCGATCACGTCCGCCGGCAGCCTTGTGTGCTGCTCGAGCGGTACGGAGATGTTTGCACCCACAGTCAGACTCTGTAGCAACGCACCGTTTTGAAAGAGCACTCCGATCCGCGGCCGCAGCTTCACCAGCTCATCTTCCTCGAGTTCGCTGATATCGCGGCCGAAAAGCTCGATCGTTCCCGAGGTCGGATTGATGAGGCGAAGGACATTGCGCAGCAGCGTGGTCTTTCCGCATCCGCTGCGGCCTGCTACAACCGTGATTTTCCCGCCGGCAAACGTTGCGTCTACCTCGTGCAACACCTCGAAATCGCCGTAGTGGGAGCGAAGGCCCCGAACACGCAGCGCCGCCTCCGAGTGCTCTCTCATAACACGTACCAAATGCTGAAAATAACATTCAGCACAACAATCGCGAAGATCGAAGAAACGACCGCCTGAGTGGTTGCACGACCGACCTCGACTGCGCCACCGGTGACCTGATAGCCGCAATAACAGCTTGTCATCATAATCGCCCAGCCGAACAGAAGGCCTTTCAGCATGAGAAATGCCGCGTCCGGGACGCCGAGAATCCCCAAGGCACGATCGATGAAGCTTTGCGCCGGCTGCCCGACGAAGGTTGTGCTCACCAGCACGCCGCCGAGCAGGCCGACGGCGGCGCTCAGGATCGAAAGCAGCGGCGTTACAATCGTGAAGGCGATCATCTTCGGGGCGATCACGTATTCAACCGGCCGGATTCCCATCGCCCGCAGCGCATCGAGCTCGTCGGTCACGCGCATGGTCCCGATCTCCGACGCAATCGCCGAACCGCTGCGCCCGGTAATGATAATCGCGGTCAGCAACGGCCCCATCTCACGCACCATGGCCAGCCCCATGAGATCCGCGAGAAACGGTCCGCCGCCGAATCGCTCGAGCTGTACCGCACCCTGCAACGCGAGAATCACCCCGATAATGAAGGAGAGGGTGGCCACGATCGGCACGGCGTTCAGCCCGGTTACGATGATCTGCTCGGTAACCTCTCCCTTTCGGTGTCCGGAGGGGCGCACGACATTACGTGCCGACCAGTAGAAGATCTCGCCGCTGAGGATGAACGCATCGATGAGAATGCCGGCGACATAGCGTAGCGTCTCGAGAATATCGCGAACGGTGACACGCGTTCGCTCCGCCGGTGCCGGCTCGACCGGCTCCCCGGCAAAGAGCTCCAGCATTTCGGCTACCTGCGGTGTGGGGTCGCGTAGCTCGAGCGACTTCCCGAATAACCCGTCGCGCAGTCCCTCGAGCATCCCGATTCCGGCGCTGTCCAGCCTCGTGACACGCGAAAGGTCGACGACGCGCAGCGACGCCAACGGCACTTTCCTCAACTCCCGAGAAATCGCCGGGACCCTGGTGCGGGTCAACTCTCCGGCTAATACGAGTCGGTCACCGTCGGAACAAACGCTCTGTCTGGCGATCAGCCGCCCGTCGCGTTCGTCACTCATTGTCCGGCCTGGTTGTCACCGTCGGCTTCGCGAATCTTCGAATCAAACTCGTAGATCGCTTCGAGGATGACTCGATTCACATCGTGGGCGAACCGCTCGAGTCCGCCATTGCCGGTGGTCGGCTCATCATAGTCCACGTGGTGCCGTGCAACCGTTCGGGAAGATCCCTCGGTGGATCGAGCCTCGAACACGAGCTCGACACGCGTATGCGGCGTGTCACCATCGACGTATTCGAGACGCCGAATCGCCGAGTGGATTTCGTGGTCGGCAACCCCACGATCGAACTCGCTGAGTACCGATGAATAGGTACCCGCCTCCTCATGATAGCGCTCGAGCAGCATTTGTAGCGAATCGCGCAACTCGACGCCCCACATATCGTCGCGCAAGTACTGGTAGCGGGCGGTATCGCCCCGCAACACGATCTGCCGGCGATCGTACGCCGGAGCCACCGTCGGTTCGAGGATTCGCACGACAGCAATGGAAGATCGCTGCGGCAACTCGGGCGGCGGCTCGTATTCGATCGCATAGTAGTAGGTTTCGCGCGGTTCGGGGAAAATCGAACAGCCGACGGTCACGAGCGCGAGCAGCACAACGACGATACATGCCGGGTATACCGATTGTTTCGGCTCAATCATCGGATCGTACTCCCACCGCTTCGGCCGCGTAACAGCAGCGATGGATCGCTGTCGATCTGGGAGGCGACATCGCTGAGCGAGCGCATCGCGCGCTGGAACGAGCGCAGGCTGCTCGTCAACGCATATCGATTTTCCTGAACGATGAGATCGATCTCATCAATCGTGCTTCCCGTTCGCGTAATAACCGAATCGACATTTCTCACCGAGCGGTTCAACGCCTCGGCGGTTTCGGCGATCTGAAGCTCGCCGGTGCTTCGCTCGAGATTACCGGTAATCGCCTGCAGGCTCCGTGCAGCCGATTCGATCCCTTCCATGGTTTCGCCGATCCGGAGCTCGGCGGTGCTTCGCTCGAGGTTGCCTGCGATCGCCTGCAGGCTCCGTGCGGCCGACTCGATCCCTTCCATGGTTTCGCCGATCCGGAGCTCGCTCGTGGTACGCTCGAGATTGCCGGCGATCGACCGAAGATCCCGCGTCGCCGCATCGATTCCGTCCATCGAATCGACCGCCCGGTCACTCACTTCCTCGAAATTGCCGACGATCGTGCGAACGCCCGGTCGCACCTCGTCCACCGTTCCCCGGAGGCTACCGAGCAGCGCCGAAAACTGATCCCGGTTCTCCGGGCCAAGCACCTCTATCAGCGCCTGGACGAGCTCTTCGACTCCGCCGGCGACACTCTCCGCCGAACCGGTGAGAGCGGACATGAGAGATGGTTCGGCGCTGAGCCGTTCGCCGGGTTCGAGAAACGGGGCATCGCTCGACCCGCCGGTGAGCTGTAGCTGACTGATGCCGGATATGCCGACCGGAGCGACCGATGCACGAACGTCGGAACGCACCGGAATATCCGCCTCGACGGCAATCTCGACGAGGATAACGTCGGGATCCTCGCGGCTGAACTCGATCTCGCGTACGTTGCCGACCGATATCCCTCGGTACTGCACGTTGCCGCCGACCTCCAGCCCGTCGACGGACTGGTTTTCGAACTCTACATAGTACGTTTCGTAGGAGCGAAGCAGTCGATCGCCGGCCACCGAAACAAAGAAAACCGCGAGTAGCGAGACGCACACCGCTATGAAAATGAGCGCCTTGGCCAGTTTCCCGGGTGCTTTCACGTGAGGGCTCCTCTCATGGGTCAGGCCGGTCCGTCGAGAAAGGCGGACAGTTGATTCCGTGCCGAGTGTATCACCTTACAAGAAAGAATACAGAATATGACTCCCGTCGTGCAACGCAAGCTATTGCCTGCCGCATGTCTCCCGCATAAGATGTCCCATATGAGTGTCGAGGAGCGCAAGGGCTACGAGATCACCGAGACGATGCGGCAACGCTTCGTCGATCGGATCGCCGAAGCGTACGCCGGTGATTACCTCACCGAGGAGGAGTTCGAGCAGCGACTCGAAACGGCAAACAAAGCATCCGATCTCCGACAACTGCGCCGCCTCGTTGCCGATCTCCCGGAGATCGACCCCTCGGCCGCCGGAGTCCCGGCCGCCCGCCGGCGGGATGCGCTCGCCCCGGAGCAGACCGCTCCACCCTCGTATGATATAGCGCGCGCCGCGCCGGAGGAATCGGATGCGGTGATCTGTATCTTCTCCGGCTCAGAACGGAAAGGCGGTACTCCCGCACTTCGCACACGCTCGGTGACGGTCTTCGGCGGATCGGACTTCGATTTCCGCGGTGCGGAGCTGCAGCCCGGCGCCGTATACACGATCGACTGTGTCGCAGTGTTCGGAGGCGTCGACATAATCGTGCCGAAGGATGTAACCGTAGATGTGCGGGGCTTCGGAATTTTCGGTGGCTTCGACGGCACGAGGTATAAGTGAGAACCGAACGCACCAACGATTCGAGTGCACGGATTCGCGCTCTTCGGCGGCGTTGATGTCAAACGTAAGGATTGATTGATTGATCGAACCGAAAAGGAGTGTTGTATCTCGAGCGGTAGCGACAGCGGAGAGGAAACACAGCCGATAGCGCGCGGTCGGATAGCGGGACACGTAGCGGTGAACGCGGTACTGTTCGTGGCGATCGTGGTATTGCTACTTCCCTATCCAAGGTCCGGATACAGAGTCGACCCGAGACTGTTTGCTACCGAGAACTCGGAGTTCGCCGACCTCGACGGCGTCTCGATTCACTACCGGAGATGGGAATCGGATGCACCTGACCGCGAGCCGGCGGCAGTACTCATCCATACCTTCGGAGATCAGCTCATCACGTTTCGACCGCTCATTCCTCACCTCTTGGAGAACCGCGACGTTATCGCCTACGATCAGGCTGGCTCGGGTTTGAGCGAGCGGGCAACCGCTCCGTATCGCGATCGGAACCCCTACACCCTCGAAGCCCGGGTGCAGCGACTGCGCGAGCTCGTCCTCACCGTGGATGAAGAACCGGTGGCCCTCATCGCTCACGGATACGGGGCGGCGATCGCAATGCAGTTCGCCCTTGCATACCCCGATTCGGTCGCAGGACTCGTGCTCATCAGCCCGCTTGTCTTCGAAGCGCCGTTTCCGTTAATCAGCTCGGCAAGGCTTCCGTCACCGGCCTGGCGCGCGGTTGCGCACGCGGTTTCGTTCGGTGTCGGACCGCATCCGGTTGAACAGCGAAGAGCTGCCTCTCCGGAGGAGCACGACCGCCTGAATGCAACCGTCGAGCAGTTGTATGCGCGGCTGACCCGCATTCGCGACTGGGAACGGAGCATTGTGGAACAGTTGCGGATCGTCGAGCCGTTCGGGCCGCTCGATCAGCTGCCCTCGATTACCCATCCCACGCTCGTACTCGCGGGTCATCACGATACCGTTGCAGCGCCGGAGCTGAGTCTCCGGCTCGCCGACCAGCTACCGAACTCTCAGGTACACGTGCTTCCCGACTGCGGACACTACCTGCACGAGGAGTGCGAGGCTCACGCAGTCGATCACATTCTCGACCACCTCGAGCGGATCGCCACGCGACGAATGTCCAATTGAGCGCTACACGAAACCGAGCGCTACACGAGCAGGCGACCGGTGAGCTTCCGAATGGCGCGCGGCACCACGTTCCGAAGCGCTTCGGTCATCGGACGGGAATTGCGATAGTCGAATCGTTCGGCGAACTCACCGAGATCTCCGTGTATCTCCTCGAGGTCACGATCGACGATCTCGAAAAGTGCGGCGAAAAACTCCTCACGCCGTCGGGGGGCGAGCGAGTCGCGTGCTACCTCGCAGACGAACGGCAAATGCCCGATACAGATTCCGCTCGAAGCATCGAATGCCTCGCGGAATGCGCTCTCATCGCCGTACATGCGTGCCAACGTGTACGCGTAGTTACGCATCGTATGGTCCATACGGTCGCAGACGAGACACGACCGGTTTCGCGCCTCCATCTCCGCTACCGTCGCGCGGTACGCTTTCGCCGCGCGCGGACTGCGACGCGATGCGAGGCGAATCAGCCGCCGGCTGTCGTCACGTAAACGCTCCCTGATCGACTCGATATGCGTCGCGGTCATGAGCGAAACGCCGAGTTTATTTCCGGCATCATTCATGAGCTGGAAATGCCGCGGGCAGAATCCGGTCCGGTTTACCGTCACGCGGATTTCGGGGGTCATGACCGAGTCGCCAACGTAGAAACGCACGTACTGCGATTCGAGTTGATCGGCGAGAAAACAGAGCGGGCATGGTGCGGAGGCCTCGATCGCCTTCCACACCGGTATGGTCTCAAGCTGATATTTCATCGTAGGACCCGCCCGGAGGCGTGTCGGCGCGACCCGGAGGCGTGTCGGCGCGATATAACGGCGAGGCGCCGCGGCCGGGATGCCCCGAACCACGACGCCGTCACCGATTCATGGGCGATCAGCTTTCCTCGAGCAGGAAGAACTGCGCGTTATTGGCAAGCGTGAAGGTGCGAACAAGATTGAACGTCTGACCGGTCGCCGCCTCGAGGGCGGTTTCCGCAACACCGGATTCAACGAGATAGCTCTCGATCTCCTCCTGCACGCCGTCATCGGGGTCACCGGCAAACGGCACGACGCGTGCGGTTACGGTTCGATCGGTTCCGTGATCGGGTCGATCCTGGCTCACTACCGCCACGGTCTGATTTCCGTCGCTGAACTGATAGATGTATAGATCGGTTCCGGCGACGGGAACTCCGCGCCCGACGGTCCCTGCCGTAGTCACCTCTGCGCCATCGAAATCGGCGATGCCGTCGCTGACTTCCGAAATGGTGGGTCCGGGCGTCGCACAACCGGCGACAACGAGAACGATCGTCGCCAACCCCGCGAGCACTGCATACTTCGCTTTCATACGCGTTAACCTCCTCATGGTATCGGGCGAACGTAGCACGACACCGCACCGCAGTCCAACCGCGGGTTCACCCGAGGCTCGACCAAATCTCGAGTTTCCCCTCCACCCGGCGGATCACCTCGTTGGTAAACTCGTCGGTGCGCGCCGAGCCGCCGAGATCGGAGGTGCGTATGCCGTCGAAAACGGTCTCGAGGGTCGCCTCGCGAATCGCGCGGGAGGCATCCGCGGCGGCCTTCTCCTCCACATAACCGAGGAGCGCGGCCGAGGCGAGAATCATCGCCATCGGATTGGCGACGTTCCTGCCTTCGAGCGCCGGGGCGGTGCCGTGCGGGGCCTCGGCCATGACGCGGCCGACCGTACCGTCCTCACCTACCGAGATCACCAGGCTCTCGCTTCCGGCGAGCGAGCCGAACATCTGCAGAACGAGGTCGCTGAGCAGATCGCCGTCGCGGTTGAGACTGGGAATAACGAGCGGCTCGCCGGTGGTCGCCAGCAGCAGTGCGAAGGTCGCATCGATGAGCTGCGGCTCGTAGGCGACATCGGGATGGGTGGCGGCGACGCGATCCATCTCCTCCTTGAACATTGCCTCGTACGTCGGACTTACGGTGAACTTCGGCCCGCCGAACACCTTGCTGCCGGTCCGCTTCGCGTGGAGAAACGCGTACTCGGCGACCGCCCGGCAGACACGGCGGCTGATCCGTTCGGTCCGGAATGCGAGCTCTCCGTCGCTTCCCGCCTCGCCCTCGCGCCACTCCTTCGCCCCGTAGGCCCCGTCGCGCGCCATACGGACCACCGAGATCGGCGCGTAGACACCGGCGATCGGCCGGACCCCCGGTATCCGCCGGCCGGTGCGAAGGATCACGTGTGCATCCATCTCCTCGCGAAGAATCCTGTTCGGACTGCCGACATCGGGCGTGCCGTCGTTCGTGTTTTTCTCCGGGGTGATGGTAGCCGCCTTGAGGGCGAGCGAATGCTCACCGATCGCATTTGCCGCCTCGTAGACGACGCCGTTGTCGCTCTTGCGGCGGTTCTCCAGGCTCAGGTCGAATCGACGGAACGTGAACTCGGTGCCGATGACCTTGGGATCGAGCACACGGAGCGCCTCCTCGAGAAGCTCCTGTCCGGTCTGATCGCCTTCCAGTACTACAATCGTGT
>SLIN01000092.1 GCA_007135605.1 Spirochaetales bacterium | reverse complement strand
TCCGACAACTCGATAGCCTCGGTCTGATCGTGGGTCACGAACACGGTGGTGATATTCAACCTCCGTTGAAGCCCGGTGAGGAACTCCCGCATATCTTCGCGCAACTTCGCGTCGAGATTCGACAGCGGCTCGTCGAGCAGAAGCACAACCGGGTCGATGACCACCGCACGCGCAACGGCAACCCGCTGCTGCTGCCCTCCGGACAGTTGCTTTGGGAAACGCTTGTTGTAACCGCCGAGCTGCACGAGATCGAGCACTTCGTTCACCTTCGGTTTCCACTCGCGCTTCTTCATGCCCTGCATGCGCAGACCGAATCCGACATTCTCCTCCACGGTCATATGGGGAAAGAGAACGTATTGCTGGAAGACCATGCCGATCCGGCGTCTCTCCGGCGGAATGTGTATAACCGATTCACCGTTGAACAGGATGTCGCCGTCGGTGGGATCGATAAGGCCTGCGATCATGCGCAGCGTGGTGGTCTTGCCGCACCCGCTCGGACCGAGAAGGCTGAAGATAGTCCCCGCTTCGATGGTCAATGTCATGTTCTCCACCGCCGGAACAGTGTTGTAGTACTTGGTCAGGTTCCTGAAGGCTAATTCGGTCATTCCCTTCTCCCCGCGCTGTCAGCAGTCGGACCGTGTACCATCTCCGGTCTCTGCGCCATCGCCGGTCCCTGCACCATCGCCGGTCTCTGCCTCATCGCCGGCCACCGCCGAAGCCCTTGCCCAGCAAGGAGGGATCGCCGGTGATCCAGTCCGAAACCATCAGAAAGACCACCCCGGGAACCGAGACAACAAGAACCAGACCGGCGGTGGTGGGATCGAGCGGGGCCGCACCTTCGATGTGCGAGAAAAGCATTGTAGGCAGCGTCTGCAGCCGCCCCCGGGAAATCAGAAAGGTCAACAGGAAGATATTCGCCGAAATCAGAAAGGCAAACAGCGCAGCCGTCATTACGCCCGGCATCACCATCGGGAGAACGACATAGCGGAGTGTCCTCATCCGCGTTGCCCCGAGGGTTCTCGCCTGGTCTTCGTAATCGGAACTGAGATTCTGGAACACCGACGTGAGGATACGCACCGCGTACGGCATGCTCGGAATCAGGTGCGCCAGTATGATACCGATGTAGGTTCCAGCCAGTCCGAGTCGGATGAACAGGAGAAGCATGCCGATGCCCACGGCGATCTGGGGCACGATCACCGGTGTCAGGAGGAAAAACTCGACTGCACTCTTTCCGGGAAAGCGATACCGGGCGAGCGCTCGCGCCGCCGGAAGGCTGATGACGACCGCGATCGCCGAGGTGGCTCCGGCGATTGCTACGGTATTCAGGAACGCCGTCCCCATCCCCGATATCGGTGAAAAGAGATAATCCCATCCGATCGGAAACGGTGTCGTCCCTCGGGCATCCCACAGCCATTCGCTCGGGAAGACCGCCGGCCAGTGCCAGCGAAACGAGAACGAAGCCACGACCAGCGGAATGAACGGAACGAAAAAAGCGAGAAACGCTGCAATAACGGCCATCCATCCGACCACCGACAACCGACCGGTATAGAGACCCGAATGGCTGCGGCGAACCTCTTTCCTCCGTCGTTTCCCGGGCGATTCCATCGCGCTACGCTCCTCCTCTCGACTGCTCATAGCGGCGGTATCCTTTCAGGTAGAGAAAGAGTATTACTCCGGAGATCACGGCGATCACCACGACATAGGCCATCGCTTCCGGACGCCGGGTGAAGTCGGGAACGCTGAATCTGCGTAGCGCTTCCACCGGAAGGGTGTTCGGGAATGTTGCGCCGAGCAGAAACGGAATTTCGTACGACTGGAAATTGAACGCGAACACGAGGATTGACGACGTCACCACTCCCGGCATGATGCGCGGAAGAATGACGTACCGGAAGGTCTTCCATCGAGTAGCGCCGAGCGTTCGCGCAACCTCCTCGTACTCCGGAGCGACGCCGGCGAGCACCGACCCGACAACCATCGTGGTGAACGGAATCTGCTTGAACAGGTACACGAGCATAATCCCGTAGCCGCCGGCACTGAACAGAATGCGAGGAAAATCTCCCGTCTGTTCGATTATACCGAGGGCGAAGAGGATGCGGGCGATCAGTCCCCCGTTCGCGAAGAGAGCGACGACCATCGCCGCACCGACGAGATACGGGACGACGAGCGGAAGCCGGAAGAAGAAACTGAAAAAGCGCGAGCCCCAGTACCGGCGGTTCATGAGCAGGGCAAGCCCGACACCCACAACCGTCGAGATAATCGTCGGCACGAACGCGTAGTAGAGCGTGTACACGAGCGATATCCAGAACCGCGACGAACCGAGGACTCTCTCATAGAATTGTGCGCTCGGAAAGATCGTCACGCGATAGAGCGGTGCATGGCCGAGACTCTGCAACAGCGCAAGGAGTAACGGCCCCACGTAAAGCACGAGCAGCGTACCTACCGCCGGCGCAAGCATCGCGACAATGGTGAGGCCGCGAACGATCCGTTGCTTTCGCACCCACCGGGCCGCAACGCTGTCGCCCCGGCGCGTTTCGTTCCGGGTCGCCGAGGATTGATTACTGTTCAGCATATCCCGGTACACAGTCGCCTATCGGTCTACCACCGCGGTCCAGGCATCCTCGACGATATCCGCGAACGGGCGAGTCGACCGTTCGGCGATGTATTCCAACCACACTTCGTCGATGATATCGACCAGTCGCGCGTTGGTGTCCGGTACCTCGGCGGCGGAAAGCTCTTCCGCAGTTACACCGCGGAGGTCCGGCGCTTCCTCTTCGATACGGTGCTGCAGCTCGTCCGGAAGCAACGGCGCGTCGACACCGAGGGCATAGCCGATCTCCACGAGCTTGGAAACATGGCTCTCCGGTGTCGACAGAGCGTTTATCGCCACGAGTGCGGCGGCGGGATTCGGCGCGTTGGAGGGGATCGCAAGAAAGCTCTTATTCGCGATCATTCCGGTCTCCGGAAAGATGATGTTCTCGGTTGTCTCGGGATAGTTGCCCGCTCTGATCTCCCGGTCCACATCGTAGACTCCGAACTCCTGCGTGAAATCGATTTCACCGCCGGCGAACCGCCCTTCGAGCGACGAGGCGCTGGAGGGGTACAACGGTGAGCCCGGGTCATCCTCGACACCGCTTCCGCCGAGCAGAAACGGCTCGATGCGGCGTAGATACGCGAACGCCGGATCCAGGAGCTCGGCAAGCTCGCCCGGCGTGAACTCCTCCGGATCGTTCTGAAACGGTTCGTAGGTCGTCCCGTGCGGGTTCTTCGCATACGCGACCGTCTGAACGAAGGTCGAACCGATGTACTGCGGCGGAGCCACATACGCAAACCGGCCCGGATTCGCGCGCATCCACTCCTCGAGCTCCGCGAAGCTCTTCGGCACTTCGTCCCTCGGAACGCGCGCGGTATCGACACGGAAGGTGTACTGAGCGCTCGACCACGGCATCTCCATGAGCTCGGTCGGCGTGCCGAAATCGAAAAGATTCACCGTCGATCGCGGGTCGTCCGGGTCGAGAAAGTAGTACCGGGAGGTCGGCAGTTTATCCGCAAAGGGTCCGAAGAGCAGGTCGTTGTCCTTGAGGGTCCGGAAGTTCTCGCCGTTGATCCAGACGAAGTCGACGCTCCCCTCACCGAGACCTCGTCCGGCCGCATCGTCGGCAAGGATAATGTCGACGACCCCTCCGGTGTCGGCGCGATTCGCGTTCAACCGGATTCCGTACTGCTCGATGTCAGGGCGTGCCGAAACCTCCAACCAGTTATTGAGCGCTTCGCTTCCGCCCCAGTGATAGAACTCGACCTCCCCTTCGGCCTGGGCCCTCGTTATTACCTCGTCCCACTCCAGCTCACCGGCCAGAAACCGCTCGCGAAACTCTTCGGGAGGATCGAGTACGGCTGCTTCTTCGGCTGCTCCGCCCGCGAACAGCGACAGCGGCAGAAAAAACATCGTGATCAGAATTGCTACTATATCGACGTTCCGACACATACCGACTTCCTGAGACTCTTTCCGGCCGGAAATCACAGTCTCATAACCGGAGTATACCGTCAATAACGGTCTCGTTGCCGACACATCCGATCACAAGCCGGCTCCCGCCTCCCTGCCGGCAATATACGGTATCGTCGCCGGGCCTTCGGGCAGCACGCAGATTCGCCGTACATCGCCGTCCGAGACAAGCCGATCGATACGGTTTGCGATATCGTGCACAGGCTCCATGAATCTCGTTCGAACTTGTTCGTCGCTCAGGTTCTCGCTGTGGAAATGCACCGTCGCCTGCTCGCAGACGAGCGCATGGATCTGCGCCTGCCACATATCGTGCTCGACAAAACCGGGCGAGCGCAGCTTCGCCAGCAACTCCTGCGGCGAGTGCGCGCCGGCGAGCAGCGCACCGTACCTGCCGTGCTCGGGGATGCCGTCCCAGCACTCGGCCGCCATTATGATATGCCCGCCGTCACGCAAAACCTGACTCGCCGCGCTCATTCCCTTGACCGCCTGATACATGTTCAGGTCGAGCGGATAGCCGGAATTGCTGGTGACCACCAGATCGAACGGGCGGTCGACCGCTGCCATCGCCTCCTCGCGCACGACTTCGCAGCCGACGCGATGCGCCTCG
>SLIN01000088.1 GCA_007135605.1 Spirochaetales bacterium | reverse complement strand
CTGCGCCGGCGCGAAGCAGCTCGTCGAGTACCGCCGAGCGCTGCCGGTCGAGCGCGAGGTGAATCGGTGCATCGCCGCTGCCGTCGCGACCGTTCGGGTCGACCCCGGCGTCCACCAGCGGGCGAACGAACGCCGGCTGATTCGCTCGCGCGGCGTGGTGTAACGAGTCCCGGCCGTTGTAATCGGCAATCGTGACGTCGGCTCCGCGGTCAAGTAACAGCTCGAACACGCCCCGGTGTCCGCCGTGCACCGCAAACATAATCGGTGTGGCGCCGTCGCGATCCCGCGCGTCGACCTGTGCTCCGTCATTAATCAGACGCTCGGCTACATTCGTGTGTCCGCCGGCGGCCGCGTAGAAGAGCGCCGTCTGTCCACGCGCGTCTTCGAGATGTATGTCGGCTCCGCGATCGATGAGAAAGAGCGCCGCACGCGTCTCATTGTGATCGATGGACAGCATGAGAAGGGTTAAGCCATTGCGATCGCGCGCATTGATATCGCCGCCGTCGGCAAGGTACTCGCGCAGCGCATCGATATCGCCGCTTCGCGCAGCGCGCACCTCACCGCTCGCGCAACCGGCGATCACCAATGCGATGAGCGCTGAACAAAACACTATGGTAGATAACGGCCGGGCCTGCTTGTTACACATGACGTCCCCACTCCTGTGAAACTTGAGTGTAGCACAAATGATGGGGAAATCACGAGGGTTGATGCGGCGCCGAGGCTCGGGACGAGCTCGGTCATACGGTCTCCGCGAGGCGAACGATGGTGCGGCCGCCGCCGGGGCGAGGTGCGCGCCGGCGGCGGGTTCACTGCGTCGGCCCCTGCCGTGGCGGCCGGCCGGTCGGTGAACCGGGCCGCCGCGGCAGCCGGAAAAACGCGCTGATTCCGGCGACGAAGCGATCGATCGACTCGCGAATGAACTCCGGCGTACCCTTCGGGCTCTCGCGCAGCTTTTCGACGAACTGATCGCTGGTCATCTGCCGTTCGACCATCACCTCGGCAAACTTCCGGGCAAGCTCCGGCACGTCAGTCAGGATCGGCTCGAGCGCATCCTTCGGCACCTCGATCACCGACGTGATCACGAACGCGCTCACGGTAGCCGAGCGCGGCGCACCGGTGAGCAGCGACATCTCGCCGAGGATTGCGCCGGCACCGAGTCGAGCGACCTCCACGCCGCGTCCGCCCGGTTTCGGCTTCCGCACGAGAACGATGCCCGAGGTGACGATCAGCAGGTCGGCTCGCGTATCGCCCTGGCGGACGATCACTTCGCCGGGATAGTAGGTGCGCTCGTGCGAGTACTCGGCGAGGGTCTGGATCTGCTCGTCGTCGAGAATCCTGAAGATCTCCGCCTGTCTCAGCTCGTCGTAAACGGTGGGTCTGGCAATGACGCGCTCGGGCGATTGTTCGGTCGCCACCTCGTACTTCTCCGCCGATGTTTCGATACCGGCGTGCTCGAGGTAGGTGTAAATGCTGAGGTAGAGCTCGCTGCGCCCGGCGAAGTGCTCCTGATAGCTGGGAAAGTACACGTACACCGAGTAGCGCAGCGGATTGCCGGTTCCGTCGGAGAGATTGACCGTCGGCGGTGGGTCCTTCAGAACCGAACTGCAGCTGAGCGCCGCTTCGAGCAGCCGCTTGCGCACGTAGTCGGGCGGGTAGCGCCGGTCTATGGCGATGATCATCCACATCGCGTACGCTCGCACCGGGCGCGAGACATTGTGCACGATCGATTGGGACATCCGGCTGTTCGGCACGATGAATATCCCGTCGTTCAGCGACTTGAGCAGCGTCGACTTCCAGTTGACCTGTTGCACCTCGCCCTCGGTGCCGTCCGGAAGGCGTACCCAGTCGCCCATGTCGAACGGGCGGTCGAAGCTCATCGCGATGCCGGCGAAGAGGTCGGTCAGCAGTCCCTGCAGGGCAAAACCGATAACACCGACGAGCACACCGGTGGAGACGAGAATTCCGCCGGCGGTCCGGTCGAAGACGAATACCGCAATCAGCGCGATCGCGACTCCGTACATGACAACCGAAACGAGGTTGCGGAAGATCATCGGTGCTTCGGCGCCGCGCAGTCTCCGGAAACGGCGGGTCCACACGAAGAGCCCGAGGTAGCGGTCGAAGAGCCAGACGGCGGTCAGCACGAGCAGTGCGCGGAGAATGCGGTTGATGGTCGCCGGGGTAAACGCGCGGCCGGAGATCTCCTGAATGAGCGCGCTGAGGGTTATCAGCAGCGCCGGAATCGTAATCGTATCGGCGATGAGGATAACCACTCGCGTGGTACGGCCGGCGGAGCGTGAGGTCAGAAGCCGCGTACCGATGATATACAGGACGAGTATAGCCGCAGGTGGGAGCAGCGTTTCGAACGGAACGAGGGTGAGCTCGTGGACCAAATCGCGAAGCAACGTCATGGCTATCGACCGAGAGTATCATCAACATCGATATGCGTGTAAATCTGTTGCGTGATATTGTCGTACTGTTTTTGGAGGCCCGGCTATGCACCTATCGGTTACGAGCGATTTTGTCGACAGCCACGACGACCCGGTTCCATATCTCCACGAGATCAGGCAGGCAGGCTTCACCCGCGTGCACTTCTGCCATGAGTGGGACAGCGATTTTCTCTATCCGGCCGACCGGATCGCGGCGATTCGAAACGAGATGATCGATCTCGGAATGAGCGCGGATATCGTGCACGCGAGCGAAGGCCGACAGATCGGTTGGGGGCTTGATGATCCGACCGCGCGTAGCTCCGGCATCGATCTCGTGAAAAACCGGATAGACCTCGCCGTCGAGCTCGGCGCCGACACCATCGTGCTGCACGCCCGCGCGCATCACAGCGAGGCGCGGCAGAAGGAGTCGATGGATGCGTTACTCCCGTACGCCGAATCGGCCGGTGTAACCATCGCCCTGGAGAATCTCCCCGAAGACGGATTCGGCCGCGTATTTGCGCTTCTCGACGAGTTCGAGAGTGATGCGCTGGGCTTCTGCCTCGATACCGGTCACGCGGCGCTGAACACGGCGCACGGCTTCGACGACTTCGCCGACGCCGAGCGGCGAAGCGACCGGCTGGCGGCGCTGCATCTGCATGACAACGACGGCGCCTCCGACCAGCACCGGCTGCCGTTCACCGGCGTCGTAGACTGGAATCGGATAGCCGGCACGATCGCCGCCTCGCCGTTCGCAGGCTGCCTTACGCTGGAGGTCATGCTTCGCAGCGAATCGTATGCCGACCACGCCTCGTTTCTCGCCGCGGCGCGAGAGGCGGGGCGGAAATTGGACGAGATGGTTGCTGCGAGTACGGGAGGGCGGTAGCAGGCGGGCGGCCGCCGGGATTAAGGTGCCGGGGCGCCGGCCCGCGATACGGGCCGGCGTTCGATCGCCGCCGGGCGTGAGCCACAAAGCGGCCCGGCATGAGCCGGCCGCCGGGCACGGGGCGCCGGCGGCCGATTGTGCGAGCCCGGTTTGGCTACACGAGCATGGCGCTGCGCGCCCAGTCCCGATGGGTCGACTCGAGTGTCTTCCTGTCGGGCAGATGCCAGGCGGCAAGCTTTCCTTTTTGCGCGACAAATATCGCCCGATCGATTACCTGATACGAGAACGCGGTGTTCGACCGCTGCACGTTCTTCGCCGGCTTATCCGGATTCTGGCGAACGGCGTCGACGCACTTGGCCAGGTGCTCGGCCTTGTGATCGTACGTGCCGCCGAGGTTGCCGCTGTTCTCCGGGTCGGCGAGGTTCACGGTCTTGAGATTCGCGAATGCGATCGCCGGCACCGAAATCGGATGCTTGCTGTCGGTTATGAACTCGGCGAACCCTTTGGGGTCGAGCACGCTGACAACCAGCGGATGGACCGGACAGAGCTCCTGATACGCCCAGTATTCGCGGTCACCGGGCTCGATCGACTTGTCGGTGCGCTCCAACGCGAGCGTACGACCGTCCTGGGTCGTAAGATACATCGATTTAAGCTTGTCGAGCTGCAGATTCTCGAGCACCCGGTAGGTGCTCATCCACACCGAATGCTTCGGGCGGCCGTCTTCGTGCGGCACGCACTGCTTCTTCGCGCGTGCCCAGTCGAAGTGGTGACCGAAATCGCCCTCTGTCTCGACGAATACAATCCGCTCGTTGGAGCCGATCGATTCGCCGAGGGCCATATAACGCCCGAACTCCTTCGGTTCGAGGTTCGAGGCGATGAGCGCTTCCAGCGGATAGAGTGAAACGTAATATCGAATGTCCATCGTTCGTACCTCCTAGTCGAGCGCGATCAGGGTGAGGAAGACCGGGCCGAATATAACGGCAACCTTACCGACGAGCTTAATCAGGATATTGAGCGCCGGACCGGCGGTGTCCTTGAACGGATCGCCGACCGTGTCGCCGATAACGCTCGCCTTGTGTGCCTCGCTGCCCTTTCCTCCGAACTTACCGCTCTCTATATACTTCTTGGCATTGTCCCACGCTCCGCCGGAGTTGGCCATCATTATTGCAAGAATAAAGCCGCTTGCGAGCGAGCCGACGAGCAGGCCGGTCACCGCGGTCGGACCGAGCGTGAAGCCGATAAGCAGCGGGACACCGATCACGAGGATACCGGGGCCGAGCATCGCCTTCAGCGCGCTGT
>SLIN01000131.1 GCA_007135605.1 Spirochaetales bacterium | reverse complement strand
CGGACGGCAGGCGGAAGCCGGGGCTGAAGAAGGTGCGCGTCCACTCGTATGCTCTGCCGGGCCGGCGCTGTTCGGCAAAACGCGCGGATTCGGAGACGATCGCTTCGATTTCGGTTTCGGCGGTCTCCGGGGCGCCATGCACATCTACCCGAGCCTCGCACGAATCGGGTACGAGAAAGTGATCGGATCCACCGCGAATCGATCGCGGGTTGAGGACGAACGAGTCGTGCGCTGCCATGCGCGAGTCGATCTCGTCGAGCCAGTCGATCATAGCCGAAATGGCGTTCGCACCCCGGCCGGGCAGCGCTGCGTGCGCGGTTGTGCCACCGGTACGCAGCGTTCCCTCGTAGTAACATGCGTGATCGGTGCACGGGCGCAGTCCGGTCGGTTCGCCGACAATGACGAGCGGGGGCGCGGTGGCGGCGTACCCGGGTGTCGAGGTCAATTCGGAGACCGCGGCAATTGCCCCGTCGCCGTACTCCTCCTCGCCGACGAGCAGATGGACGGCGAAGCCGCGGCTGAGTCCCGGACTATCGCCAGTCGACCGGTCGGCGCCGCCCCTCCGGCTCGCGCGATCTTCGGCGGGTGCGGATGCATCCGTCCCGCCGCGTATACTGTCGGCGGCGGCGAGCAGCATCGCCGCGCATGCACCCTTCATATCGGCGGCTCCGAGTCCGGCGAGGCGATCGGCTTCTTCCCGGGCGCTCGCCTGCGACGGGCCGTCGCCGATCACGGTGTCGACGTGGCCGACGAGTACGAGTGCCGGCGGCTGGGGCCCGATTTCGATCATCAGGTTGTGCCCGCCGGACCCGGCGGCCCGCTCGCGAGCCGCCGACATTACCGTCACCCGGCGCGCCGGAAGAGAGCGCTCGGCGGCCCGCGCCTCGAAATACTCGACCGCCGGGTCCTCCCGATAGGTCGGGCTGTATATTCCGATAGCACCGGCGGCGAGATCGACCAGTTCGCGATCGGCGCCGCTCATCGTGGCGTCCGGGGCGAAGTTCTGCCGGCAGGACGACCCGAATCCGCCGGGCGGTTCTCGGCGAGCGGCGATCCGGCGACCGCATCCGCCTTCGTGCGCTTGAGCGTCGATTCGGCGGTACCGCCCCACGATATCCAGATTACTTTGCCGTCGCGAATGCGGAATCGCCGCCGGACTTCACCGTCGGAGAGCTCGGTGACCACCTCGCCGTCGTAGTGAAGCTCGACATCACTCACCTCTCCCGACCCCTCATCGAGTGAGAGATAGTGCTCTACGCCTTCCCGCAGCAGCAGCTGGAACGCAGAGCTCGGCCAGGTTCCCTCCGGCACGCTGTACCACCGCCCGTCACCGATGCGGAACTTCGAGGGGCGGCCGTAGTGCAGCGCGACGTGAAAGGTGTTCCGCTCGATCTGCCCGTCGATCGACAATACGGCGCTCTGGTAGATTTCCCCGTCGCTCTCAAAGCATTCGAAGTACCCGACCGGTTCTCCGTTAATCCGAAAGTTGTAATAGTCCATGCTGCACCTCAGAACAGCTTGACGCGGTAGAAGTACTTCTTCAGGTATTCCTCGTTTCGTGCGTCGCCGTCGGGGTTGTTCGCGCTGACCCACACGGGTGCCTTTTCGCCGGCGGCCAGGATCGCCTTGATCGCCTCTATCTCTATGCGCCGTACGATGTACCCGTCGGTTATCGTGGAAATCGGGGCGATCGAGCTGTCCATGCCCGGCAGGTTCATGACGCAGTCGCCGACCGGATTGTAGTCGTCGATGAACAGGTCGACAATGTCCTTGAGATTCTTCCTGCTCGGATGACGGACCGGCGAGTCCTCCGAGAGCTGCTCCTGCCACGGCGATCCGGCCACGCCGATGCTTTTCGCCCCGCGTTTGCGGCATTCCAGACCGGCATCGATGGTCAGTGCGTTGACGCCGACGTTGTTGAAGATCATCACCAGATCGCCGTCGGCGATTCGGTGGTAATCGAAGAGGGCGGTCATGTAGCCGGGGACCCGCTCGGTGAGCACGCTCTTGAAGCCGCCTGTCAGCGTCGAAGTGCTCACATCCATCAGCGCGCTGATCGGTACCAGGCCGCCGGCGCGACAGAACATGTCCATCGGCGGTACCCAGCTGTGCCCGCCGCATCCGACAACGTATACGATCTCGTCGGCCAGCACCTTCTCGGCGATCATGCGGCCGGCGGCCTCGAGATTCCCCGCCTCGCGCCGCTCGATTTCGTCGAGGAATTCCTTGCAGATATCGAGGAACTCTTTCCCCGATGTTGGATAGTTTGATGGGAAGTCACTCATTACTCACCACCTCCGTTTTCCACTGAGTTTCCAAAGCGACGTTCATCCTAACACGGTCGTTACGCTTGACGGAGGGGTGAAAGGGCTATCTAGTGAAAGGATGAAGTACACTACCGTGCGTGTTCGTATCGTTCGCGCGCTCCTTCTCGCGGTGCTGCTCACGCTCGCCGTCACCGTGTCGGCACAGCAGGAGCCGTTCACCTCCGGGGAGCTCGACCGGTTCATCCGCGACTGGCCGGAGTTCATCGCATGGAGCGAGGCGCGCGGGGAGGCAATTCAAGCGGAGGATTTCTCCGACTTCTCCTCGGTGTATACATACACCAGTGATATGGAGCAGTTTCTTGAACAGCGTGGCTGGAGCGCGGATCGCTTCTTCTATGTGGCCACGCAGACATCCACTGGACTGATGGCGCTCGAGCTGTCGGCGCAGATGCCCGGTATGATCCAGGAACTGGAGCGCCAGCGGGATCAGATTCGAGAGACGCCCTATTTCACACCCGAGCAGAAAGACGAGATGATCGCCGGACTCGATGAGGCAATCGCACAGTGGAGTCAGGTCGAGTTCGGTGATAAGATGCCTGCCTCGGAGATGCAGTTGATCTCGGCGCGACGCGACGAGCTGCGCGCGGCGTTCGAGTGGGAGTGAGCCGTCACACCGCGGGCACGGCGGGAGAGCGATACAGATGAGAGTACTCAAAGAAGGGAAGCACGGCGGATTTACGCGCGACAGCGAAGCCGCCGATGCGGTGGCACGTATGCTCGACGAGCTCGAGCACAACGGTATGGATGCCGTTCGAAAGTACAGCGAACGATTCGACGGCTGGAGCCCGGATTCGTTCGAGCTTTCGCGCAGTGAGATTGATGCGGCGATCGCGAAGTGCTCGAAACAGCAGATCGAAGATACCGAGTATTGCCAGGAGAACGTGCGCCGGTTCGCGCAGGCGCAGCTGGAAACCTTGCAGCCGCTGGAGTCGGAGATACGCCCCGGGGTAACGCTCGGGCACAAGCACATTCCCGTCGACAGCGTCGGAAGCTACATTCCCGGCGGCCGCTATCCGATGTTCGGCTCGGCGCAAATGAGCATAATCCCGGCGCGGGTCGCCGGTGTACGGGAAATCGTCGCATGTACTCCGCCGGTGAAAGGGGAGGGGCCGTATCCGGCGACGATTCACGCGATGGCCGCCGCCGGCGCCGACCGTATTTTCGTGCTCGGCGGTGTGCAGGCGTTTGCGCTTATGGCGTTCGGACTCGCCGGCGTATCACCGGCCGACATTCTCTGCGGCGCCGGAAACAAGTACGTGGTCGAGGCGAAGCGTCAGCTCTTCGGGCAGTGCGGAATCGATATTCTCGCCGGCCCGACCGAAATTGCGGTCATTGCCGATGATGATGCCGATCCGCAGATCGTTGCGGCGGACATTCTCGGGCAGGCCGAGCACGATCCCGCGAGCGGGCAGCTGCTGGTCTGCTTCAGCGAGCGACTTGCCAACGCGGTCACCGCAGAAATGGAGCGTCAGCTACCGCAGCTTCCTACCGCCGAGGTCGCTCGCGCCTCCTGGAGCGAGAACGGAATCATCTACATAGCCGAGTCGGCGGATGAAGCGATTGCGATCAGCGACGACTACGCACCGGAGCACCTCGAGCTCCTCGTCGGCGATCCCGACTACTATCTCGGGCGGCTTCGGAACTACGGGTCGCTCTTCATGGGCGAAGAAACGACCGTCGCGTACGGGGACAAGAGTATCGGCACCAACCATATCCTGCCCACCTCGCGATCGGCGCGCTATACCGGCGGGCTGTGGGTCGGTAAGTTTCTGAAGACGGTGACCTACCAGCGCATGACGCGCGAGGCGAGTGCCGAAATCGCCGGTGTATGCGCTCGCCAGTGCCGCGCCGAAGGCATGATCGCCCACGCGGTAACCGCCGAGATGCGCGAGCGCAAGTACCGCGGCTCTTAAGGATGCTATCGATGCAACACGAAGGTCAGATCATGACGGTTACCGGGGCGGTGGAGGCGAACGATCTCGGGTTCACCCTGCCGCACGAGCATGTCCTCGTCGATTTCATCGGCGCCGAAGAGGTCGGGCCGCACCGCTACGATGCCGATGAGGTGATCGCCTCCATGACTCCCTCCCTGCGAGAGCTGGTGGAGATGGGGGTAAGCGCGTTCGTCGACTGTACGCCGATGTATCTCGCGCGCGACGCCGAGATCCTGAAGACGCTTTCGCAGCGAACGGGACTGAAGATCGTCACAAACACCGGTCAATACAAGCCTCCGTACCTCCCGAAAGAGACGTTCGAGATCGATGCTGAAGCGCTCGCTTCGCGG
>SLIN01000231.1 GCA_007135605.1 Spirochaetales bacterium | reverse complement strand
CCGGCGAAACGGCCGCACGTTTGTTCGTGTTCGGAGCGACCGGTTCGCTCATAATTCCGTTTTCCATGGGTGCTGTCAGCGACTATTTCAGTCTGGACGTCGGAATCGGGTTCGTCGGCTTTCTCGTGGCCGTCATTGTCGGTCTCGGTCTCGGCGTTCCCCGCAGTTTTCAACGGGGACGTGCTCGCGCCGATGCCCGAGAATGAGTTCCTGCCCCCGCCGCGATGCACCGGCACGCGGCGTTTTGCCGGCCGGCGGCGCGGTGTCGGCGGTCGAACACTCGTTCCTCACGATGTGCGCGCCGCTTCGGCCGTGCGAATCGCAAGCTCGTACAGAGAGTCCACGGTCATGTCGGCTTCGCGGCGGCGCTCACGTGTCTTCTCCGGCCAGAGATCGGCAGTGAGTTCGGTCGTGCACACTGCCGCCATTCCAACCGCCCGCGCTCCGGCAAGCTCGTTGCTGCCACCATCTCCGACAAATACACAATCTCCGGCGCTGACCCCCATGCGCTGTGCACACAGGAGGTAGATCTCCTCCTGCGGTTTTCGCAATCCGACGTCGCAGGAGAAGATCGCCGTCTCGAACCGATCGGCAAGCGGAGAGCGGGACCAGCCGGCGGCCTCGAGCGCATCGGCGTTGCTGATGAGCGCAAGCCGCTTGCCTGTCCGGGTGAGCGCGTCGAGCGCATCGAGTGTCGGAGGCGCAATCCTTCGTAGCGATTCGGCAAAACGGCGGCGGCGCAGTTTTGCTATCTCGGCAAGCCGCTTTTCGCCGATCGTCACCCCGCAGCCGACGGCGATATCGCGGATGATCGCGACATCCGACCGTATACGCCCGCGCAGCCGTTGCTCCGAACGTTCGAAGAGTCCGCGGAGATAGCGATCGCGATCCACCCCGAGAAGCTCGTGGGTATCGGGCCCGCCAACCCCGGAGTGGTAGAGCGAAGAGAGGGTATGAAAGAGGTCGAACACGAACACCGGTCGTCGCAGAAAGTCCATAAAGCCTCCTCGGGAACGTGAAAATGGCCCGACGTCGTAAAGAGTCTCGCCTGCGTGGAGAGCTCGGCAACGTTAACATAATCATGCCTACAGCCAGGCGCGAAATGCATCGTGCAGTCCGACCATGGCCTTCACCGGACCCCAGCAGGGTAGCCTTCGAACAGCTCACGGTCCTCACGATAGCCGCGGTACCGGGCGAGAACCGCAGCCCTGACCCGGTTCTCCTCGGCCGACGAGGTGTCCGGGCTCTCGATGAGATCGGTCGATGCGCCGGCAGCGGCAATTCTTGCGGCGCCACGATATCTGCGGCGGCCGGAATCGCAGCGCCGGGGCAGCGCCGGGACAGCGTCGCAGGGCACCACCGCAGGGCACCACCGGAACAGCACTCCGGGCCGGCAGTCAACAGAGAGTGCTAACGCATAAATCAAATCTTAAAATAAAAGATGTAGTTTCCGAGCAGATGTGATAGAGTTTCCTGCATAATTCAGGCGGTCGGCACTCCTCTCACCCCGCGCAGCGACCAGCCGAACCGCCGGAACGGGAGCCATATCGGTGAAACAATTCCGAGCCTGTTCACCACGCGGTGCGCTCGCAGCTGCCGTCGCACTTCTACTCGCCGGTTGTGCGGTCGAAGCTGACGGCGAGGCCACTTATCCGCGCTTTTCGCTCGTGGGCGCTCCGCGCCGCGAAGTCATCTACGAGTACTCGATATCCGCCTCGGACATACGGCCGATTACCGGCCGGGTCTCTTCGAACGACCGGTCGCTGATCGTCGAGGTGCCCTCGGGACGCGGTCGGCGAATCGAATTCAAGGCAATCGATGATGTGTACTCCGGCGCGGCGAGCGTCGATCTTCGCCCGGGTGCCCGCACGAGCGTGGCGATCCGTCTCTATCCCGGACCGGTCTTTCCCGATGCGCTTGCTAATCGCATCGTGCAGTTTCGCGATATCGGCGGAGCAGGGCTCCGCACCGCGAGCGCCGCGATAGCCGAAGAGTTTGTGCCGGTGGATGCCGCCTACGATCCGGCCGGACGACTCTGGGTGATCAGTAGTGTGGACGGTGAGGGCGCCGAGGAGATATTCCTGGCAACGGATCTCGCCCCGCGCTCGGTCGATCTCGGCGCGGTCGTCGGAGAAACGTCCCTCGCTCCCTCGTCGATTGCAGTCGATCCGTCGACCGGGCGCGTGTTTGTTGCTTCGTCGGCCGACGGTGCGCCCATCTTCGAGATCGTCGAGGTGCGTGGCGAGCTCACACTCAGCGGCGAATCGATCGTACTCGGCGAAGTGCTCGGCGGCGATTATCAGAATCCTGTCGTCAGCGGGATGAGCGTCGACGGATCCGGCAGGCTGTATGTGCTCTTCTACGAGAACACTGACGGTGGCCGGGTGGCGGTAACAGCGGTCAATCCCGACCGCGGCACCGTCCTCGCCGGTCCTGCCGATCTTCCCCGTGCAAGTGTGCCGCTGTATGCGGCCAACTATCACGCCCGGCCCCCCGTCGGAGACGTTCTCGCGCTCGACGGCGAGCTGTTCGTCATAACCTCGGCGGTCGCGGAGGGGGAACCGGTGGCGTTCCGCTACGACGCCGGGCTGAGCCGGCGCACGAGCTGGGGTGTATTGGGCGATTCGGCCCGATCCGGGAGTTTCCTCGGCCCGCGGCGGTTCGTCGCCGCCCGCACACACGATCGGTTGCTCGTTATCGACCAGCCGGACGGCGATTTCGGCGCGAGTGAGCCGGGGCGAGTCGTCGCCTTCCGCTTCGGCACGACCAATGGGTGGGCCGTCTACGAGGAGCGCGGCGGGCTGACGCTCTTCGATACAGCGATCGATGTCGGCGAGCGGTAGGAGCATGTTGCGACACGCCCCCGGCACGGCAGACTACCGTGCCGCGCATTTGCCCGTTCGCCGCCGAGATGATACGCTTTACAGTGTTCTGGACTATGAGAAGTTAAGCGGGAGACGTTTGTCGGCCGCCGACCTCGGAAGGAGCGCGAAATGATCGTTCGAATCATAACGGTACACGTGAAGCCCGAATTCACCGAGGCGTTTGAGGTGGAGACAGTTAAGAATCACGAAGGCTCGGTCGGCGAAGCAGGGGTGCTTCGATTCGATGTGCTGCGTGATGGTGAACAGCGCGGACGCTATATCCTGTACGAGGTTTACCGCGACCAGGCGGCCGTCGATGCGCACAAGGAAACCGAGCACTACGAGCGCTGGAAGACAGCGGTGGCCGATATGATGGCGAAACCGCGCGAGAGCACGTCCTGCGAGGTGGTGGCACCGACCGATCCGCACCGGTGGTAATGCTGCCCCGGGGGGCGTCTGAGGGCCGGTTCACACTCCGGCTTGAAGCGCACATCAGGCTGTGCTAAAAAAACGGGAACGGACCATGCGTACTGGACTTCTATGCATCGGGGTCAGCTACGAGTCGGCGCCGGTACAGCTTCGCGAGAAGCTTCAGCAGATACATTCGAATGATGCTACTCGCGCGCAAACCGATCGGCTTCTCGCCGAGACGGTTTCCTGTCCCGGATTCGTGCTTCTTTCGACCTGCAACCGTACCGAGCTCTATATCAGCCTCGACTCTGACCTGCCCGAAGCGGGGGAAGAGGCGGCTCGCTCGCAGTGTGTGGAGCGGGTCTCCGCGTTTCTCGCTGATCACGGCGGGGTAAGCTCCCGCCGCTTCGCCGAATACATGTACCGCTTCGACGACGAGGAGGCGGTGAACCACCTCTGCCGCGTTGCCTGTGGTCTCGAATCGATGATGGTCGGCGAGACGCAGATCCTCGGTCAGGTAACGCGGGCGTTTGAACGGGCGCGTGAGGCCGGCACCGTCGACAGCACGCTGGAGATCGCCGCTATGCGAGCGATCCGCGCCGGAAAGCGTGCGCGCACGGAAACCGGGATCAGCCGTAATGCGGCGAGTATCGGGTCGGCGGCGGTTTCGGAGGCGAAACGGCGAGCCGGAGGGTTTACCGACGCAACGGTGCTCCTGGTCGGTGCCGGCGAGATGGGGTACGAGGCGATCGAAGCGCTGCGGAGTAGCGGTGCGAAGCGCACGGTTGTGGCGAGCCGGACGATCGAGCGGGCGAGGTCGCTGTGTAAGGGGACCGATGCCGAGCCGACGACGATCGACCGGCTCGACGAGTTGCTCTGCGATGCCGATATCGTAGTCTCCGGCACCGGCTCCGACGAGCCGGTGATCACCGCCGAGGCGTTGCGCGGCTGTGTTGACGAGCGCGATAGCGGCGCTGCGGCGGTTACCGCCGGTGAAGAACAGCCGGCAAACGCCGGGGACCGCTCCGAAGCGGAGCCGCCCCGCACCACGGCCGGCGAAGTGGCGACGAGTGACCGCCGGCGACCCGAGATCATCATTCTCGATATCGCCGTCCCGCGCGATGTGGAGCCGGCGTGTGGCGAGCTGGACGGGGTCACGCTCCTCGATATCGATGAGCTCGGCCGGCTCGCGCAAGACGGGAAGGCCGACCGCGACCGCGAGCTGCCGAAGGTGGAAGCGATTATCGCCGAAGAGCTCGCCCGCTTCGAGCGCGAGATGCGACTGGCCGAGGTTCGTCCGGTACTCCGCGATATGCGCCGCCACGCCGAACGCGAGCGT
>SLIN01000311.1 GCA_007135605.1 Spirochaetales bacterium | reverse complement strand
GGCACGAGAACATCAAGATAGATGGCGGCACTCTCCGTCCTTTCGATTTCGAAGACACTATCCGGGGATACAGGCTGCACGATATCGCTATGGGCATGCTCGACCTCCTGGAAACCGCCGGGCCTGCCGCGTATGAAGAGTTGCTCGGAGCGTTCCGCTCCGGCTACGAACGGCTTCTCGAATGGCCGCCCGGCAACCTCGAAGTGCTGCAAATCGGCCGGCTGTTGTGGCAGGCGAACTACGTCGCCCGGTTCGAGCGGGAGCACCTCGGATCGCTGAGCGAACGCTATGGCGAAGTCTTCCGGAGCTTCGAATGCACCGGGGTATTGCGGCTGACCGACCTTCGCCCGCCGGAGAATAAATTGATTGCCGAACGGGCAGAACGGAACTAATCTCAAAGGGGAACGCAGGCGGCGAAGTCAGGGCCGGTAAGGTCATGAATGCCATTATCGTGCCCCTACGGCACAAGGAGTGAGTCGGCGTGAAAGTTTGCATTATCGGAGCGTCGGGCAAGCTCGGCCGTTACATGGTCGGCCACGCGCTCGACCGCGGTTACGAGGTCGTGGGGGTGTGCCGCGAGCAGAGCGTCCGAAAGCTCGACCGGTTCAAGGACCAGATCGTTATAGTCCCCGGGCACACGAACGATCGCGACATCATTCAGCGTGCGGTCGCCGGCTGCGACGGTGTGCTCGTGGTCCTCGTGCCGTGGGGAGTTCAGCAATATGCGACAGGGACTGCGCAGGCGGTCCTCGACTTTGCCGAGCCCGGCGCACGGCTCGTGTTTTCCTGCGGCTGGCACATCACCCGCGACGGCAAGGACGTGTACTCGTGGAAGCTCCGCGCCTTCGTTAAGGTGTTCGGCGGTCTCGCCCGCCTCGCGCGGTTCGCCGACGTCGACGACCAGGTTGAGGCGTGCCGGCGCGTCTTCGGAAGCGATACGCGGTGGACCGTCGTGCGCGGTAGCGATCTCGAGGAAGGTCCGAGCGAAGGACTCCCCGTCTGGTGCGAGCACGTAGGCGACCCGCTCATCGAAAGCAACCGCACGCGGCGCATCGATTTCGCGCTCTTCATGGTTGAGGCTCTCACTGACGACGCCCTGATCCACAAGGCGCCGGCGATCGTGAGTTGCCGGGCACCTTCGGCACTGGCCTACGCTGCCGCCACGGCTGCGCCGTCAGGGAAAGATGCACTCAGCTAATCGTCGTCGAAAACATCGATTCGGAGGTAACACAATGGACGAGCAATCCGACTGGAAGCCCGAATCGTACGCTTCTGTCTCGCCGTATCTCGTGGTGGATGGCGCCCGAACGGTCATCGACTTCCTGAAGGCTACCTTCGACGGGATCGAACTGCGACGATATGACATGCCGGATGGTTCAATCATGCATGCCGAGGTGCAAATCGACGATACGGTGGTCATGCTGGCCGACGGAGGGGACGCGTTCCCTCCGTTCCCGTCGTTGGTCCATGTGTACGTGAAGGACGTCGATCGCACCTATGCACGTGCTGTCGCTGCAGGCGGATTCGCGGTTGAGGAACCGCGAACAAGGGAAGGAGACCCGGACAAGCGTGGAAGCGTTAAAGACCCGTGCGGAAACACATGGGCGATAGCGACGCAGTTGGGTGGCGCCGGTACGCATTAGCATGAAGTGGAACGTCAACAGGCTCAGGCCGGTCCGAGATCGTTCGTCGACTCGTTTATGCCACCCGATCGTTCGCGCCTCGACCTCGCCGCGAACACGGCCCCTTTCCCGTTTCGAAGCTTCCGCACGACAAAGCATCGCCGAGGACGCGGTGTCATCACTCCACGGAGTAGAACTGCAATGAATCTCACGAGCATTACGATCTGTGTTCCGGTCAAGAGTATTGACGAAGCGTCACGCTGGTACGAGCCGTGTCTTGAACTGAAGGGTCATATCGACCCCGCTCCGGGCATCCGCGAGTATGAGCTTCGGCCGGACTGCTGGCTCCAACTCTCGGAAGGAGAGAGTGCACGGTCAGAACACTGTTTGCTGCTGGGGGTAGAGAACATAGAAAGAGAGCGCAAGCGGTTATTGAGTCTCGATGTCGACGTCGGTGAGATACAGCGCGTCGAGGGCGCGGTAGCATTCGCCGAGTTCAAGGATCCTGATGGCAATAACCTGAGCCTCTACGAGGTTGAGGGGAGCTAATCGACCGCGAGGAAAACCAGGTGAACGACCCAGCCGCGTTTCAGGGAAAATCACGTCGGCGTTACTTTGAAGGATGGTACTTCAAGAATGTAGCGCCTGACGGCACCGCCTACTCGTTCATTCCCGGTGTCTCGTATGACAGCCGTGGTTCCGGACACTCATTCGTTCAGGTAATCCGCGGTGCCGACGGCGCAACCGCCTACGAGCGTTACGATATCGACGACTTCTCCGCGGCGAAGGATACGCTCGACGTCTCCGTGGGTCCCAACCGGTTCAGCCGCGCGGGAATCGCTGTAGAACTGCCCGGAGCATTCGACGGCATCAAGGGCAGTCTCAGTTACGGATCGAACCGGAGGCTGCCGCGCTCGCTGTTTCGCCCGGGCATCATGGGATGGTACCGCTATGTGCCGTTTATGGAGTGCTACCACGAGGTGGGCAGTGTCGGACACCCGGTGACGGGCATGCTCATCGCCGGAGACGAGCAGGTGGATTTCGGACTGGAAGGTCAGGCTACATCCGGTCGCGGCTATCTGGAAAAGGACTGGGGCACCTCCATGCCGAGTGCGTGGGTGTGGATCCACGGCAACGGATTTCCCGATCCGAACGACTCGGTCATGATTTCGATCGCCCGCATTCCATGGGTTGGTCGCTCGTTCATCGGGTTCCTCGGCTTCGTCGCCGCCGGCAGCCGGTTGATTCAGTTCGGCACCTATTCCGGCGCGCGAATAGTCCGCCTCGACGTTGACGGGGCGCGTGTCGGAATCTCAGTGCGGAGCGGGCCGGTGACAATTGAAGTCAACGGCACACGCACCCACACGGGAATGCTTGCCGCACCGGTGGGTGGAGCGATGGACCGGCGCATCGCAGAAAGCCTCGACTCAAAGCTTGAGCTCATCGTGACCGACGGCGATCGGACGGTCACCGAGACTGCGGGAGGCTCAGCCGGAATCGAGCTCGTCGGAGACGTCGATTCCCTGCGATCCTGAGCCGCAGGCCATCCACCGCCCGCGTGAGTCTCACCGCCGCGTCTTCTCGTCCTTATCCAGCGCCTCCACTTCGTCGCGCGACAGCTCGGTTATCTCGACGATGTCGTCGACCGGATAGCCCTTGCGCAGCATACGCAGCGCATCCTCCCGCGCACGCTTGAGGCTGCCTTCCTGCAGTCCTTCTTCCCGGCCCTGTTCAACCAGTTTCTGTCCGGTGCTCATAATCTCCTCCCGCAGCAATGCGTCGTCGACCAACCGTTCGACGTTCGCGGCGAACTCCCGCGGCTCGCTCGAGCTCAACCGCCAGATGTAGTCAACCAGTATATCAAAGTTCCCGTCACCGACCAATTCTCTTCCCCACAGTTGCGCCAGCCGATCGAGCACCGCAAGAAGTTCCTCAATCCCCTCCCGCGCGTTCTTCATCGCCGAAAGTCCCGGCCGCATGGGCGAGCAGCGAGTCTTCGAGCGACCAGCCCAGCGGCAAGCATAGGCGGGGCGAGTGGTATGACGTCCGACCCGAACGCGGTGAGGTTCAGCGTCTCCACGCGAAAGCTCGGGCAGTAGCGGCGAAAGCTCGCCGGCAAATCGTCATCGAAGAGTGCTCCGAAGTCGGTACGAGCGCGACGGGACTCACCGTGATAGATCACGATCGGAATCACCGGGGGGAGTGGAGGGCGGCGTTTCTCGCGCTCGTGCCGCGACCATATACGGGTGATGTAGCGCAGCAGTTGGAGAGTTACCCACGGATCCGACCACGACTTGTGCTCGAACAGCAGGTACAGCTTTGCCTCACCGCCGCGATCGCGACCGGCACCGCCGGCACCTGACCCCGCGGAACCACCACCGCCGCCGCGGTAGCCCACCGTAGCCGACAGGTCCGAATACCGGGTGCTCTGCTCGCCCTCGAAGTGCGTATCGGTGTCGAGGTTCAGCCGGCTGAAGTCGAGCTCAGCGCAGAGATCCGAAGGCAGGACGAACTCCGCGAGCGACTGCAGGATGTCCGGACGCTGGAAGTAGGAGCGAAAGAAGCGATCGTGCGGCATATAATCGGGGGTTTGATCGTTGGGTATTGATGCCATCTCATCCCCTACTACCGGCGAAACCGAACCGGCGATTGAAGGGAGATGGAAGAAATCAGCGACCCATCGCTTTTTATCTATTACTGAATTCCGAAAGAAGCCGTTCTCATCGAACCGCTGTTGTACCTGAGTCTCTACATCAAGACGCATCGGGACACATACTACGATCTACGCCGGCCCCGCCGCCCGGCCCCCGCATCCAATCAACGAGTAAGTGCTGACAGCCGATACCGTGTCCTCGAAGTCCAACTCCCACCCACACGCGCCTCTCAACGTCCCCCGGCGAGCAAACGCCAGAGGCGGGGATTTTCCAGCAGGTACAGGCGCTGGTCGCAGAAGTGCATTTCGTGGTTTTTTACCGCCGCCATCGCAAGCAAGTGTCTGAGCAT
>SLIN01000021.1 GCA_007135605.1 Spirochaetales bacterium | reverse complement strand
CTCGTTGCTTTCACATATCGTCTACCGGGCGGTCATCCTCGGTCGCAACGAACAGAGCGGAGAATGGCTGAGTGACCGCGATATCTCCAACGGTGTGCTCGAGGCGATCCAGGCGGACCGGGCGATCTACTGGGTGGGCGTTCGCTGAACGGCGGTTTCAGGCAATTTCGCCGAAGCCGATAGTCGACACGCCTCATTTTCCGTACACTATCCCCGGAACAATGAGTTCGATAATCTCAGTCAGAAATCTACATAAGCGATATCGTGCCGTCACCGCGGTTGACGGCGTGACCTTCGACGTTCCCGAAGGAATCTGTTTCGGCCTGCTCGGCCCGAACGGCGCAGGGAAGACAACCACCATCGAAATGATGGAGGGAATACTCAAGCCGTCGTCCGGAGAAATCGTATTTCGCGACGAGCCAATCGGCGACCATTTCAAGGAGAAAGTCGGAATACAGTTTCAGAATACCGCTCTGCCGGAGTTCATTACCGTTCGGGAAACGCTTGAACTCTTCGCATCTTTCTATCCCAATCCCCGCTCACTCGCCGATATAGTCGATATCTGTTCGCTCGGCGACATAATAGACCGCGACAATCGCAAGCTTTCCGGGGGGCAACGGCAGCGGCTTCTCCTCGCGCTCGCGATCGTCCACCGGCCCGAGCTCGTTTTTCTCGACGAGCCGACCACCGGTCTCGATCCCCAGGCACGACGCAACTTCTGGTCGCTCATCGAGCGGATCAAGGCCGAACGGACTACCATCATTCTGACCACACACTATATGGATGAAGCGGAACTGCTCTGCGATCAGGTGGCAATCATGGACCACGGACACGTGTTGGAGCTCGATGCGCCCCACGTACTACTCGACAGGCACTTCCGCGGCGCGGTCATTCGGGTGCCGGATCCGGGGTCGCGCTATCTGCACGATCCGGATACCTTGCCGGCCGGCGCGGTCGTACGCGACGGGAGCGTCGAGCTGGTCTCCGATCGCATCGACGAGAGCATCCGAACGCTTCTGGACGCCGATCTGAATCTTGACGGGCTGTCCGTACACAAACCGGATCTCGAGGATCTCTTTCTCAAGCTGACCGGATCATCATTGAGAGCATAGGTACCGAAAGCATAGGTTATGAAGAAGTTCGTCGCCCTGTTCAAAGCTCGCACAATGGAGTTCATTCGCGATCGCGGAGCGCTCACATGGAACATTCTCTTCCCCGTTCTCATGGTGTTCGGCTTCGCAGGGGCCTTTTCCGGTAACGGTGATTCGCTGTTCACCGTCGGAGTGGTCGGCGGTGGTGAAACGCCGGCGCGTTTTGCCGACATTCCGGGTGTGGAGTTTCTGCACTATGACGAAGGTGATGGGAACAGTCTCGAAACCGCGGTGAACCGCTTGCGCCAGCACCAGATCGACATGGTTATCGACCTCGCTCGCGAGGAATACTATCTCAACAGTGAATCGAGCTCCTCCGAGATTCTGCGCACGCTCTTCGAAAGCACGGCCGGGGCGAACCGGGCACGTACGGAAACGTCGACGGGGAATGCCGCCGCCTCCACCGTCCCGGAGGCCGAAACGACCTTCGTGGAGCGCCAGATCGCCGGAGAGCCGATCCGCTATGTCGATTGGGTCGTTCCCGGCGTAATCGGCATGAACATGATGTTCAGCTGTCTATTCGGCGTCGGTTTCGTCCTGGTGCGATACCGGAAGAACGGTGTACTGAAGCGGCTCAAGGCAACTCCGGTATCGGCGTTCACCTTCGTCAGCGCCCAGGTTGCAAGCCGTGTGGTAATCGTTCTGATTACCTCGACGTTCGTATATGTCGGCACGAACGCCTTTCTGCAGTTCACCATGCACGGGTCGTATCTTCTGCTGCTTCTCCTCATGACCCTCGCAGTCATCTCGATGATCGGCATCGGTCTCCTCTTTGCCGGACGCCTGAAGAGTGAGGAACTCGCCGGAGGTCTCATGAATCTTGTCATCTTTCCGATGATTGTACTCTCCGGCGTCTTTTTCTCCCTGGAAGGGGCGTCCGATCTTGTTCGGCAAATCTCCAGCGTTCTTCCGCTCACCCACTTCGTCGACGGGGCGAGGGCCGTTATGCTCGACGGGGCGGGACTCGTACAGCTTCTGCCGAATCTGCTCGTCCTTGCCGGGTCGTCACTTCTTTTTCTCCTTGTCTCCGCCGCGCTCTTTCGATGGGAGTGATGCAGATTCGCGCGCACCGCCTGCTGAGAAATCAGTCCGCACCGGCGCGGCATCCGACCTCCTCCGGCGTAGTTCAGAATAGAAAACTTCCGATCATAGACTCACTTGACCGGCGATCCGATGTCGTTTGAAAGTGTAGATTCACCTTCAGAAGGAGTGGAGTCGCAAGAAGATGGGAAACATTCTGACCGATCACGTACGCCGAAAGTACGAGAGCGCCAATATCGTCGTGAGGACGAAGGCACCGGCGGTATTCGTCGTGCTGCTTTTCATCGTGGCATTGACCCCGATTTCCGTGGTGACCAACATACTCGACGGGGATTTCGCATTCGCGATAATTCTGCTCGCACTCGTAATCGCCATAGCACTCTCGCTCTTCATGCTGCTTCGCGGACGATTTCGCTTCGCGAGCAATGTCCCCGTGCTCGTCGCCGTGCTCGCTATGACGGTGTTGTCTTTTCTTCTCGAGGTCGAATCACTCTATCAGGCGTCGACGGTCGTAACATATATGCTCGCACCGGTCGCGCTTTCCCTCGTTATCAGCGAGAACGAATGGCACACGCTCGCGGTCGCACTTGTCGGTCTAACCGTCGTACTCACCTCCTATTTCCTCGTCATCGCACCAGCCGCGCCACCGGTAGACGATGCTCCGCCGATCGTCGGCGCAACACTCCTCTACGTCCTTACCGGCATTTTCGCCGTTCAGGTATCCCGCATGACCGGACACGCGATGATGCACATGGAACGCACTAATGAGCACAACGTAGCCACGTTGCGACAGATCGGTACGATCATGGGCGAAGCCGGCTCGAGCCTCGATGCAATCAAAGGCGTCGAAGCAAACTACCGTTCGGTTCTCGAGCGAGTTGCCGATATTCGCACACGAGCCGAGCGATTCGCAGACACTTCGGGTACACTCCGGGAAAACTCCGGCCGGGCGCTTGAGTCGGTGGAGAAGACCGCCGAACGGGCGAAGGGTTTCCACGCGCAGGTGGACGAGCAGAACACAGTAGTCGAAGAAACGACCGCGTCGGTCACCGAAATGTCGGCATCTCTCGACACGGTCGCCGCTACAACGGCGGAAAAACGTGAAGTATCCGACCGTCTGTTTCACATCGCGCAGGAGGGTTTGCAGGCGCTCGAGGCGACAAACGACGCGTTTCAAAGCGTTTCCAGGGAGATGCAGAAACTCCACGAGATAAACGAGCTCGTCGGAGACATCGCCGAACGGACGAATCTCCTGTCGATGAACGCATCGATCGAAGCCGCACATGCCGGTAGTCACGGACTCGGTTTTTCGGTCGTAGCCGATGAGATCCGCAAGCTTGCGACAACCACCGGGGGGAATTCCCGCGACATCGCCGAGAACCTCAAGAAGATAATGGACCTGATGAACGCAACAAGCGCTCATGCAGAACGAACCACCGATAACATGACGCAGATCACCGAGGGCGTGAAAACGGTATCGGAGGCTTTCTCGGAAATAGCCGCATCCGCTGCGGAACTGAGTCACGGTGGTCGCGATATCATGTCGGCGATGGAGGTGCTGCAGACGAGCTCGACGAATATCAAGGATGGCTCGGACGAGATTGCTGCCGAGCAGGAGGCGGTCCGTAGCGGGATGCACGACGTCGCACGATTTGTGGAAGAGATCGACAGCTCTACCGGCGAAATCCTGTTCGCGGTCGACTCGATTACCGAATCCATGAATGAACTGCACCGGACGATCGAACAGTCGGGCGAACAGACGGCGCGGCTCAATGAATCAGTGGCGAGGCTGACATCGAACGGAGCCGGCGACGATACCGCATAACGGCGCTCACGCGCCATTCATCGCCTCGCTCGCGGTCTTCGACTCCAACGAGACGAAGCGTGCCGACTTCACTTTTTTTGCCTCCAGCCGGACCCCCCGTGCCTTGGCACTCTTGACGAGGTAGTTGTCGACCGGGAACGCCTCCTCGGTCTTCTTCGAACGCGGGCCGGCCTCATAGCGAACGTACGCGGCGATCTGTCCTCTACTCGAAACCGCAAGTATCTTCACTCCCTTGGGAACGATATCGTAGCTGCGGCCGAGGATATACGTTTCGATGCGACACCGCTTGAGATACGGATAGCCGGTTTTCGGGTCGGTGTAAACGATATTGAATACACGCTGGGCGAGCTGTTCCTTGTCGGCCAGACCGCAGGCGAGCATGCCACGGTCGACGAAGAGCTTCTCCGGTACACGGATAACCTGATATACGCCGCTCTTCCGCATGACAAGCACGCGATCGAACTCGCTGACCTTGAAAAGCTCTTTGCCGGCGGAAACTCCATATCCGAGATAACCGCTCTTCTCGTCATACCGCAGGCTCAGATTGCGTGCAGCGGCCTCGCGTGCATCGACCCGTGCAAACTCGGCGACCTCGGTGCGTCGTGCATG
>SLIN01000240.1 GCA_007135605.1 Spirochaetales bacterium | reverse complement strand
GGCTATCCGTATGCAGCAGCATTCATCACCCAGGCAGCGGCTTGAGTTGCTCGCGTTTTTCGGGGCACTCTGCCTTTTCTTCGCATCTATCGAGTATCTCTTCCCGAAACCGGTGCCGTTTTTCCGGCTGGGATTGGCAAATCTGCCGGTTCTTATCTCGCTTAACCTGTTCTCGCCCGCGTACGTTCTCCTTCTCGTGCTATTGAAGGTACTCGGACAGGGGTTGATAAACGGGACGCTCGCCTCGTATGTCTTTCTCTTCTCGCTCGGCGGAAGCTTCGCCAGTGCGTTCATTATGCTGCTCGCGAAGCGAGTCGGAGGAAGGCATATATCTCTCGTGGGGATCAGCCTCTTCGGTGCGATAGGGAGTAACGTCGTTCAGATCCTGCTCAGCCTGCAATTCATCTTCGGCATGACAGCGTGGATCATAGCACCGGTGTTCATGACACTCGGCGTCGGAAGCGGGCTCTTCGTCGGCCTTTTCGCTGAGCGATTCCAACAGCAGAGCAGATGGTTGGCACGTATACAGGAGTACTATGGCCCGCACCCGGAAGACCGACAGTTTCCTCTCACGCAACATTAACGCCGTTCATCTCTTCGTCGGAGCAACGCTGATTCTGCCGGCCTATCTCTTTCAAACGAACCTCGCGATTCGTGTTCTGCAGGTTCTGCTCTTCGCATGGCTGGCGACGGTGAACGGAAAGCGGATAAAGTGGGTCTACTTCGTTGTAATGGTCGTATCGATCACCTTCTTTCACACGCTCAATCCGTTCGGGGAGGTGCTTACCCGCGTCGGGCCGTACACGGTCACCCGGGGGGCGCTGAGCGACGGTCTCATGCGCGGATTTACGATCGTCGGCCTTGTGTTCATATCGCTGTTCTCGATTAGACCGGACCTGAAGCTTCCGGGGCGCCTTGGCGGACTGCTCGGTCGTGTGTTCTGGTATTTTGAACGTATTTTCGCCTCGAAGCGTAGAATTCGGGTGAGTGCGGTAATCGAAAGTGTCGATGAGGTTCTCGAATCGCTGTTCGTTCCGGATGAAGACGGCGACGAGAGCGAGGATGCCGCCGAGAACGCTCAGGAGCAGACTTCCTCGACGTTTGCCGGGATTCTTTTTCTCGGGTTCTTGCTGGCCGGCAACTGGGTACTTGTGTTCATCGATATTCCGATTACGCTGTTGTAACTGCGGAGAAGGAGGACGGTAGTGGCACAAAATACGATGAAAGCAATCGTCAAGAAGTACGCCGAACCGGGTCTTTGGCTCGACGAAGTACCGATCCCGGAGGTCGGGATAAACGATGTACTGATTAAGATTGTGAAAACCTCGATCTGTGGTACCGACATCCATATCTACAATTGGGACAAGTGGGCGCAGGCTACCATACCGGTGCCGATGCCGATCGGGCACGAGTACGTCGGGGTCGTCGAGAAAGTCGGCAGCAATGTTCACGATTTCCGTCCCGGCGATCTCGTAAGCGGTGAAGGACACATCGTCTGCGGACACTGCCGGAACTGCCTCGCCGGCCGGCGTCACCTCTGTGCCCACACGCGGGGAGTCGGCGTGAATCGGCAAGGGGCGTTCGCCGAATATCTGTGCATACCCATGAGCAATGTCTGGTACGCGGACAGTAACATCCCCCGGGAGATAATCAGCTGTTTCGACCCGCTCGGAAACGCGGTACATACCGCGCTGAGTTTCGATGTGCTCGGCGAAGATGTGCTGATTACCGGAGCCGGACCGATCGGAATCATGGCTGCGGCGGTAGCCCGGCACGCCGGCGCCCGCTACATCGTGATCACCGACGTGAACCCGTACCGGCTCGAGCTGGCGAAGACAATGGATATCACGCTGGCGGTGAATCCGGCGGAGACAAACCTGACCGATGTGCAGCGCGAGCTCGGCATGGTGGAAGGATTCGATGTCGGCATGGAAATGTCGGGAAATCCGCACGCGTTCACCGATATGATCGGCCAGATGTGCCACGGCGGAAAGATCGCGATCCTCGGTATTATGAGCGGTGAGCCGGAGATCGACTGGAATACAATCGTGTTCAACGGTCTGCACTTAAAGGGAATCTACGGCCGCGAGATGTACGAGACGTGGTACAAAATGACCACCATGATTCAGAGCGGACTCGATATTTCGTCGGTGATTACCCATCGCTTCGAGTACAGCAACTTCACTGAAGCGTTTGAGACGATGAAAAGCGGTTATAGCGGGAAGGTCATCCTGAACTGGGAAAACGTATAGGAGAGCATCGATGTACAGCACGGTACGCGACGATCTGACGCGGGAGCTATCGGAGATTCGTGAGAGTGGTCTCTATAAGGAAGAGCGTATCATCACCTCGCCGCAGTCGGCGCACATCAGCACCGTCGATCAGACCGATACACTGAACTTCTGCGCGAACAACTACCTCGGATTGTCGAATCATCCGAAGCTGGTGAAGGCGGCGCAGGAAGCGCTCGACCGCTGGGGGTTCGGGCTCTCCTCGGTGCGGTTTATCTGCGGCACGCAGGAGATTCACCGCAGACTCGAAGCGGAGCTTGCCGAGTTTCTCGGCACCGAGGACAGCATTCTCTACGCGAGCTGCTTCGACGCGAACGGCGGACTGTTCGAGCCGCTGCTCGGCGCCGAAGACGCGGTTATCAGCGACAGTCTCAATCACGCGAGCATTATCGACGGCGTTCGCCTCTGCAAGGCGCAGCGTTATGTGTACCGGAATAACGATATGGGCGATCTCGAACGTGCGCTCAAAGAGTCGAGCGGCGCGAGGCGACGCCTGATCGCCACCGACGGTGTGTTCAGCATGGACGGGATTATCGCGCAGCTCGATGCCATCTGCGACCTCGCCGGGCGGTACGACGCGCTGGTGATGTTCGACGACTGCCACGCCGTCGGGTTTCTCGGCGAGGGCGGGCGCGGGACCCACGAGTACCGGCGAGTGATGGACCGGGTGGACATTATCACCGGCACGCTCGGCAAGGCGCTCGGCGGCGCGACCGGCGGATATACGGCCGCCCGGAAGGAGATCGTCGAGCTGCTCCGGCAGCGCTCGCGCCCGTATCTCTTTTCCAATGCCGTCGCGCCGAATGTCGTTGCGGCGAGCATCGCCGCGCTCGAGCTCGTGAGAACCGACACATCGCTTCGTGCGAGGCTATTCGAGAACACCGAACGATTTCGCAGCGCGATGAGCGAGGCCGGATTCGATATCGTGCCCGGCGAGCATCCGATCGTGCCGGTCATGCTCGGCGACGCAAAGCTCGCTACGAAGATGGCCGATCGGCTGCTCAAGCGCGGTATTTACGTTATCGGCTTCTCCTATCCGGTGGTGCCGAAGGGCCAGGCGCGAATACGAGTACAGCTTTCGGCCGCACACTCGTCGGACGACGTCGATCGAGCCGTCGCAGCGTTCCGGAACGTACGTGAAGAGGTGGAATCGGCATGATTAACGGACTGCAACAGATCGGCATCGGAGTGGTGGAGCTCGAGTCACGCTGGAAATGGTATCGTCAGGCGTTCGGTATGGATGTTCCGATCTTCGACGAGGCGGCGAAAGCGCCGCTCATGACCCGGTATACCGGTGGGCAGGTGCACAGCCGGCGTGCGGTGCTCGCGCTGAATATGGCCGGCGGAGCCGGTTTCGAGATCTGGCAGTATACCTCCCGGGCGCCGGAGCCGTGCGCGTTCGACCCCACGTTGGGCGATCTCGGATTGCTCGCTGCGCGCATGCACTGCAGCTCGGCCGGTGCGGCGAGGGAGAAGGTGCTCGGCGCCGGGGTCCGTCCCGCCGAAGAGGTGAACTGCGGGCCCGGTGGCGCGGGTCCGGAAGCAGGAGGAGGTGCTGCGTTCTTCGAGTCGCAGCCGGGTCCGGACGGCACGGAGCACCTCTTCGTACGCGATACGGCGGGTCTCCACTTCGATCTGGTGCCCTCCGGGCACCGATTCGCCGGCTCGCGGCCGATCGGAGGGCCGGCAGGGGCGCTGATCGGAGTCTCCGATATCGAGGCGAGTCTCCGTTTCTACCGCGATACGCTCGGTTTCGATATCGTGCGGTACGACGAGACCGGTGTGTTCGACGATCTGCGCCCGCTTCCCGGAGGCGATCTCAAGCTCCGCCGCGCGCTGCTCGAACGAAGCGCGCCGCCGGCCGGTGCCTTCGGTGCACTGCTCGGTCCGCCGTCAATCGAGCTGATACACGCCGTCGACGGCCGGGGGCGGAGGATCTACGAAGATCGATTCTGGGGCGATCCGGGGTTTATCCATCTCTGCTTCGATATTCAGAACGGGGAAGCGCTGAAGGAGCGGTGTGCCTCGCACGGATTTCCGTTCACCGTCGACAGCGGGGAGAGCTTCGACATGGGAGAGGCGGCCGGACGCTTCGCCTATACCGAGGATCCGGACGGAACACTGATCGAGTTCGTCGAGACACACCGTATTCCGATTCTCAAGAAGCTCGGTTGGTATCTCGATCTGAAAAAGCGCGACGGCAAGCCGTTGCCGAAGCCTATAGTGCGGCTGCTCGGTCTGGCGCGAGTGAAAGATTAGATGGGGCCGCCGGTGCACCGGGCGCGCGGCCCGGCAGGCCGGCGATAGGCACGGCCGGCCGCCGGCACGGCAGGCC
>SLIN01000253.1 GCA_007135605.1 Spirochaetales bacterium | reverse complement strand
TCTTCGACACGGTCATGCTCGATGAGCGCGATGCGCAGGAGCTCACCGATCTGTGGCCGGATCGTCGCTGGAGCGATGCACATCGGTGGGTCCTCGATCGGCTGCGCGGAGTGATCTCGCGCGACCTCGGCCGCGAGAGCGGGTTCCGGTGGCCCGCGCTCGCCTACATCGACGACGACCGGCTGCGGTGTGCTCCCGTCTTCGCGTTTCTTTCGGCGATTCCCGAGCTGCGCGCATGGCACGAGGTGCGCGGCGTGCCGGGCGAGGTAACGGATGCCACGTTGCGCGATATCGGGCGGCACATCGAGAAGAACCGCGCGATGTTCGGCCGCATCGGGCTGGAAGTGGCCTTTTTCATAGCGCTGCAGTTTCGCGGGTATCTCTACGAGTTGGGGCGGCTGCAGTACGAGCCGTTGACCCTCGCCACGCGAGAGTCGGTGGTCTGGTACACCGAAGAGGAGGCGGCCGGCTTGCCGCCGGAGCTCAAGCCGGGGGCGAAGGCGGTCACGATCCACATTCCCGAGGGTGGACGGCTGGACTCCGATTCGGTCGTCGATTCGCTTCGCGCCGGCAGACGTTTTTTCGCCGAGGTGTTCGGTGTCGATTACCCGATCGCCATCTGTACCTCGTGGCTGCTCGATCCAAAGCTCGCCGACTATCTGCGTCCCGAGAGCAACATCATTCAATTCCAGAGGATGTTTACTCTCGTCGATCCGGAGGGTAGGCGTGAACCCGGCGCCGTCGAGCCGGCGCAGCCGGCTGGTCGCGGATCCTCGCCGGCCGGCGCCGGCTCCGCGGAGGCGGTCGTGCAGCCGGGGCGCGGTTCGGGTGCAGGCGCCGCCACGCCCGCGTACTCGAACGGCGACCGCGATGTGTTCCGCTTCGTCTTCGACATGCCGCGTGTCGATCCGGACGCGATCGATCCGGCGACGAGCCTCGAGCGTGCGGCGGTCGATCTGATACGCTCGGGCGGTCACTGGCGCGTGCCGACCGGTTGGTTGCGGATGCCGGAGTGAGCCCCACCGACGGCGAGCGGCGCGACGATCTGACCGGCTTCGGCTTCGGCGAGCCGGTGGCGCGCTGGTTTGCATCAACCTATCGAGCTCCGACCGATATCCAGATGAAGGCGTGGAGCGCGATCTCCGCCGGCGAGCACGTTGTGCTCAGCGCTCCCACCGGAAGCGGGAAGACGCTTGCCGCGTTTCTCTGGGCGATCGATTCGTTTCTCGCGTCGCGGCTGCCGATGGGGAAGACGGGAGTGCTCTACGTGACGCCGCTGAAAGCGCTCGGCTACGATATCGAGCGCAACCTGCGCGCCCCGCTTGCCGGTATCGCCGGGTTGGAGCCGGCGGCCGCCGGCATCCGGGTCGGGGTTCGCACCGGCGATACCAGCGCGGCCGAGCGACAGCGGCTGATACGCCGCCCCCCGGAGATCGTGATTACCACGCCGGAGAGTCTGAATCTCATGCTGCTGTCCGGGCCGGCGCGCGAGTCGCTTTCCGGTGTGGCGGCGGTGATTCTCGACGAGATACATGCGGTTGCCGGGTCGCGCGGCGGGCAGGGCGCGATGCGGCGCGGCATTCACCTGATGAGCGCGGTGGAGCGGCTGGGGGAGGTCGTGGCCGGTGCGGCCGCCGGAGAGTTTCAGCGCATTGCGGTGTCGGCGACAGTGCATCCGGCCGGGCGGATCGCGTCGTTTGTCGGCGGGCGTCGGCTGGTCGGGAGCGCGGACGCCCGCTTTCAGCCGCGCCCGGTGCGGGTGGTTGTCGGAGAGGACCCGCGAAAGCTTGCGCTGCGGGTGGACTACGCGGAGGGAGCTGTGCGGGCGGGCGCACACTCCGGAGCGGGCGGACCGCAGCGTGCGGTTGACGCGAGCGTTGCCGTCGACGACTCCGGCGGCCGCCGTTACGCCGAGCTTGCCGACGGCATCCTGTCGATCGTAGCGCGCTCGCGCACAACGCTCGTTTTCGTTGCCGGGCGGCGTGCGGCGGAGAAACTCGCCGCGGTGCTCAATGAGCGCGCCCGCGAGCGGACCGATCTCGGCGATCGCCTGCGGGAAAGCGACGGAGAGCTCGTCTATGCGCACCACGGAAGCCTGAGCCGGGAGGTGAGGCTCGCCGTCGAGCGCCGTATGGCCGCAGGCCGGCTCGCGGCGATCGTGGCCACATCCACCCTTGAGCTCGGCATAGACATCGGCGATATCGATGAGGTGGTGCTCGTCGACGTGCCTGCCTCCGTCGCGTCGGTGGTTCAGCGGATCGGACGGTCGGGACACCAGGTCGGCGGCGAAAGCCGGGCGACCTTCCTGCCTCTCGTCTCGCGCGAGCTGCTCGATGCCTCGGCCGCGTTGAGTGCCGCCCGTGACGGCGATATCGAGGCACTGTCGGCGCCGCGCCCGGCGCTCGATGTCCTCGCCCAGATCATCACCTCCATGTGCGCCGTCCGGCCGCACCACGCCGAAGAGCTCTTCGACCGCGTTCGCTGCTGCACAGCGTATGCCGATCTCGACCACGGCGATTTCGACGGCGTTGTCGAGATGCTCACCGGTCGATGGGCGGACACGCGCGTGCGTGAGCTCTCTCCGCGCCTCTACCGCGATCCGGCCGACGGGCGCCTGCGCACCCGCGAGTCGGCGAGACTCGCCCTGCTGCACTCGGGAGGCACCATCCCGGATCGCGGCTACTTCACCCTCCGCGACGAGCACGGCGGGCGCGTGGGCGAGCTCGACGAGGAGTTCGTATGGGAGCGGCGCGCCGGCGATGTGTTCACCTTCGGCGGACGACGCTGGCGGATTACCGATATCGGCGATGCGGATATCCACGCGGTCGCCGCCGAGAGCGATGCGTTCGGCATCCCGTTCTGGCGCGCCGGAGCGATGCTGCGCAGCGTCGACCTCTCCCGGCGGCTGGCTGCGCTCTGCGACTCGGCCGAAGGGGCGCTCGCCGCCGGTGAAGAGGAGCGGCTGCGGGCCACGCTGCAGCGCGAGCACAGCTGTACCGAAACGGCCGCCGACGAGCTGCTGCGCCTCTTCGCGCGCCAGCGAAGCGCAACCGGCGTGCGGCTTCCGGGATGTGAAACCATCATCCTCGAAATCACCCGCGACAGCGGCGACCCCCGGGTGCGCCTCGCGCTGCTGCACACCCTCTGGGGCGGACAGGTGAACAAACCGCTTGCGATCGCGTTTGCCGCACTGTGGCGCGAGGTGGCTGGCGATCAGGCATTCGTCGGAAGTGATGATGATGTGATCGCAGTCGAGATTCCCGAAGGACTGGAGCCGGCGGACGTTACGGCGACCCTCGACCGGCTCGCCGGTGCTCTCGACGTTCGCCCCCTGCTCGAGCGCGAGCTGCCGGCGACCGGTTGGTTCGGAGCTCGCTTCCGGGAGGCCGCCGGCCGCGCGCTGCTTCTTCCGCGGCGCGGGTTCGGCAAGCGTATGCCGCTGTGGCTGAATCGGAGGCGATCGCGGCGGCTCTTCGCGATGACCGCCGACAGTCGCGACTTTCCGATCGCGGTCGAAGCGATGCGCATCTGCCTCGAGGAGGATTTCGACCTCGCCTCGCTCGCCGACCGCCTGGCCGACCTCGACGGTGGCCTGATATCACTGGTTTCCTGCGAGACCGCGGGGGCGAGTCCGTTTGCCGAGAGCATGCTCTGGTGGCGCACGAATGAGCTGATGTACGCCGACGACGCGGTTGCGGGGGCGGCCGGGCGCGCCGGCGCTCGCGGCGGCGGTTCGGGAGCGGCAGCCGGCGAGGCTCGCTCCGGCGGTGTGCACGGGAGTCACGGGCTCGACGACGAGGGTGAGCTCGCCGCGGTAGTGTTCGATCGCTCCGTACGGCCGGCGCTTCGTCTCGATATCTGTCGCGAGGTCGACGCGAAGTTGACGCGCACGGCCGCCGGCTATGTGCCCGACAGCTACGAAACGCTCGCCGCGTGGGTCGCCGAACGCCGCTTCCTCTCAGCGCGCGAGTGGGAGGAGCTTTCGCGCGCGGTCGAGGCCGAGATGGGGAAGGGTGGCAGGGTTGGCGGCGGTGACTTCGACGCCTCTGCCGGTATCGAGCTTCTCGGGCGTCTCGAGCGCAATCTCGAGCGCGTCGCGACCTGCGACGGATCGACGTTTCTGTGGTGCCCGCCGCAGGAGCGAGCACGTGTCGAAGAGGCGCTCGTCGGCACCGGTGGCGGCCCCGGCGGCGACGCGGGCGGCAGCGTTGCCGGCCACTCGGACGATTACTCTGCCGGCGACGCCGGCCGCAGGGCGTCGCCGCCGCTCGATTCGGCTGCCGAGCTTATCGCCGAATGGCTGAGCTTCCACGGTCCGGTCGAGCGCGATGAGCTTCGGTCTGTATTCGGCCTCTCCCCCGATCAATTGAACGAGGCGCTCGAGGCACTCGAACGCGCTCGTCGCGTAGTCCGCGAGGTGTCGCTCGATGACGGCAGCGGCGGCTACGTGTGCGATGCGGCGAATCTCGAGCGCATACTTCGGTTGATGCGCCGCCGGGCGCGAATGGTCGCAGGTGCGCCCGCCGGCTCCGGGCGGCTGGCTCGGTTCTGGGCGCAGCGTCAGTTGGTCGCGGGGGCGCCGGCATCGGAAGAGGCAGGCGTCGACTCACCGCGGTCTACTGCCGAAGCGGCCGACCGCGACTCG
>SLIN01000212.1 GCA_007135605.1 Spirochaetales bacterium | reverse complement strand
GTTCATCGGTAACCGGTCCGATCAGCTCACCGCGGATCAGAATCGTGCCGGCTCTTCCGTTGCCCGTTCCTTCCGGGCCTTTTCTATTACTATCCATATACGCATCAGGATACCCATTTTTACGCCTTGTGAAAGGGGAGATGGAACGGCCTCATCCGCCGCCGTTGACCACGCCGGCCAACACACCGCCGCAAGCGGATGGCAAGCGAATGGTCTCGTAGTTATCCCCGCTCCTCCCACTCGCGCTTCGGCTGCCTAAAGAGGACGCCGATCGCCCGGTACCTTCAATCGCCGGCTCCGAATTCCCCGTATGGTCAGATGAACGAATAGATCCTATACTGGGGAGGAAACCGATTGTGAGTGGGAATTCAATGGCTATCGGCGAACGCGACCTGGAAAAGATTGGTGACTACGTGGAGTCCAGGCTTCCGCAGTGGCTCGAGAAGATCTCGCACGAATCCGGCCAGCGCTGGCTCTTCGCCGCCGACCGGGCGCTCTTCGAACGCGTGGTGCGCATCGAAGAGCAGCTTGTCAGCATCGAGAGGCGCATGGACGAACGCTTCGAGCAGGTCGACAAGCGCTTCGAGCAGGTCGATAAGCGATTCGAGGAGATGAATAAGCGCTTCGAAGAGATGCGCAAGGACATGAACAGCCGCTTCGAAGATATGAACAAGCGATTCACAAGCACGCAGTGGCTTATCGGCATAATGGTAACGCTGTTCATGGCGCTTAATACCGCGATTCAGCTGTTGTAACGGCGCGGTTACGCACGGGGATGAAAACGATTCCCGATGTTCGATACGAACGCAACCGCTCGATCGACGCGTGCGTGGAGTTCTCCGACTGGCGCGACCGCGCGCCGGCCGAAGTCACGGTCCGACGGCTGAAGACTTCATCCTGCGCGCCTTGCGCGATTCTTGCCACGCGACGGAAGCGGCCGTATTCTATCCCGCGTGGAATCCTTAGCACACCGCACGTTTCCCGAGTTACTGAACAGAAGTCTTCGCTATTTTGCCGATTATCCGGCATTGAGTCTGGTAGATGGTGAGCCGGTCACGTATCGCGATCTCGTGAGCGAGGTACGGCGGGTATCGGCCGGTCTTCGCGCGCTCGGCATAGCAGGAGGCGACCGCGTTGCACTTGTCGGTGAGAACATGCCGAACTGGGCGGTAGCGTACCTGGCGACCACATCGATGGGGGCGATTATCGTTCCGCTCCTGCCGGACTTCTCGGCCACCGAGATTCGAAACATCCTCGATCATGCGCAGGCGAAGGTTGTGTTCGTCTCGCGAACCCTTTCTGAGAAGACCGGCGAGAGCGATGCGCGAGTAACGGTTATGCTCAACGATTTCGACGGTCTGCCCGACCCTCCTTCGCCGGACAGCGACGACGCCGGCCCCGAGGCAGACGATTGCGATTCGGGTCGACGACAGGCTGTCCCGAGCGACGACGCCACGTCCGGCGACGACCAACCGGTTGCCGAAGACGACACTGCGGCGATCATCTACACAAGCGGCACCACCGGAAGATCGAAGGGCGTTATGCTCACGCACGCCAACATCATCTCGAATGCGGAGGCGGCGAGACCGCTGGCAAACGCGACTCCGGGCGAATGTGCCCTATCCATTCTTCCGCTCGCGCATACCTATGAGTGCACGATCGGGTTGATAGCCCCGCTATCGGCGGGAATGACCGTTTACTACCTCGGACGCCAGCCGTCACCTTCGGCGATGCTTCCGGCCCTCGCCACGATTCGGCCGCACCTCGTGCTGGCGGTTCCCATGATTATCGAAAAAATCTACCGCGCGGGCATAGCACCGAAGCTCTCGAAAACTGCCGTGCTGCGGACGCTTCAGAAGGTTCCGCCGGTACGAAAGGTACTGCACCGGGCGGCGGGGCGAAAGCTTTTCAAGACCTTCGGAGGAAGGTTGCGGTTCTTCGGTCTCGGCGGCGCACCGATTGCCCCGGATGTCGAGAAGTTCCTGCAGGAGGCCCGCTTTCCCTACGGCGTCGGCTACGGGCTCACCGAAACCTCACCGCTTATAGCCGCAAGCAATCCGGCCATGCAAGTGTACCGCGCGGCCGGCCCCGCGGTGGAGGGCGTGGAGATTCGTCTCGCCGACGCGGACCCGGAGACGGGCGAGGGGGAGATCCAGGTTCGCGGGCCGAACGTCATGAGAGGCTACTACCGCGATCCGGAACGTACCGACGCGTCGTTCAGCGATGACGGCTGGTTTCGCACCGGCGACCTCGGCACCATCGACGGCAGGAAGCGGCTATTTATCCGCGGGCGACTGAAGAATGTGATCGTCGAGCCGAGCGGGAAGAACATCTATCCGGAGGAGCTCGAGGCGCTCATTAACGCGCGCCGGCTTGTCGTGGAGAGTCTGGTGGTCAAACAGGGGCAGCGGCTCGTGGCGCTTGTCAACGTTGAGCTCGATTCGCTTCGCGAGCAGCTCGGCGAAATTTCCTATGAGCGGGCGAAACAGGAGGCTACCGAGTATCTCGAACGGGTTCGGGCGGAAGTGAACGCTCAGTTGAGCTCATTCGCCCAGATTTCCCGCTTCGTGCTCCGGGAAGAGCCGTTCGAGAAGACGCCGACCATGAAAATCAAGCGCTACCTCTACGACAGCGTCGCCGGAAACGGAGGATAGTCGGCAGGCTCATCCGCGCTTGCCGTCGGTATCTGTGGGGGATGCTTCGGGTATACTCCCGATGGGTCAGCTCGGAATGCTGCAGCCGGCGGAAAGGACATACACGAGGTGATATCGGTGGCGAAATCAAGAGTGGCAGTGATTACGGGTGCCGGGAAGGGGATCGGGCGATCCACCGCGCTGGGCCTGGCAGCCCGCGGTGTTCGGCCGGTCATCGTCGATATCGACGCGAACGCTGCAGAGTCGGTGGCTGCGGAAGCGCGGCAATCGGGTGTCGAATCCTGTGCCTATACGGTAGATGTAAGTCAGGTTGAGCCTCTGCGTCAGATGATCGATTCCGTCCTTCACCGCTTCGGCAGAGTGGATATTCTGGTCAACAATGCGGGAGTGCTCAGCAAAGCGACGATAGCCGATCTGAGCGAGGACGAATGGGATCGCGTCATGGATGTCAACGTGAAGAGTGCGGCGTTCTTGTCGCAGAAGGTTCTCGGCTCCATGGCGAAGCGGCACTGGGGGCGCATTGTCAACGTGGCGTCGTTGGCTGGTCGGTGCGGCGGCCAGAGCGCAGGCTGTGCGTACGCGGCGTCCAAGGCAGCGATGCTCGGCCTGACCATGAATACTGCGAAGCAGGTGGCGAAGGCGGGTGTTACGGTCAATGCTGTGGCGCCCGGTCCTACCGACAGCGAGCTCTTTCGAGGCTTCAGCTCGCAGGACATCGAACGGCTGGAGGCATCCATCCCTGTCGGTTTCCTGGGGAAACCCGAACAGATTGCGGCGGCGATTGTGTTTCTCTGCTCGGATGAAGCTTCGTTTGTGACCGGGGCTGTATTCGATATCAACGGCGGGATGTTCATGGGCTGATGCAATAGGGAGAGGAAGCGGTATGGGAGACAATGGATACCTCCACTGGATGGCGAGTCAGACAGAGACGAAATGGTGCAATGATTCGGCCATTCAAAGCGACATCGAGAATGCCCTGGCCGGCGGGGCGGTTGGTTGTACCTCGAATCCACCGCTGACCTACCAGGCTCTGACCGAGACCCCCGAGCTGTTTCGGGACGGGGTGGAGGCGCTGCCGAAGGAGCTGACGGGCGACGATCGGGTGGTCGAGCTGATGGGTATTGTGGTGCGCCACATTGCCGGACTGGTTCGGCCTGTATACGAAGAGACCCGGGGCGCTCATGGCTATATACGGACACAGGTCCAGCCCGGCCTGTCCGGCGACGCCGATGCTATGCTCGCTATGGGGAAAACTCTGGCATCGTGGGGCGAGAACGTAATGGTAAAAATACCGGGCACGAAGGCCGGCATATCGGTTCTGGAAGAGCTGGCAGCGCTTGGGATTCCCACGAACCCGACGGTGTGCGTCAGCGTGGCCCAGATGATCGCCGCAGCGGAAGCCTACGAACGCGGTGCAAAGCGAGCCCGGGAGGCTGGACTGCAGCCGGCGCCTTCGACAGCAGCGTTTGTCATGGGGCGCCTGCAGGATTTCCTGGCGGTCCTCAATGACGAACGGAACAGCGGACTGGCGAAGTACGACCTGGACTGTGCCACGCTGGCGGCTACGAAGCGCTGTTTTTCCGTATTCCAGGAGCGTGGATATCGGCAGCAGCTGATGCCCGCGGCCTTCCGTTCGCCGCATCAGGTCGCCGGGTTGAGCGGCGCGGACGTGGTCATGACCATTCATCCCGGCTACCAGGCCGCTGTGCTGGAGGCGGAAGCAGCAGGGGAAATTGTGCGCGAACCGGCCTTCGACAAACCGGTGGACGCGTTGGCGGTCCGCCGTGTGTATGAGGCTCTGCCCGAGTTCGCTCAAGCGTACGAACCCGACGGTCTGACGATTCAGGAGTTTGATGCTTTCGGCGCGACCACAATGACTCTCGAAGGCTTCGATGTAACAGGCTGGCAGAAACTGCGCACCCTGTGAGGAGGACCGACTGTGACCGACGTGAGCTTCGGAGTTGCCGTCAGTGAAGAGATCCTGGGAGATGGGGGC
>SLIN01000136.1 GCA_007135605.1 Spirochaetales bacterium | reverse complement strand
TGCGGATTGCCCACGCGGCGAACACCCTCTCACGCCGGCTCGAGGAAGAGCAGCAGCTGCGGACACAGTGGGCGCGCGATGTCACCCACGATCTGCGCACACCGATCGCATCGATCCGGTCACAACTGGAGGCGATCGTCGACGGTGTTTACACCGCGGATCGGGAGACGATCGGGGGAACGCTCGCCGAGCTCGGCCGCGTCGAGGCGCTGATCGACGACCTCGACGAGCTCATGCGCCTTGAGGCGCCGAGCGTTCATCTTACCCGCGACGTGTGCTCCACCGAATTGTTCGTGGCGACGCAGCGGCAGCGATTCGGCCGCGAGCTCGAACGCAAGCGTCTGCAGCTCGATGTAGCGCTCCACAGCGGCCGGCTCTATGGTGATGAGAAGTTGCTGGATCGCGCAGTTTCCAACCTGCTCGCGAACGCGGTTCGCCACACCCCCGAAGGCGGTCGGATCGAGTTGCGTATCGAGGAGGAGTCGCCCGAGCGCACGCGCATCGTCGTACGCAACGAGGGCGAGTCGATTCCGGCGGACGAGCTTCCGCACGTGTTCGACCGGCTCTATCGCGGGGAGTACGCGCGCAATTCGCACGGTTCGGGACTCGGGCTGACGATTGCCCGCCGGATCGCCGAGCTGCACGGCGGTGACATCACCATCGAAAGCGATGCGGCGCATGGTACCACCGTTACGATCGCCATTCCCGACCTCACATACTCTTCATAATCGCTCCATCGGCAGTACACGCGGATATCGTACGTTTTGAGCAACATCAGACGCAGGAGGTTTGATATGCGTAGAAAGACAGCGGTCATGGCGGGGGTTATCACGATCGTGGTGACTCTCGGAGTCCGGGCCGGTGACTCGAGACTGGTCGGTCGCGAGGTCGCGCGCGACGGAGCGCTCACAAGCGAAACCGGAACGCTCGACTATCGCGACCAGGAGTGGTTCGTCGACGGAAGCGAGGGAAGCTATCAGTTGATGATGGGCCGTTACGGCCACGAGCTCGATCTTCCGTACGAGGAAGGAGCGGAAGCCGAGGTGCTCGGCTTTACCGTGCGAGACTTCATGGCCCCGGTTGTGGTCTCCACGGCCGGTGAGGAGCTTGAGTTCTGGCACCGCGAGCGGTATCCGCTGTGGGCCGGAAGTGGCGAGCGACGGAACGCCGCCGAGGACCGCGAGGCGCGACGCCCCGACGATGCGCGCGGGTTCGAGCTCGACAAGGAGCCGCTACAGGACCGGATCGAAGAGCGCGCGACAATCCGCCGGGGCCGCTTCGGAGTAAGCGGGGAAGTGGACGAGGAGGAACCGGCTCCGACATTCCGCCGGCCCCAGACGCGCAGGGGTGGCGCTGCGCGCTGAGCGGCAATCGCTGCTCGGAGCTATAGACCGATCTGCCGAGCGGTCGCATTCGCGGCCGGTCGGCTCCACAGATACTCAGACAAATACATAGTGCGGCCGCGCTGCGCGGCGGGGCGTCGCCTCCCGGTTCGTTCCGCTGTCGCGGGCGCGTTGCCGCACACCGAGCCGGTCGCTGCAGGACAATCCGCGCCGGACCGCATTGCCCTCCCCATGCGCTTCTCACACGTTTTTGACCCCATCCGCACTCGATAGCGAAACTAAGTCTTGACGTGTATAGCGATTGCACATAGCATGGAATCAGTAGGATATGGGATCAAATGCTAAACAGGGCGAATAAATGAAAGCACCAATCGGCATCGGACTGATCGGCAGCGGGCGCGCCGGACGCATACACGCTCGAAATTTCGCGGGCCGGATTTCCGGCGCTCAGCTCGTCGCGGTCTCCGATCCGGCGCCGGATGCAGCGAAAACGACCGCCGAAGAGTTCGGTGTCGACGCCTCTTACGAGCACTACGAGCCGCTGCTGGAAAACGGTGCGGTCGATGCGGTCGTGGTAGCGACGCCGACGAACTTCCATCGCGATATCGTGGTTGCCGCCGCCGCACGCGGGAAGCATATCTTCTGTGAAAAACCGATGGCGCTGACCGTGGAGGAGTGTCGCGAAATGAACGAGGCGGTGGCTGCCGCCGGGGTTAAGTTCCAGATCGGCTTCATGCGCCGCTTCGACAAGAGCTTCCGCGAGGCGAAGGAGGCGATCGACGACGGAGTGATCGGCGACGTGGTGCTGGTGAAATCGCTGACGCACGGGCCGAGCACGCCGCAGCGCTGGATGTACGATGTCGCGGCGAGCAATGGGCCGCTCGCGGAGGTCAGCAGCCACGATATCGATACGCTGCGCTGGTTCACCGGCGGAGAGGTGGTCGAGACGTATGCAATTGCCGGAAACTACCGCTGCCCGGACGCGCGCGAGGAGTTTCCCGACTTCTACGACAATGTGGTCATGACGACCCGTCTGTCCAACGGCCTGCAGGGGGTCATCGAAGGGGCGGTTTCGGTCGGTTATGGGTACGACGCACGGGTGGAAATTCTCGGTACCAAGGGAGTGCTGTTCGTCGGCAGCCTCAATGAGTCGCGGGTGTCCTACTGTACGGTCGATCGCGGAGTCGGCGCGACCGCGGTGAAGAGCTGGCGCACGCTCTTTATCGATGCGTACGAGCACGAAGGGCAGAGTTTCGTCGATGCGATCGCCGGCGATTCGGAAACGATGGTGGGCGGCATCGACGGGCTTCGCGCGGTGCAGATCGTGAATGCCGGGAATGAATCGATCGGGTCGCGGGCGCCGGTGGCGATCGACATCAACTGAGTAAGGAGTTACACAGGAAATGACCGCGGTACGGTTGCACGACAAAGAGGATATACGAGTCGAAGAGGTTGATGTTCCGGATATCGGCGACGAGGAGCTTCTCGTTCGCGTGTCATCGGGGTTCATTTGCGGAACCGACCTTCGCATGTTCAAGCACGGCCACGCGTCGGCCGGCGACGGCAAGTCGGTAACGCTCGGTCACGAGCTCGCCGGAACGATCGCCTCGGTGGGACGCAGCGTCTCCGGATATCGGGAAGAGATGCGCGTTACCGTCGATCCCAACATGGGCTGCGGGGTGTGCGACATGTGTGTCGGCGGCAACACGCAGCTCTGTCCGGAATTGAAGGCGATCGGTATCCACCTCGACGGCGGCTTCGCCGAGTACGTGCGCATTCCGCGCGCGGCGGTGTTGCAGGGCAATGTTGCGGTACTTCCCGATTCGGTATCATTCGAGGAAGCCGCGCTCGTCGAGCCGCTCTCGTGCGTGCTGAATGCCGCCGAGCGCTGCTACACCCAGCCGGGCGATGTGGTGCTCGTCATCGGGGCCGGGCCGATCGGGATTATGCACGGCAAGATCCATCGCATGCTCGGGGCGGGGCGGATTCTCATCCACGACCTCAGCGAGTCGCGGCTTCAGATGTGCCGTTCGCTCGAGCCGGACTTCGAAACCGTCGGACCGGACAAGTTACGCGAGGCGGTCGCCGAGGCGACCGGCGGTCAGGGCGTCGATGTCTGCATAACCGCCGCACCCTCACCGGAGGCGCAGGCGGAGGCGCTCGAGCTCATGGCGGTCAACGGGCGGCTCATGCTGTTCGGCGGGCTGCCGAAGGACCGGCAGATCGTCTCGATGAACAACAATCTTATCCACTACCGCCAGATTGTCGTAACCGGTACCACGCGGCAGAATCTGCGGCAGTACCGCGCCTGTCTCGATCTGATCGCGAAGCGAACGATATCGGTCGGCGACCTGATTACGCACCGGTATGCGCTCTCCGAGGCGGCGACGGCGTTCGAAAACGCCGGCTCGCAGGTCGGGCTGAAGCTGGGGTTCAGCGCCGGCGGTTGAGCGATTGCGCGACTGAGCGGTGACCGGACAGGCGAACGGTCGAAGGCCGAACCGGCCGCGCGGTCAGGCAACCGGGCAGCCGGCCGCGAGCGAGAGCGCGGCGTCACACAACACTGAACACTGGAGAGCTGGAGCGGACTATGACAGCAGATACATTGAAACCGGCCGAGCGGCCGACCTTTTACTTTGTCGGGGTGACGACCGGAAAGTCGTCGATTATGCGCGTCTTCCCCGCCTGGGCGAAACACCTTGGCCTGGGTGATGTGCCGATCGTCGGCATCGACTGCAAACATCACGACGATCCGGAGGTCTACCGGAAGGTGGTCTCGTTTCTGAAGAACGACCCGCAGTCGCTCGGCGGACTCGTTACCACTCACAAGATCGATCTCCTGAAGGCGAGCCGCGATCTCTTCGATTACCTCGGCGAGTACGCGCAGCTGCTCGGCGAGGTCAGCAGCATCTCCAAGCGCGACGGGAAGCTGCGCGGGCATGCGAAAGACCCGATCACAAGCGGCTTATCTATGGAGGCGTTCGTGCCGGGCGATTACTGGCGAAAGAGCGACGCGGAGATCTGCCTGTTAGGCACCGGCGGATCGTCGCTCGCGCTCACGCTGCACATCATGCGCAATTACGAGAAGGCCGACTGGCCGTCGCGCATCGTGGTGACCAACCGCAGCACGCCGCGACTGGAGGATATGAAGAAGATCCATGCGGAGGTCAATCCGGGGATTCCGGTGGCGTACCATCACTGCCCCGATCCGACACAGAACGACGCGGTGGTGAACGCGCTGAAGCCCGGATCGCTTGTCGTAAACGCGACCGGCCTCGGCAAGGATGCGCCCGGCTCGCCGCTGACCGAC
>SLIN01000009.1 GCA_007135605.1 Spirochaetales bacterium | reverse complement strand
TGCTGATCGTTATAGTCGGCATGCTTCTGGCCGCACCGATGTTCGCCGCAGGAGCGGGCGAAGAGGCGGTTGAAGCACGACCGACGCTCAACGTGTCGGTGCCATGGTCCGGGGAGGAACTCGATCAGTTCCGTCCCGTGGTCGAAGCGTTCGAGGAGCAGCACAACGTGAACGTGCGCTACCTCACCTATCGCGCCGAGGATCTCTCGTCGGTGCTGCCGGCGCAGTTCCAGGCGAACCAGACGCTGGCCGACGTGATCTTCATGTGGGACTGGTGGATCGCCGAGAACAGCCAACACATGGTCTCGCTCGACGATGTCTGGTCGGAGTTCGAGGCGGATGTGATCCCGCCCTCGATCACCGCGAGAGGCTCCACCTACGGTATTCCGTTCACGATGGTCGCCAAGCCGGGGTTCTGGTATCGCCAGTCGTTCTTCAACGAGCACGGACTCTCCGAACCGGATAGCTGGGACGAGTTCCTCGCGCTGCTTCAGGAAATCGGGAATATCCCCGGCGTCCAGCACCCCCTCGTCTCCGGAAACGGAGTCGGCTGGCCGCTCACCGATGTCACCGAGCACTTCCTGATTACCTTCGGCGGACCGGAGCTGCAGCTCGACCTGATCGAAGGCAACGTCTCCTGGCAGAGTGACCAGGTCCGCGGCATCTTCGAAGATCGACTCATTCCGCTCATCGAGGCCCGCGCATTCGGCGATCCGGTCGAGTGGACGCAGGCGGTCGAGCTCTGGTGGGACGGCGACTATGCGCTCTACTTCCAGGGTAACTTCATCACCGGACTGGTCGATGACGCGAGCGATCTCGGTGTGTTCCCCCTGCCGGATGCCGAGGCGGTCGTTACCGGTCCGGACACGTTCTTCATCCCGCAGTACTCGGATCAGCAGGAGCTCGCGAAAGAGTTCGCCCGCTATCTGCTCTCCGAAGAGGCACAGCAGATCCGCGCTGAGACCGGCGGTAAGCTCGTCGTTCGCGGTGACATCGATCCGGGACTCTATCCGGAAGCCGACCAGGCGGTCGCGTCGGTGGTCAGCGGTATGCGTACGACGGTACCCGACCTCGACGATTCGATCGGCGGCGACTGGCAGTCGGAGTTCTGGGACCAGTTGAAGCTGCTCTGGGTACAGCCCGGTCAGCTCGACAACGTCCTTCGCCGGCTCGACGAAGTAAATTAAGGCTGACGGCGTCGCTCGGGCCGCCGGGTCCGGCGACGCCTTCCGCACAAACTCCGGCGGCGGAGCGAGGTTCGCTCGCCCCGCCGCACAGCCCATCATCAGGAGTAGAAGATTATGTCCAGTCGCGGTAGAGTCACGACACGCCCTTCGCTGACGACCCGGCAGCACGAACTCGTATCCGCAGCGGGGTTCGTGGTGCCGGCGGTCGCAATTATGGGCGTGTTCATTATCTATCCGGCGATCGCCACGCTGGTACTGAGCTTTCTCGACAGCGACGGCAACTTCGTCGGACTGCAGAACTTCATTCAAGTGCTCTCTCACGAGCACACGTTGAACCTTTCACGGTTCCTGTCGGGCGAAAGCCCGCCGTGGGGCTCGCTGATTCATAACGGGTTGTGGGTTATCGTTCACCTTCCCATCACCCTGATCCTCGGGCTCGTCCTTGCAACGCTGCTACACAACATTAAGGGCGGACCGACGATCAAGGCGATCATCTTTATCGGCATGGTCGTCCCGATGGTCGTCGGCGGTGTACTGATTCGCTTCATTTTCGACGCCGGTTCGGGAATCGTGCCGAACTTCCTGAGCGCGCTCGGCGTCGAAGGGCTTGTAACACGCACGTGGACAGCCTTCCCGCAAACCTCGCTCGCCGCACTCATTCTCGGCTCGATACTGCTGTGGACGGGGTTCAGCCTGACGATGCACTCGTCGGGGCTTTCGACGATCCCGAAGGACTTCTACGAGTCGGCCGAGGTGGACGGCGCCGGGGTGTTCACGAAGTTCACCAAGATCACCGTGCCGATGCTCGCACCGGTGACATCGGTGGTGATCGCAATGACCCTGCTGTGGGAGATCAAGATATTCGACATCGTCTACGCGGCTACCGAAGGGGGGCCGGGCGGCTCCTCGATGGTGTTGTCCTTTCAGATGTACCGCTACGCCTTCCGGCAGCTCAATCACAATCTCGCGGCAACCGTCGCCACGATTCTCAGCGCCTTCACCCTGCTGGTCGGTATGTGGCTGCTGCGGCGGAACAGGGAGGTGTAGGCGACTATGAGTACCACGATACAAGCTCTGAAGAAGAAAGTGACTCCGCTGCGCGCAACCCAATACGTTGTCGCGTATGCGTTTGCGGTGCTTTGGCTGATTCCGTTCGTCGGAATACTGGTGGCCTCGGTGAGCCCGTTCCGTGAGGTCGTCCGCGGCTGGTGGACGGTGAATCTCGCCAACGCCTCGCTCGACAACTTCATCGGCGCGTGGTCGCACGCAACCATGCCGATCGGACAGGGGATGGTAAACTCGTTCATCGTCACCGTACCGGCGACGATTATCCCCCTGATCCTCGGCTCCATGGCAGCGTACGGATTTCTACGCTATCGCTTCCCGCTGCGGAAATCGCTGTTCGTCATCATCATCCTGCTGCTCGCCATTCCTCAGCACATGGTCGCCGTCCCGCTCTTTCGCATCATGCAGAGCCTCGGAATGATTAACACATTTCAGGGGCTGATCGTCGCGCACACCGCGTGGGGAATGCCATGGGTGATTCTGTTCATGCGCGGCTACTTCTCTACTCTTCCGATCGAGATCGAGGAGGCCGCACGTATCGAAGGTGCCGGTTCCGCGCGTATCTTCTTCGGCGTCATCGTACCGATGAGCTGGCCGGGTCTCGCATCGGTGTTCGCCCTTCAGTTCAGCTGGGTATGGAACGATTTCTTTCTCGCGCTGATCACACTTTACCATCCCGATATGCTCGTCGCTACACAGCGTATTCCGCTGTTGCGAGGCCAGTTTCACGTTGACTGGGGGGTGCTGACCGCCGCCGCGGTGATTACCACCCTCGTGCCGCTGCTCGTCTTTGTACTCCTGCAGAAGTACTACGTGCGCGGCTTTATCGGATTCGCCAGTAAGTGAGATCGCGCCCCGGGCGCATTCGAGCGCCCCGGGCGCATTCGAGCGCCCCGGGCGCATTCGAGCGCCCCGGGGCACCTCCGGGCGGTCCGCTCATGCCCCTGCGGCCACGGGGCACGCTCGCCCGGCATCTACCCGAAAAACACCATTATCCCGGCGACAAAAAGGATCACCAGTATGCTCACGCGCAGCGCCTGCCGCGGCAGGCGATCGACATAGCGTGCACCGAGCGTGGCGCCGACGAACATTCCCGGAGTGAGTCCCGCCACGACGAGCCACTCAACGTTCGCCTGCTGAATGTGGGCAACCGAGGCGACAAGCAGCGACACGGCGGCGACGAAGGAGGTGGTACCGACAGCTTGCGGACTCGGAAGCTTGAGCAGCATGATGAAGGCGATCACGATAATCGAGCCGGATATGCTCGTCGCACCCATGAGCACACCGAGCACAAGCCCGAGCATCGGGCTGAGCATGAATTTCCAGCGTGGAAGTGATAGCTCTCGCGGTTTGGCCCGCATAATAATGTATCGATAGAACAGCACTACAACGGAGATGATGATCACCGTCCCGAGAATCGTCTCGAGCGGAATGAACTCGTTAATCGCGCGAGCGTAGGTTGCTGCAATGTACGAACCGGGTACCGCGGTTGCGGCGAACGGTAGCGCAATCGAGGCAAGCACATTGCCGTTGCGATAGTGCTGCAGCGTTCCCGAAACCATCATGAAAAACCCGGCGACCGCCATGCTTCCGACCGCCGGCACCGCCGGAACCTGAAAGAGCACGATAAGCCCCGGAATGCCGAGCAGGGCGGTGCCGATGGCGGTGAACCCTACGAGGAGTCCGACCAGAAGACCCCATGCCGCGAACCCGATCAAGTGTGGTAGCATATCGGCCGATTATGCCCGAAACGAGGTGAGATCGCCATGCCCGAGTCGAGAGAGATGTACGACCAGACGCACGAATTCAGACCGACGCAGCCGAACGAGCGCATATTCGCAATCGACGCCGTCCGCGGTGTTGCGATTTTCGGCATTCTCGTAGTGAACATGATCTACTTCGCCTGGCCGTTTCATGCGGAAGTCGTCGGCATCGAGCTATGGAGCTCGACTCCCGATCTCATCGCCGAAACGGCGATCCGATTCTTCGCCGAGGGGAAGTTCATTACGATGTTCTCGTTGCTCTTCGGTCTCGGCTTCTCCATGCTCATAACCCGTGCCGAGAAACGGGGAGCGCGCGTGGCGCCGCTGTTCGTCCGGCGCCTGCTCGTGCTGCTGCTGATCGGGCTCGTTCACACGCTGTTCATCTGGGTGCACGACGTGCTCGTCTACTTCGCACTGACCGGATTCATTCTGTTGCTTTTCCGCAATCGCGAGCCGCGAACGCTGCTGCGATGGGCGGCTCTCTTTCTCGCCGTGCCGATTGTCGTGGCAATTGTACTCGCGGCACTGGCGGCGGTGGCCGCAGCATCTCCGGAGGCGGCCGCTCAGATGGAGGCGGGTATCGCCGAACAGCGCGCGATGTTCGAGCGGCTGTACGAGCAGGCGTTCGCGACCTACTCGACCGGCA
>SLIN01000074.1 GCA_007135605.1 Spirochaetales bacterium | reverse complement strand
CGCGACAATGACGAGTATATGGGTCGGGCCGCCGAAGTCTTCGAGAACGCCTTCTACACCGTGACGCTTCTCCCTGAACAGGGACAGATCGCACCCACTACCCCGGACGACCTCACATACGCTACGGAACGATACTCCCTGGCGGAAGCACCGGAGGACCACGGCCTCGACCGCGTCTCGTCGATTCAACCGGTGATACGGTCGATCGGATCACGCGCGGCGGGCGCCGGCTTCACCAACGTCGTCGTCGACGCCGACGGTGTCAGACGACGTGTCAATCTGCTCGCGGAGTACGACGGAAGGCTGTTCGGACAGCTCGCCTTTGTACCTTTGTGGGACCTGCTGGGGCGCCCCGAAATCGAGGTATCCGGGCGTCGGATCGTATTGCACGACGCCCGGTTACCGGAATCCGACACGCTTACGGATATCCGTATTCCGCTGTCGACCGACTACCGCCTTCTCATAAACTGGCCGCGTAAGTCGTTCAATGACAGTTTCCGGCAGATGAGTTACTCGCAGATTCTCCATTACGCGGATCTTCTCGACTCGCTTCAACAGAATCTCGGACTCATGCGCGATGCCGGCTACTTTCAGTTCTTCGACGGCACATCTCCGACCGAGCTCATACGATTCGCGGAGGAGCTTCGACGCGAAGTAATGCTCGAAGAGCGTTCGGTCGAGTCGTTCGATCAGTACGCAGAAATCATGCAAGCCTTCGTTGCCGAGACCGATACGCTGCTGAGCGGTGAAACCGAGAAGGCTCTGATTTCGCATATCGAAGCGTTTCGCGCCGCTGCCGAAAAAGACGACAAACTGTCCGAGTACGAGGCGATCATCGCGGAGGCGAGGGATGTGTTCCATAGTACTCGTGGGATCTTTAACGCGTTTACCTCGCTTCGGGAGGAGCTCGAGAAACAGTTAGAGAACGCCTTTGTCATTATCGGCCAGACCGGTGTCGGTACGGTCGATATCGGTGTAAACCCGTTCGAAGGAGAGTATTTCAACGTAGGGACGCACGCGGCATTGGCGAACACCATTCTACAGCGCGATTTTCTAGTGGAGGAGGCGCGCTGGATCTCGGTTGTGCTTGCGGTTGTGCTCGGCCTCGGGGTCGGGTTCGGTACTGCGCGTCTCGACACGAAGAAGGGCATACTGTTCGGGATTCTCTCGCTCGCTGTCGTAATGGCGGGGGGTGTCGCGTACTTCCTCCTGACGAGCCGCTATTTAGCGCTTCTCACACCGATTACCGCGGTCGCAGTCGCATTCGTCGCTACGAGCACAACATCGTCGGTCCGCAACTCGGCAGAGCGAGCGTTTCTGCGTAACGCATTCTCCCGTTACCTGTCCGCCGATGTAATCGGTCAGATACTCGACAACCCGGAGCGCCTCGCGCTCGGCGGAGACAAGAAGTTCCTCAGCGCAATGTTCACGGATATTCAGGGCTTCTCAACGATATCCGAAAGGCTTGATCCTACCGATCTGGTCAGGCTACTCAACGCGTATCTGACCGCGATGAGCGACATAATCCTCGACGTTCGCGGGACGATCGACAAGTACGAGGGTGACGCGATTATCGCGTTCTTCGGGGCACCGATCGACGATCCAGAACATGCAGCCAACGCGTGCCGCTCGGCGATCCGAATGAAGCGTATTGAAATAGAGTTGAACGAGCGTTTCCTCGACGAGCAGATGACACCGAGCCCGCTGTCCACGCGTATCGGGATTAACACGGGAGATATGGTCGTGGGGAACATGGGTACCGAGCGAAAGATGGACTACACGATCATGGGACATGCAGTAAACCTGGCTGCCCGGCTCGAAGGAGTGAACAAGCAGTACGGCTCCTATATCCTCGTCAGCGAATCGACACGCAATTGGGCCGGCGATGAGTTCCTCTTTCGACGACTCGACAGAGTGAGGGTTGTCGGAGTCAGTGAGCCGGTTCAGCTCTACGAGTTGCTCGACGAGCGAAGTGCTGCATCCACCGAGATGATGTCACGGTTAGAGCAGTTCGAGAAAGCGATCGACCTATTCCAGAGTCACCGGTTCAGTGAAGCGTATCGGCTGTTTGCTGATCTCTCGCGGTACGAAGGTGACAAAGGTGCGGCGGCAACGTACGCCGCGCGGTGTGCCGAGTACGAGAAATCGCCACCGAAGGAAAGCTGGGACGGAGTTTACAATCTCATGCAGAAATAGCGGGAGCTGCAGGTGGCCGTCGACCGAGTGACCACCTGCAAGTGCGATGTGCCGGTTACTCGAGCACAAACTCGATAATAAGCGTAGCCGGCCCTACCTCCTCGATCGCGACCTCGCCATCAGGAGGCGCCGTCTCCTCGTCATCTCCACCCGGCGTGTAGGGGGAGGTAATCGCCTGACGGGCCCTCTGTTCGGCGGGTGCCGCCGGGGCGCTATACCCGTCGGTTTCGCTCTGCTCGCCGGCACCTACCACACGCTCTCGCCCGAACGCGTTTGTGATTGCCACCACGCCATCGGTAACGGTTAGAGTGTCGCCGTCAAACGAAAAACTCGTTCCGCGAACCGAAGCGGTCGCTACCGGGCTACGCACTTCGAACTCCGTCGGTCGTTCGGCCGTTCGTTCGACTTCACCCTGAATTCGGCCTACCTCCAGGTTGAGCGCAGAACGCTCCACACCCTCTTCGACCACGAGGTCTTCGATCGCCATTCTCGTTAATGCATCCACGGTTATGACCGCCGAATCACCAACGGCGAGAACCGCTTTTGATCCGAAACCGGTCGATATCCGTGAGTCGATCGGTACGGCGTCGCCCTCCCGGAGCGCCACCCAATCTCCGCCGTCTATGCTGACATCAACCTGTCCCTCGATCTCCTGTGCAAAGGCACCGAGTTCCTCCTGGGCGAACAGTGGGGCCGCACCAAGCAGGAAAACAACAACCACAACCGAAATCACCGCTTCAATTCTCCGAATCATGAATCACGCTCCTCTCGCATCAGTATCTCATCGAAAGCTCGAATCGCCCGATGAACTCCGGATCATCGCCTGTCGTCTGCCCCGGGAAGAATCCGCCGGCCCAAAGCCGGGCGCCGAGGTCTGAGAACGGACGCGCGGTGATCCGCCCACCCGCTTCCGTCCCACGATATCCGTCGTCGGCGGTTGGATCGGCATGGAAGGCCGGACTGCCGTACACCGAAAGCTGCAACGATCTCGCCCCGCGACGTGGAGATCGGGCGAACGGCCGCACCGAATAGTCGAGAGTAGCGAGAAGGAGATCGCCGCCGGAGTACGACTTCAGCAAACCGAGCGAAGGTGTAGATATCGGAATGTAGCGATCGAACGGACCGACGTCACCGCTGCCGTAGCGCGATTCGAGTGTCACCACGTGGCGATCGTTGGCTCCGAGGAAGTAGCGGGCACGGAGGCGACCGGCGAGCCCATATCCGAGCTCAAGCTCTTCTTCCGGTCGATTAAGCTGTTGGAACATCCCGGCCAAAGATGCATCGTAGTAGAGCCCGCCGGCGATCGGCCCATCCAGCTTCAGGTATGCGTACTGAGAATCGAGGCGTTCCTCCGGTGGAGTCAGATCGTCGCCGACTCTGCGGTCGAACTGCGCTACCGCTCCAATCGATACGCTCTGCCGTCCGAGGATCTCCGGCAACCCCACACCGGTGAGAGCAACGAGTCGGGGGGGGCCAAACCACGTGTCTCCCGCGGTGCGTTCTGCGAGATCGGGAAAGCTCATAGCCACGTTGGAATTATGAATGCCGATCAGTCCGATGTACCCGCCGGCTATCCGTATGTCGACGTTCGGCATATCGATATCGAACGCGATGCCGTCTATACGACTCGAGAACACGAGCTCCGACGGTTCGGAGACGGTAAAGCGTCCGATTCTCTGGCGAAAAACTGCACCCGGCACCGGGGTATGCGGAAAGACGCCGCCGAGGCGCAAATGGTCGATGTCAGGTTTCCACTGCGTGCTCCACGTCCCGTCCTCCGTTTGGGCAACAATACCGGCAAGACTTGCTTCAAACAGGAAACTGAACGTACCGCGATCGCGGACCTCGGGATCGGAGCGCAGAAACGCCGACAGAATCGATCGGAACGACGGACGTTGCTCGCGAAGCTCACTCCTGTGATTGAGATTCGCGCCGATATCGACGGTATCGAGTCCGGTTCCCGTGAGACGTACATCCGGCTCCGTTACGCGGGGCATATCATCCTGCGCCCCCGCCGAAACTGCAAACAGGAGCAGCACGGTAACCGCAACACCGGCTCCCAATGCTCGGGACGGTCCGATGAACCCGCTGTTATTCAGGCGTCGCATACTCATGACTCGGTATCCTCAACAAAGGCCAATACGCGCCCGACAATCCGCATCGCACGTCGGCCGGAGAACGGCTCACCGGGATCGCCGCCGCCCCGGATCAGCCGTTCATGCCTCATATCTCGATACGCATATCGAGGACCGGGAAAGAGCGAATACATGATTCCTCCCGGCAAATCGTGGGTGAGCATGAGCATGTATGCGAAGTCGGCAAGTCGGGCCGTTTCATCCGGATTAAGCGATTGCACGTCAAAACCGAGGTCACCGAGCACTTCGAGCGCAATCGACCCCGGATCGTCGGGATCCATGAGATTGGCGGAGGCGACCGCAAGGTATGCTGCGGAAAGATTATCGATCGAGACCCGAGCAAGAATGCGATCGACCCGGGTAGCCGACTGTGCGGCTGCAATGCCCCCAGTAAACAGAACCAGTACCGCGACAAGAAACATTTTCCGTTTCATAATTATTGCCAAATGTAGCACGGACACCGGCATTTTCCAAACGAGTATTTCAACCGCCGCGGACCCCGCCTCTGAACTATCCGACCGTGTGCCGCTTGATCTTCTTCGTCGAGGTCATCTCCATCGGCTCGTCGATAACCTCCACCCGCTCGATTCGTTGAAACGGCAGAAGATCTCGGTTCACCGTCTCGACGATCTCTCCGATACGGGATTCAATTTCGCTTCGGCTGTACGGCCGGCCTCGCTGCTTGCCGAGCGCCTCGAAGTGCTCGCCTGCGGGATAAACGAGTGCCTCAATACCTTCGGTCTTCATCGCTTCGTCTTTCTCGTATCCGCGGACCATGATCTGCTCGATCTCGTCATAGAGTTGGAAGTGATCCTCGATTTCTTCCGGGAATACGTTCTTTCCGCCCTCGGTGACGATCAACGATTTCTTCCGTCCGGTCAGATATAGATAGTTCTCACCGTCCATATACCCGACATCCCCGGTCCGAAGCCATCCGTCGTCGGTGAACGATTCGGCCGTCGCCGCTTCGTTGCGGAAGTAGCCCTGCATTGCCATCGGGCCGCGAACGGCTATTTCTCCGATACCTCGCTCGTCAGGGTCGAGTATTTTCATCTCCACCTCCGGAATGATCTGACCCACCGATGCCTCCTTGTACCGATCGACCGGATTCAAGGTCAGTATGGGCGAGGTTTCGGTAAGCCCGTATCCCTGCACAAAGTCGATCCCGAGCTGATTGAACTGCCGGAACGTCGCACTCGGCAACGGGCCGCCGCCACAGATACAGATGCGGTTGGTGTCGAGGGAGAGTTTCGCGAGCAGCCCCTTGAACAACACCTTGCCCGGATTGAGCCCGGTGAGCTTCTTTATACCGCCGCTGAAGACCATGAGCGCGCGCACTACTCCGTACACCACCGCACCCTTCTCGCGGACACCGCGCATGAGACCTTTCAACATCTTGTTGAAGAGCATCGGAATCGCGAGGAACATGGTGACTTGTCCCTGCTTGAGCTCTTTGAGGATCTGAGCGACCGCAAGACGCTTCGCAAAGACGATCTCCGCTCCGACCGAAATCGCCTCGAGGAAGACGGCAAGCATCGTATAGGCGTGGTGAATCGGGAGAAGCGCGTAGAACACATCGCTCGAAAAGATGTTCATGTTCGCCTGCGCGAGGAAACAGTCGGAAACGAAATTGTGGTGTGTGAGCATGACGCCTTTAAAATTTCCCGTCGTGCCCGAGGTAAAGAGGATGGCGGATAGATCGTGTTCGTCGGCCTGGATCCCGACTTCCCCGCCGCTGGATTCCGGCAGATCGAGGATATAGTTCTGATTCTCCGGTGCAAGAGAGATGCGTTTGCGCACCTTCCCCTTGCCCTTTCGGGCCAGATCGTCGTATTTCTCGCTATCGACGAAAAGCATCTTCGCCTCAACGAAGGCAATAAGCTCTTCGAGGTGGTCGTTCTTCAACTGATAGTCGAGCGGCACGACTACCCCGCCGGCGAACAGTATTCCGAGATAAGCGATCGCCCACTCCGGGGAGTTCTTTCCCGTGAGCGCCACACGATCGCCCTTCTTCAGGTTTTGCGAGTGCAGATAGGAAGCCGTTCGTTGAATGGCTTCGAGCGCCTCGTTATACGTGAAACTCTGCTCTTCCGGGTCGAATCGAGTGAAACAGCGCCGCGTCGGGAGTCTTGATGCTGTAATGCGAAAGAGCTCCGGTATCGTCGGCCATGCGCCGTTGAACTCGCTTCCGCGATATTCATCGAGGAATCGCCATGGGGTCCGGTCTCGCTTTGCCATGTCCCCACGGTAGACCGTCCTTCGCGTGGCGGCAAGGTCTCGGTCGGTCGCCCGGTTGATATTCAACCGCCTATTCTGTCCGTCACTAGCCCTGCGAATCGGGTGTCTGGACCTCGATGCCGTCGAGCTCGTCGTCCATCTCGATCTGACAACTCAATCGACTGTTCTCGCGGCGTTCGGCAGCCGCTTCATCGAGCATATCGTCTTCATCGTCGGACATCTCGGGCAGCATCGAGAGATATGATTCGGCGACGTACACGTGACATGTAGCGCACATCGCGTGTCCCCCGCAATTCGCGTCGATTCCGTCGACTCCGTTATCGAGCGCACCTTGCATGACGCTCGTGCCTTCCGGTACCTCGATCTCTTTCCGTGTTCCGTCCGGCTCTGTGTATACGACTCTCGGCATCGTGGTGCATCCTCCGTGTCGCAGCGCTTGCAGGCTGTATTATCGGCGACAGTCGATTGAACGTTTGTGCAATCCAGTCGCACGTTCGCTCAATACACGAAGATACGCTACCACCATCTCGAACCGAGTGCAACAGAATTAATCGGCGTTCGACTATAAATTCGCAACATTCGGAGTCGGCGCTGAACAGAGCTCGGAACGGCAGTGTCCAATCGGAACGGCAGTATCCGAAAGGTGGCAGCCGTTCCGGGCAGTCAGGCTTCCTCCGAACCAGGAGTTCGTCGGACTAAAACGTTCCCCTCAATCGCCCGCTGGCGTTCACGCTATAGATGAGCTCGTTGCCGTACGACGGCTCGATGAGGTTGTACAGGATGTACTTCGCGCTCAAACCGATGGAGAAAGCGGACGCACGAAACGTCACGCCACCCTCACCGAACGGGGCATGTTCCATCCTGCTTGTGACACGATATCCGACGCCCGCCCTCGGCTCGAGACTCATACCGTCGCCGAGCGGGAATCGATGACCTGCGAGAATGGAGGTGTCGAGACCGAAGTAGTCATCCCGCTCGCTCTCGATCCGGTAGAACGCCGAATTCCGCCATGTCAGCCAGGCGCGAAAGTGAGTGTTGAGAGCCGCCTGGATTTCGGCAAAGTTTCCGTGCGTTGAGAAACCCGAACCGACACCTACATCGTAGGAAAAGGATGGATACGATTCGGCCAACGATGCCGTCGACACGAATAGTACAAAAACAGACACACAGAGCATTACCCTGCGAAGTGAACTCACCGCATTACCCTCCGATCTTAAGCGACATATTCCGCGAGAAGGTATCACGTCGTCCCGCGGCAAACCAGCGAATTACCTAGTATTCTCGACGAACCGGCTCCGGTCTCGGACGCTTCGAGTAGAGGATTTGATACAATTGAATCCTCCGAACCCGGAACGAGGCGGCGCATGACAGGAGATAGTAACGCCACATTCTGAAAAACCGGTCTCCATACCGATCCGAAATAGCATTCCAGCCGTTACGGAAGCGGCGCTCCCACTCCATCAATGTCCGGTCGTAGTACGGGCCGAAGTTGTGAACGTCTTCAGCAACGAAATGCGGTTCGGCCGCCGCCGTGAGTTGGGCGAGCGAAGGCAGCATCGAATTCGGGAAGATGTACCGCTCGATCCACGGATCCGCACCTCGGTTCGAACGGCTCGCCCCTATCGTGTGTAAAAGAAAGAGCCCACCGGACTTGAGAAGTCGATCCGACGTGCGCATAAACTCGCCGTAGTTTCGCCATCCGACATGTTCGACCATTCCAACCGAGGCAATACGATCGTACGTACCGCGAATGCTGCGGTAATCGTCCAGCTCGATACGTACCGGCAAATCGCTGCACACAGAGCGCGCGAGCTCGGCCTGCTGCCGGGAAACGGTCACGCCGGCGCCTTCGACACCGTAATGCTCGGCTGCGTATTTCAGCAAGCTCCCCCATCCACATCCGATATCCAGGAGTGTCATTCCCGGCTTCAGCTCGAGCTTCCGGCAGATGAGGTCGAGCTTCGCCTCTTGCGCTTCGTCGAGGGTTTCGACGTCCCGCCAGTAACCACAGCTATAGACCATACGGCTGTCGAGCATGATCCGGAACAGGTCGTTGCCTATATCGTAGTGTCGCTCACCGATACGATACGCTCGGCGGGGCGTTTGCGGGTTTGCAATTCGATACTTGAGCACGGTGAACAGTGTTCTTATATCTCTCGCCGCCCGCTCTTCGAGGCGAGCTTCGAGCAATCGAGCCATGAACTCATCGAGTGCTTCGGCGTCCCACCAGCCGTCCATGTAAGACTCACCGAGCGCAAGCGAGCCCCCCGCCATAACCCTGGAATAGAATGCCGGTTCCTTCACCTGTATGTCCCACGCGTGTGGGCCATTAATCGAGATAACGGCCTGTTGCAGCAATTCGACCACCTTATTGTACGCACTATCTCCCATGAACAGCACCCCCATTTTCGCAACGGTACCGCATGATGGTATCACGGTCGCGGGGTCCCGAGCAGCTCATGCAATCCCTCGCAATCATCAATCTCCGCGCCGATTCGCCTTCCCGGTTGTTTTCCCCGGTATTTCGAGGTATTCCTGAGGGAGGTGGAGAAGCAACGATGAGAACACTAATCGTTTACACGACGCGTCACGGAACCACGGAGAGCATTGCGCACTATCTCGCTGATTGGCTCACCGGCGACGTCGACCTTCTGAATCTCAACGATCGGTCGACACATTGTGTTCTTGCTCCCTACGAGACGGTAATAATCGGAAGCTCGATACACATCGGCCGAATTCCGGCTCGCCTTTCGGCGTTCATAACCCGCCATCTCGATGACCTTCTCAGGAAACGGGTCGGGCTCTATCTCTGCTGCATGAACGCGTCTTCGGCGCGAACACAGTTCGAGGAAGTGTTCCCTCTTGAATTACGTAGACACGCAATCGCATGCGCGACCGTCGGGGGCGAGTTTCTCATCGAACGAATGACGATTGCGGACCGGCTTATCGTACGCACCGTCAGCGGCGTTAAAGAGAGTATTTCGCGGATCGACTACGATACGGTCAACTGCTTCGCACGGTCGATCTCCAATCGCGACGAAGACGCCGCAGAGGCCTCCACCGGAGATTCTCCGCTACCGTAACGCTCGGATCATCACCTCCTGATCGATTGTTGCCGCGCATCCCGCATTCAAGAGCAGGCGTCGGGGTTCTTCCCGGAGGGCTCTGCCGCGTCGGACAACTACACCCAGCACACCGAGAGCCAACGCCTTCCGTGCACATGCATCGGTCGGTCAACCGACAGAAAAGTTCACCGGTCGGTCGACCGAGCGGACGGAAACCCCGGACGCCGCTCCAGCGTGCTCCGCTTCGAGAAGACCAGTTGCGACGCACGGGGCCACTCAGACTGGCGAATCGAGCCGAAACAGGTTATTATTCGGTTCAGATAATAAGCGAAGACTTGCGCGTTCGCTAAAGCATGATACGCTTAGGGACGAAATGATCTCAAAGCCCAAAGGATAGGGGGACTTCATATGAGAAAATTTGTTTTCGTGTTCGCTTTGTGCGTGTTCGTAATCGCTGCGGCCGGCCTCTCGGCGCAGTCGGTAATCGACGCGTCGAACTTCACGACGCTGGATGGCTGGCATGTTGCTTCCGGGCAGTGGGAAGTTGACGGTGCCCGACTTTATCAGCGGAGCACCACAAGCCTCATGTCACGTATCGACCGGGAGGTTCCGCAGGAAGGCGTCTACGAAATTCGCTTCAATGTACGCTACGAGGACGGCGGTTTCAGAACCGTGGAGGATCTCGAGCAACAGCGGTTCCATGCCGGATTCGGCGTGCACGTGGGATTGCGAGATCCACTCCTCGGCCGAGAAAGCTGGGGAGCCGGTGACGGTTACCTGTTGTGGCTGAACCTCGATACTCGCTCTGCTACCTTTGCCGACTTCCCCAACCATGCGGGATTCCGTGCACAAGTGTATCGCAGCGAGAGCCCGGTATCCATGGATCTGCTTTCCGAGCCGTGGGTATCCCGTGTATTCGGGCAGTCGACACTCAGCATCGACCTGATCCAGGCGATGGAGGCAGCAGGTATAACCATGACTGTGGCGGACGTCGAGCCGTACCTCGACCAGGTTCTGCCGATCCGTATACGGGTCAACACGAACACTGGGGAGGTCAGCGTAGCCGATCCGACTGCTCCGATCCGATATCGAATTCCACTCGATCCGCAGGTACTCCGACGCGGCGAATATATATCGCTACGCACGAACAGCCTCGGGGCGAGTTTCGGCAACTTCCGAGTCGTTCAGGAGCGATAAACACAGTTCCGGAAATAGAGACGGCGCCCGTTTTCGGGCGCCGTCTTCTGCCTGCCGTATTTCTTGGAAGTCTGGATTCGGCAACGAATTGGATCCGGATAGAAGAATCAGTTCCGCAGCGAGCGGTCAGCCACACGTGGCTCAGTCAGGCCTAAGCGCATATCAGCCGTTCTCAGCTCAGAACAGATGCCCCATCGATTCCTGTTTCGTCTGCATGTAGGTCTCATTGTGTTTATTCCAGGGAATAACGACGGGAATACGGCGGGTGATTTTGATTCCTTCCTCGGTGAGCTTGGTAATCTTGTCCGGGTTATTCGTGATGAGAGCGACAGAGCGCACACCGAGTGTCCGCAGGATCTCGGCAGCCACGTCGTAGGAGCGTGCTTCCGCCGGGAATCCGAGGTACTCGTTTGCTTCGATGGTATCGAGACCGAGATCCTGCAGGTGATATGCCCGGATCTTATTTGCAAGCCCGATGCCGCGACCTTCCTGTTTAAGGTAGACTACCGCACCTCGCTCCTGCCTCGACACATAATCGAGAGACGATTCAAGCTGATCGCGGCAATCGCAGCGGAGACTGCCCCACACATCACCGGTATGACACTGTGAGTGCACTCGTACCGGACAATCGATTGCGCCGCTTATGTTGCCCTTTACAACTGCTGTGTGCTCTTTGTTGTTCCGGCGGTCAACGAAACCGTACAGCTCGAACACCCCGAAGCGCGTTGGAAAGTGGGCATGCGCAGCGAGCACGACCGGAGCGCTGTGTGCGGCATCTTTCCGAGCTTCGATCGAAACCTCTTCCACCGAAAAGTCCGGCTCACCGAACATCTTTTTCCGCAGCGTATCGCGACGAGCGGCCAGCTCAGCCGCAAAGTCGTGTGTAAATCCGTTCTTTCCGGCCCTGTTATCACTGCCGCTCATGTAACTCGTGTACTCCGGATTTCCGATATCGGCGAAAGGTACGGAGACTTCCTGCCTTTGTCAAACTCTCCCCACTGTGCATATACTTAATTCCATCTCGATGCGTGAACGAACAACCAAGGTCACCGTCAGCTACGCTCAGAGCGTCGACGGCCGTATCGCCACAGCTACCGGCGACTCGCGCTGGATAAGTGGTCCGGAGTCGCTGGATTTCGCCCATTCGCTAAGAGGAAGTCACGAAGCGATTATGATAGGCATCGGAACCGTAATCGCCGACGATCCGCTTCTTACCTGTCGTTTGCCCGAATGCCAATCCCCGCATCGGTTCGTCCTCGATAGTAACTTGCAAATGCCCTCAGGTGCAAATATAACACGTACGGCCGATCGCGTCGCTACTACGGTGGTGTGTGCGCCGGACAGCTTTGAACGCTGTAGAGAGCATGTTCGCCGCCTCGAATCAATGGGTCTTCGGGTGGAAACCGCCGATCGTGGGCCCGATGGACTCGACCCCTTTGCAGTTTTTGATCTACTCGCACGAGACGGAATCGTATCTCTGTTCGTGGAAGGCGGCAGTCGCTTGATCACTTCGCTCATTCGCGAACAGTTGGTCGATCGCCTGATCGTTGTGTTCTCGCCAATGATCATCGGTAACGGGTGCAACGCCATCGGAGAGCTTCATGTACAGCTGTTGGCCGATGCCGTTCGCGCAGAACCGGTGTCGGTAACCTCGTACGGCCGGGACATTGCATGGGAGCTACGCCTTCCGGCCCGCCGCGAGGACGCGCGTCCCCTTCTTCACGACGGTTCCGAGAACGCCCTCGCACGAGGAAGCCGTCGATATGAGTGAAGCTCGGTCGCGTACGGTATACTTCACCGGTACGAGAAGCGTGGAGCTGCGTGAGGAGCGCGTCACGAGCTCACCCGGACAGAGAATGTTTCACTCCGAACTGATCGGTATCAGCTGCGGAACGGAGCTGAAGCTCTATCGTAATACGTTTCCGAGGGGTGCCACTCAGGACGGCCTTGCGTCCATCGACACGCAGCTCGAGTATCCGTGTGCGTACGGTTACATGAACGTCGCAAGAGACGAGGACGGAAAGCGGTACTTCGCCTTCGTTCCCCACAGTACGGCGTTCGCTGCGGCAAGTGAGTCACTTGTCGATATCGGCGACCTCCCGGCCGAAGATGCAATATTCCTGGCGAACATGGAAACTGCGCTCGGCATCGTTCACGACGCTGCGCCACGGCCCGGCGAGCAGGTACTGGTGCTCGGCCAGGGTGTGGTGGGCCTGCTCGTCAGCGAGATTCTCTCACTGTTGGGCCTCGTCACAATATATGCGGCGGAACCGCGTGAGTTTCGCCGCAGCGCAGCGGCATCCATCTCCCAGACTCTTCTTCCCCCGGAGAGACGCCGTGCGCTGGATACGCTGCAAGAGGAAACCGGCGGCCGAGGTGTCGACGTCGCCATCAATGTATCGGGGTCCGCGAGTGCGCTTCAGTCGGCGATCGACGCGCTGGCGTTCGAGGGGCGAGTTATCGAGGGATCGTGGTACGGCGATACACCGATTGAGCTCCGTCTGGGACGCGACTTTCATCGAAAACGGCTCTCGATCGTATCGAGTCAGGTAACGAATGTGGCGGGTGAGTTACACTATCGATGGAGCAAAGAGCGACGAATCGGTTTTGTGATCGAGCTGTTGCACCGCGTTCGACCGAGTCGATACATTACGCATCGCATTCCGATCGCCGAATGCGGCCGGGCGTTCGAGCTGATCGATGAGCCCGACAGTCCCGTGCTGCAGCCGGTGCTTTTGCCGTAGTACCGCTATAGAGGAGAAGCACGAACATGTACCAAACCGGTGTACAGAGGCGTTTTAACGCGCGACACGCATTGGTCGGTGATTTTGGTGACGAGCGCACCCCGCATAGCCACTCGTACCTCGTCGAGTGGATCCGCGGAAGCCGTGAGCTCGACGAGAATGGGTTCGCAACCGATATAGCGGCGATGGAGGCCGCGATGGAGGAAGAGCTGGCGGCGATCGATGATCGGCTTCTGAACGACATACCGTTCTTCGAGGGCATACAGACGAGTCTCGAGAACGTCTGCCGCTTCCTGCACTTCCGACTCGAGACCAACCTCATCCGTCGGACCGGCGAACGCGAGCAACCCGACCGACACAACACCGTAGTCCGAATTTGGGAGAACGACTCAGCGTGGGCGAGCTACGAGGCGTCACCGGCGAGTGTGCAGCACTCCGGGACCGGGACCGCGGACGGCGGCGCTTGATCCTGTTCCTCGCTCCGCCGCCGGGCAGGGCGATCTCCGGCGGCTTTCTCTATAACGAGAAGATTGTATCACTGGCACCAATCGATGCGCGAAAGATCGACTACCGCTTCGCCAGATACCACGAAGTCGATCGGTGGCTCGATAGCAAAGTGGACGCGATTCTTCTTGACAGCCTTCTTTTCTCACAACTCGATCTTCCGGCGGTCCGCCGCATGGCACGGCGACAACCGCTCGGCCTCCTCTATCACCACATGCCCAGCATGGACCCGGGGTTGTCCTCGCAGCAGCAGCTTGCTCGTACCGGCAGCGAGATGCGTAAGCTTCGGCACTGTTCTCTCATAATCGCACCGAGTCGTTACGTCGCGAGAACGGTACGCTCCCGCTTCGCACATCGCGGGTGGCGGCCGCCGACGATCGCTGTTGTACGCCCCGGAGTCTCTTCAGCGCACACGAATCGGTCGCGAGCGCAAAACGTACTCCGGGAACCGGACTGCCGCGGCGGTATGGAGAGACCGGCACGGATCCTGACGGTCGCAAATCTGCACCGACGAAAGGCACAGCACCGACTGTTGGACGCACTGGAACGTCTGAGGCGTTTCTCGTGGAGGTGGGACATCGTCGGCAGCCACGAATCCGATCCGGACTATGCCGAGCGCTTCAACGACCTGATCCGGCGCAGCCCGGTCGCCGGCCGGGTAGCGATACACGGTGTCGTGTCGCCTGAGCAGGTTAGCGATCTCTATGCAGAGGCGGATCTCTTCGCGCTCGCCTCACGATTCGAGACGTTCGGCATGGTCTTCACCGAGGCGGCGTCGCATGCCGTACCGTCGGTTGCCGAGGCTGTCGGGGGTATCCCCGAGGCGGTTTCGCATCGAGAGAGCGGACTCCTCTGCCGGCCCGGCACGTCCATTGAGAAGCCACTGGGGGCCTTACTGGCAAGCCCGCAACGACGCCGGCAACTCGCACTTTGTGCCCGCCGCTTTGCCGCGTCTCTTCCGGACTGGGAAACACAAGCGGCCCTGTTCTCGGAGGCGCTGCGACGTCTTCGTCCGTCCTGCTCGGCGATACGTGGGGCAAAACATGGATGGACACCGTGACTCGATCGGTATTTCGGGTGATTCGCACGATACGCCGCTCCTCGGGAGTTCTCCGCAGCCTCGTAATGTACTACGGCATTCCGTTCCGTGGGCGCCGCCTGCGACGCTTCTATCGACACTTCGTCGGACCCGGTTCTCTGTTTTTCGATATCGGGGCGAACGTCGGAAACCGGACACTTGCCGCCAGACGGATCGGAGCGCGAGTCATAAGCATCGAACCTCAGCCGCACTTGGCGGCATTGCTTCGACAGCTCTTCAAGGGGTCGGAAGGAGTCACGGTTATAGAAGCGGCCGTCGGCGCGCACTCCGGAACGGTGGATCTCATTCTGAACGAAAGACACCCTACGCTGGCCACAACGCGCGCCGACTGGATAGAGTCTGTGCAAAGCAGTGAACGATTCCGAGCCGAACGCTGGGACAAGAGCATCCCGGTGCAACAGATGACGCTCGATTCACTGGTCGACCGCTTCGGCGTACCGGATTTCGCGAAGATTGACGTTGAAGGCAATGAGGAAGGAGTGCTCGCCGGGCTGAGCAGCCCACTCCCGGCCCTGAGTTTCGAATTCATTCCGGCATTACCGGCGCGATCGACTCGATGCATCAAGACGCTCTCACAACTCGATTATTATCGCTTCAACTATTCGCTCGTAGAGCGCATGGAGTTCGTGTCCGATCGGTGGCTCGGCGCCGACGAGATGATCGATATCCTCGAATCGATGCCACCCGACGGACACAGCGGCGACGTTTATGCCGTACGAACCATGTCGTTCTCGGATTCGCCCAGTCTCGCCTGAGCCTCGGCGATATTCAGGCAGAAGTCGCCGATATGCTCGAGGTGCCCGACAATATCGATAAAGAGAAGCTCGGTTTTCACATTCTTGTTTTTCTGCAGTCGCTTCCGCGCCCTGCGTTTCAGCGACACCCTTCCTTCGTCGACCTCCTCCTCGTTTTCTCGCGCGGCGGCAAGCTCCTCCCTGCTTAGCGACTCGTTGAGCGTTCGCTGAGTGAAGCGCAGGAAACGCCCGACAGTCTCGACGTAGGTCGACAGCTCCTTGACCGCTTTCTTTCCGAACACGCGATTCTTCTCGTTTGCGCGCCGGGCGAGTAGACAAAGATTGTACGAGCTGTCGGCGATACGCTCCAATTCGTGCGTGATTCTCAAGAGACTCGTTACCGCTTCGGCGGTCGAGCGCGCCAGATGCTCGCTCGAGCAGGTGGCAAGGAAATGAGAAATCTCTTCCTCGATACGGTCTACGAAGTTCTCCGTTTCCGCGGCGGCGGCAATTTCGGATTCGTCTGCGAGTGTCGGGTCGACAATCAGCCGTGCGGCGCGGTCGTAGAGGGCGCCGGTCTGCTTCGCCATTCGGCTCAGTTCGTTGCGGACCTGAAATAGATAGAGCTCCGGACTCCGGTGCATGTACTCTTCGAGATGCCGGAGCACCGACCCTTCCGAGGGCCGTTCGAGCTCTTCTCCCGGTACAATACGTTCGACAAATCGAGCGAAAGCACGTGTGAACCCGATGAAGAGCAGCACATTCACCACGTTAAACGACGTGTGAAAAACCGCCAGATGTGTCGGCAGCATGATTCCGAGCGGACTGCCGGGAACGATCGCGTCGACGGCCCGGAGTGCGGGTTCGAAAACGGCCAACATCCACAACACGCCGACAACGTTCAAAACGAAGTGGGCTCGCGCGGCGCGCTTCGCGCCTACGCTTCCACCGACCGACGCGAGCGTAGCGGTAATCGTCGTGCCGATGTTTTCTCCGAGAATTATTGCCGCGGCCATTCGGTAGTCGATCCAACCGGCGTATGCCATAGTCAGCGTAACCGCAACAGCCGCCGACGATGACTGGAGCGCGATTGTAAGCACTGTCCCGACCAACACAAAGGCGAGTACCGGAATCACTCCCGGACCGGCGATAGATGCAGTGAACTCGAGGACGGCCGGATATTCCTCCGCCTCCGGCACCGAATCGCTGAGAAACATGAGGCCGAGAAAGAGTAGTCCGAACCCGATCAGCGAACGGCCGAGCTCATAGCGGCGCAATCGCCGGGTGAAGTAGAAGAGCGCCCCTACCGCGATAGCCGGGAGCGCGGCGGCCGAAATGTCGATTGCGAATCCGAACACCGCAACGATCCACCCGGTAACCGTTGTTCCGACGTTGGCCCCCAGAATAAGCCCGATCGCCTGGACGAGACTCAGAAGCCCGGCATTCACGAATCCGACGATCAGGACGGTTGAGGCCGACGACGATTGAAGGAGTACTGTGACGACAAAACCGGTCAAAAACGCGACGAATCGGTTACCGGTCATGAGATTCAGGAGGCGCTGCAGACGCTCGCCGGCGCTGCGCTGCAGTCCATCACTCATGACTCGCATTCCGTAGAGGAACAGGCCGAGGCTTCCTGCGAGGCGAAGCACGTCGCCTACGATACTTAATGCCATCGTCTGGTTACCATCGTACCGATTTACGAGATCGCTATGCACTCAACTTCGAGCGGTGCATCCTTCGGCAATGCCGCGACACCGACGACCGCTCGAGCCGGACAATCGTTACCGAACCACTCGCCGTACACGTCGTTGAACTCCGCGTAGCGTAAGAGATCGGTCAAGTACGCGGTCACCTTCACGATTTCGAACTCGCGGCCGGAATCTCCGCTGCCCGCCGCCGTTACGATGTTTGCGAGATTCGCGAGCGCGGTTTTCGCCTGAGTCGCAAAGTCCCCCTCAACCATATTTCCGTCCCGAGCGAGCGGCAACTGTCCCGACACGAACAGATGATCGCCCTTCTTCACCGCCTGGCTGTACGGGCCGATGGCGGCCGGTGCGCTGTCTGTGTGTAATCGTTCCATAGTCAGCTACGGAGATTGTCAGGAAGCGCGTCGGAACGCAAGCGCCTATTTCGCTCCAGGAGTTTGTCGGACTTCACTTCGGTATTGAATATCGGACGTATACGCCGACATCGGAATGCATACGTTTCGACGATAATGTGCGCTAAGCCCTTCCGATACTCAATTCTGCCCATATGTCCGACAAACTCCTGCGGCAATCGGATTTGCGGTCTGCTCCGGATAACCGCTATAGTTGACGCCCATACCGTATGCAGTCTCACTCGTCGGGCACATTCTACCGTTGGCGTCGACATCTGGCCCTGCTTATCGGTGGTCAGATGACTTCGACCCTCGGCAACAGCCTCTTTCTGATCGTCGTCGTTCTCTATCTTGTCGATCTCACCGATAACGCGGCGCTGGTAGGGGTCTACCATTTTCTGACCACCCTTCCCGGTTTTCTGTTCGCTCCGATCGCCGGGCTTGTTGCCGACCGGGTATCGCGCAAGGCTGTTATCGTCGGCAGCGACCTTGCTCGCGGTGCCACCATGCTGATCACCGGTATCCTCGTTCTCTCTCTGGTCGTCGAACCGGTCCCGGTCGTTCTCGTTGCCACTGTCATTATGGGGACGCTGAACGCACTCTTTTTTCCGGCGGTTCAAGCGATCGTGCCCGATATCATTCGTTCGCCTGCCCGACTTCGATCGGCCAACAGTGTACGCGGCTCGCTTGTGCAACTGGCGAACCTCACCGGAAGTGCTGTCGGAGGGACGGTGTACGCACTTCTCGGAGCACCGGTGGTGTTTCTGGCAAACGGGTGTGCGTATCTACTTTCCGGATTCCAGGAGATGTTCATACGCATCGCGCCCGATGTACTCTCCGACATCGACCGGACACAAGGCGGCGCCCACACGCGTCACGGGATACGAAGGGTACTGAGTGAATCAAAAGAGGGAATGCAATACACATTCGGCCGGCGCAACCTGCGGACAATCATAGCACTGACCTTTTTCTCGAATCTGCTTTATCCGCCGGTAGTCGTAGCCCTTCCCTTCATTCTCCGCGACATCATGCAACTACCGGGTATCTACTTCGGCTATCTGCTCGCTACCACACTCGCGGGAGGTATCGCCGGCTATGTCTTTGTGGCCGCCATACCGCTTTCGAGAGCGCATGAGCCCGGGCTCTACAAACTCTCGTATGCGCTGCTGGCTGTCGCACTCGCTGCGGCGTCGGCACTCAATCCGGCTGTGATGTTTCCGACACTCTTCGTCGCCGGCGCGGCGATCGCGATTGCACACGTAAGCGCGGTCACCGTACTCCAAAGGGCGGTTCCGGTCTCCCATCGGGGCAGGGTGTTCGCTTTTCTGGAGATGGCGGTTCACCTCGCAGCCCCGCTCGCGTACGGACTCGGCGGACTCTTCGTCGAGACGATGCGCGATTCGCTGTTTCTCGTCTTCCCCGCGATTACCGCCGGTGCGACGCTTATCGCTGTCGTGGTCTCCTGCGATCGGAAGCTGCCGGCCCTGTTCATTTTCGACGCCGCAGACGGCAGTACGTGAAAGGCAATGAGTGACAGGCGCCGGCCTTACGTTCCGCCCGCCGGCGTGGTCATTGCACTCCACCGCTCTCGCAAGGCTTCGGCGTGCTCGGCGAGCTCTTCGACGAGCGAGGACAGATCTCCCGACGCTTCTCCGCGGGCAACTTTTTCGAGCTGCGCGGCACATGACCCGAGCCTTCTCGCCTCCAGGCTCAGCGCCCCTCCCTTAATGCTGTGTGCGATCAAATGGACTCTCTCGGTATCCTTCGCATCGAGCGCCTGCCGAAGCTCGGAAATCTGCTCTCCCAACCTCGCGAGAAAACCGTCCATGACGCGATCGACGACCTCTCGCTTCCCCATAAACGCCTCGAGGGCGCCCTCCATATCGAATACGAGCTCGTCGTCGGTAGCGTTGCCACTCCGCTCCTCACCGTCGTCCCCGAACAGCTCGTCGGTCAACCATCGGGCAAGAAGCCGCCGTACGTCATTCGGCTTGAACGGCTTCGCCATAAAGTCATCCATGCCGTAGTCGATACACTTCTCCCTCTCACCGCTCTGGGCGTTCGCCGTCACGGCGATAATCGGCCGGTCGAAGCCCCGGTCGCGGAGCGTTCTCGCCGCTTCATACCCGCCCATCTCCGGCATCTGTACATCGAGAAATACGATATGGGGATCGATCCGGTCGACCAGCTTCAACGCGATCCTGCCGTTGTCGGCGACCGAAACTTCGTGACCGAGCTTATCGAGGATCGTACGGAAAAGCTGTTGATTGACCTGATGGTCTTCGGCCACGAGCACGCGTGCGGTCCGAGTGACCACAATCGTGTCGGCGCTCGGCGCAGTGGGCGAATCCGTGGCATTGCTCTCGGAGGGAAGCTCATCGAGCTCCTCGACCGGAAGCGCGTCTTCCGCCGATTCGAGATCTTCGCCGTTTCCGAGCGCCATATCGAGCGCTGCTGCGAGCTCCTCCCATTTGACCGGTTTGCTGACGTAGGCATTGAACCAGTTCAGAAGCTTCATCTTCGCCTCACCACCCATGATTCCGGTAGGAGTCATGAGGAGCAGGCGGGTGTCGTTAATCCGTTTATCCGCGTTCACCTCGCTTGCGACGTGCCATCCGTCGATTCCCGGCAGCATCATGTCGACGAGCGCCAGGACATACGGACGGCCGTCCACGGCCGCTTCCCGGAGTCGACCGAGTGCCCTCTCACCGCTTGCGACCGAATCTACGTGCAGTCCCCATGTCCGAAGATAACGCGTGAGCGTTTCCCGACTTCCGGCATTGTCGTCGACGAGCAGGATCGGCTTGTCGGTTCTTGCGGAAAGTGTCGGAATCCACGACTCGCCCATGTATCCGTCGGCGAGTTTGACGGGTATAGTGAACCAGAACGACGAGCCTCCTGTTTCGCTCGATTGAACGCCTATGCGGCCGTTCATCATCTCGACCAGGCTTCGACAGATCGAGAGTCCGAGTCCGGTCCCGCCGAACCTGCGCGTCGTCGACGAGTCGACCTGGCTGAACGGCTTGAAGAGCCTCCCGAGCTTATCGCGCGGCACACCGACACCGGTGTCATTGACTCGAACTATGAGCGACGAACCGCCTCCTGAAGCGGCGCTCCGAACCTGAATCGTAATACTGCCTTCGTTGGTGAATTTCACCGCGTTGTTGAACAGATTCACGACGACCTGGCGAATGCGTACCGGATCACCCTTGACGTACCGTGGAATTCGCGGATCGATATCCAGCACAACATCGAGCGATTTCTTGTGCGCCTCGAGGCTCACCATGTCGACCGCCTCTTCAATGGTTCGCGCAACGTCGAAATCGATAAGCTCGAGGGATAGCTTTCCCGCCTCGATCTTGGAGAAGTCGAGTATGTCGTTAATGAGGCCGAGCAACACATCGGCGGCGAACCTGATCTGCTGGCCATACTCGCGCTGTTCCGGGTCGAGTGAGGTTTCCATGAGCAGCTCCGCCATACCGGTGATTGTGTGGATCGGTGTACGAATCTCATGGCTCATATTCGCGAGAAAAGCCGACTTCGTTCTCGTCGCCCGCTCGGCTATCTCCTTCTCACGGCGAAGCTGATCCTCGTCACGCTTCTGTTCCGTGATATCTTCCGCGAGCGCAAAAAGAAAGGGGGAGCCTGCCTCGGGGGTAACATAGGAGACATTGACCCGGCACCATGGCGCCGTTCCGTCCGGACGCACGACTCGAACGTTCAACTCCGCGCGTGGATAGTTTCGGCGTTGCAGCTCATCACACTGTTCGCGCCACGCGTCCACATCTTCGCCGTGGAGAAATCGATAGAGCGCCTCGCCGCGCATCTGGTCGTCGTCGCGCTCGAACAGCCGGTGGACCGCCGCATTCGCATACTGCACGTGCCCGCCGCTATCGAGCACGATCATGCCGAATGGAGAGTAATCGAAGATGTATTGCAGCTGCCTGGCCGAGTGCCGTTCGTTCATTAGAAGTTGCTGCTCAGCACTTCGGCGGCTTTCCGAAGTACGTTCTCGGGCTTCAGCGGTTTGATGAGGTAGCTTGTCACACCGAGCTTCATAGCCCGGATAACCGAATCGCGCTGACTGATTGCACTAAGGATAATGACCGGTGGTCTTGTTTCCTTGTTCCGCAACTCATCAAGAACGGTGAAGCCGTCCTTCTTCGGCATCATCAGATCGAGGAAGACCAGGTCGCTGGAGAGCGCGGTCGAGTCATCGAGAAAATCGGCTCCATCGTCGTATGTTACGACCTCCGCCCCGCTATCTTCAAACGCGGTCCGGACCAGCTCCTGAATAACGCTATCGTCGTCTACTACAACAATCTTCGGGGCGGACTGCTTTCCTGCGCCGGCCGTGCGACCTTCCGTTCCGAAGCGCAGATCGATCGCATCGTCCGTTTTGCTCCTGTTCTTCGGCTTCCCGCTGGCGAGCACTTCTTCCTGTGCGCGCCCGGTGCCTTTTTCGAGATAGCTTCCTGCCTTCCTGGCGAATAGTCCGTCCATCGCATGCTCGATATTATCCATGACCTCCAGAGCATTGAGCTCCGGGTGCGATCGGAGGAAACGTTCGACCGCCTCGCTCCGGGTGAGAATCTTCACGAATTTCGGCTTAACGCCGGTTACATCGAGCACGCTGCGAAAGAGCGCCTCGAGTTTCTCCGTATCGTCGTCGCCAACCTCGACACTAGCCATCATCAGTAGCACACGTGGAATTCGCACGTCGTACAGATCGAGCAACTCCTGTATCCGGTACCTCAGCATGGTGATCTTCTCGCGGTTGAGTCCCTGAGCGATCTCGATAAAAAGCACGTGATCGTTCACGTGCGCTTCGATCATACACGGGGTATTGTCGATCCGGACCGGCACATTGAGAAGTGTCCCGATGGTCTCGAGCAGTTGATCGATCTTGACCGGCTTGTTGAAGAACTTCTTCACCTGAAACTTCGCGAGCTTGAGCACCGAATCCTTGTCGAGCGGCTTGCTCACGACGATTACCGGCGCCGTCTTAGCGTTCGGGTCCTCCATCTTACGCTGCAGAACATCTTCGGCACTTGCGCGCGACAGGGAATAGTCCATGATAACAAGATCGGGAACGTCGTTTCGCAACTTCGCGACTCCGTCGAGACCGTTTACCGCTACTACGACCTCGAACCCGTGCTCCTCGAGCTGTGTGCGATAGAAGTCCCTCAACAGCGACGATTCATCTATGACAAGCACTTTATTCATTGTGACGCTCCGGCGATATTGCTCGCTCGAGTTTCTGCCATCTTATACCGTCGGCCCGCATCCGCTGCAAGCACATTTCATTGACGTCTGTTAAATCGCCGGACTACTATGAGCGCCCACAGCCATGAAGAGACGTATCGTCCGGATTACAGCACTTATCGTATTCGGCATCTGTGCACCTGCATCAATCCTCGCCGAAGTGAGCGTCGATCCCTTCCCCTTGATCTGGGGAGCCGGAGCACAGGTGGGATACCAGTTCGGCGACGACCGTCTTCCGACTACCGCGGAGGTCGGCGCCGCTGCGGCAATCAGCACATCCGCATATTTCCGCACCCCGGATGGCGCACTCTATTCGGGCGATCCCGAAGGATTCGATCCCGGGCAGGCGCCGTATTTCTCCCGGCGCATGATTTGGTGGAACACCGGTCTCCGACAGAGCGTTATCGTGTCCGAAAACCCCGATAATCCGTTCCTCGAGATCTTTCTCCGGTATGTCGGAATACGGGAGTGGCATGTTGATCATGATGAACCGCGACTACTTTTCGAGAGCGAGATACCGCTCGCCGAACGCGACGGACAGTGGTTGAATACCGTCCGGTTCGGTGTGGAGATCGGTAATATGCTCCGATCGGAGATCAGCGGTGCGAGGCGCGGATGGGGCGGCCACGTGACCCTTGAATGGGGCCCGGGCTTTCTCGCTAATCGCGTCGTAGGCGAAGCGGATTTCGCCCGCGTCGGTACGCAATTGCGCGGTTTCGTTCCCCTGTATGAAGCACTACCGAGGATGTCGAAGGAAAACGGCGAGAAGCTCAATCGATTTGCACTGTACGGGGGCGCATACGCTGCGGCCGATTACGCATGGGGCGAGCGTGTACCGCTTTCGGCTCGACGTTCAGTCGTCGGCCCACTCTTCGACCGACACGGACTCGGCGGAAGCATCCGCGGCTACGAGGCCGGTCGCTACGACGCTCGGTTCAAGCTTGCCGGCTCGGTCGAATTGCGCGCGATTCTGCCGGCGATAGCCCGCCCCGATGTGCTTCCCGGATTAGTTGCCTACTTCGACGCGGGCGCATACCGTGGGTTCGACGATTACGAGTCAGGGGCCGATTTGAGCGGCACGGCATACGGAGCCGGTGGCGGCATCTCGATCAGCCTGTTCGATGCAGCAACTCTCGTATTCTACACACAGGCCGCACTCGACGAGCCTCTTGCTACCGGCGACCGCATAACGCCGTTTGCGATCGGGTTCGGCTACCACTTCTGAAGCCGGGACGGATTGGCGAATGAGCTCAAGTGCACGAGAGCCGCAGGGTGATGTCGGTCCGGCGGGCGTGACCATCGACGGTATCGTAACGATAGTGCCGTCCCGGGCCCCGATCGCCGAGCATCAGCGCATCTATGATTCCGAAATCCACGATGAAGCGACGTCGATGATCCGGAGTATATCGGGATGGCGGGGCGTATTCGGCGATTCGGAGAGCTCGCTTTCCACCGCAATCGTACCGCCGAAGCGCTACGTCGGCGCCGCCATGGCGCTTGCGTTCGCCCGATTCGTCCGCGAACGCGAGCGTACCGGAGCGATCATTGTGGCGTGTGACGGTCGTCCGACCGGCCCCGTTCTCGCCGACGTGATGATACGCGTATTTCTCTCGCTCGAGCTGCCGGTCATCTTTCTCGGCGTCTCCTCGAGTCCCGAGACGGTTGCCTTCGCGTCGACGGAGTCCGGCGTGGCGGGTGTTTGCTACATTACCGCCAGTCATAACCCGCCGGGCTATAACGGTGCGAAGTGGGGGGATCGGGACGGACGCGTTCTCGGAGCGAACGACTCCCGGGAGCTATCGAAGATCTTCGAAGCGATAGTGGCACAGCGGGAAGTCGGTGAGAATCTTCGACGACTGGTCGTACACTGCCCACCTTCCACCGTAGAAAGAACGATAGCCGAACAGCCTGCTAATCGTACGCGCGCGAAGAACGCATATTTTTCGCTGGTCACGGCAAGAGCCGGGCGGGGCCGGCGATGGGAGGAGTTGCGTCCTTTCTTCGCGGAGAGCGTGGTCGTGGCCGATATGAACGGCAGTGCCAGAAGCACCGGCGTCGATGCGGAAGTGCTCGCGGGACTCGGAGCAGAGCTTTATTCGATCGATGCCGTGCCCGGACGCATATCGCATGTGATCGAACCGGAAGGCCCCGGCCTGGACCGCTGTCGCGATCGCATACGAGAGCTTCTTCGCGGAAGCGCACCGGTCTCTCTCGGTTACGTACCGGACAACGACGGTGACCGGGGGAATCTGGTGTTCCCTTCGAAAATGTCCGTGCATACGCTCGCGAGTCAGGACGTTTTCTGTCTCGCGGTGCTGGCCGAGCTTTCGTGGCTCGCGGCCGGAAGTTCGCTCTCCGAAAATCCCGTTGCAATCGTGGCGAACGGGCCGACTTCGCTCCGGGTGGAGGAGATTGCAAACGTATTCGGCGCTACGCCGTTTCGTGCCGAGGTCGGAGAAGCGAACGTCGTCACTAAGGCGGAAGAGCTCCGCGCTGAAGGATGGTTCGTACCGATCCTCGGCGAGGGCTCGAACGGCGGCAACATTACGTTCCCCGGCACGATTCGTGATCCGCTGTCGACGGTCGTATCTATGCTCCGTCTGTTCGCCATGAGACCGGACGCGGAAGCATCGCCGCTCCCCCACGCACTGTCGGCCCTTCGGGCGGTCAGTGCTCATTTGGACGACAACGGCTCACGAGAGCGTTTCTCGGAGGGCACGGATAACAGTTCCCGCGACCGCTCGTCGAAGGGCGGGGATCACGCGACGGTCGAAGCGCAAACTCCGGCGGAGCTGTTCGAGACGCTCTATTCCAGGCTACCCGTGTGGCACACTACACCGGTCACCGCACCGGAAGCGAGAATCGAGGTCGGAGCAATCGCTCACGCCGATCTGAAAAGCCGTGTGGAAAACCTTCTTCCGAACGGGCTCGACGCTGCGATTCAATTGCTCGAGCCGGTTGCGGCAGCATCTCACTGGGAGATTCGCAATTTCGAAGGAACCGCATGCCGGATCGGCGCCGGTGAGCGCGACCCGTCCGGCGACGCCACCGGCGGTTTTGCCGTATGGTTCTACGACGAGTATCGAAGGCCGTTCGCATTCACCTGGATGCGCGGCTCGCGTACCGAACCGCTGTTCCGCGTCATCTCGGACGTCCGCGGAATTCCACGCGACCCGGCGAAGAGCGGCGCCGTTCTCGAATCGCTTCACTCCTGGTTTCGCTCAATGATCCGCACGGCCCTTGAATGACTTCGAATTCGGATCGGTTGCGACTTGGCGTTCGTCAGCCGATCCTCCACTGTCCGGTTCCGTCTCCGGCAACGATGCCCTCGTTCGACAACTCGTTCAACGCCGATTCGATACGCGAGAGGGGAAGACCGTACTGAGCGGCGATCGTCTCCGCATCCGCGGCTTCGACGGTTGTCAGCACGCGGATCGCCGCTCCGCGTGCCTGGCGAAGCGAGCCTTCGAACCGACTCTGGCGAGTGTAGTGCACGCTTGCGCGATTTGGATTGGGTACTCGACGCCCTATCAACTCGCCGTAATCCATGAGAGCGTAATTCCACTCGCGAGCCTGTTCGCGATCGAGGACCGCTTCCGCCACGAGGGATATATCCCGGTCATGTACCGGCGCAACGATCGACCTCGGCTCGATCTGCGGCTCGATCGAGTCCGTCCCCGGCACCTCGGCGGCGAAAGGCTCGGGCCACTCCCGGTCCGGCTCCGCGAAAAAGGAGTAAATCAGAGCACGGCGAATGTTCGTTTCCAGCAACGCCACCGGTGCGTCGAACGCGAAGCACGCAACCGCCGAAGCAGTGTAGGTGCCGACTCCCGGAAGCGAACGCAACTCTTCCCGATCCTCGGGCAGCTCTCCATCGCGTTCCTCACAAACTCGACGCGCGAGCTCGTGGAGAAAGCGTGCCCGGCGATTGTAGCCGAGGCCGCTCCACGCACCGAGTACGTCACGCAAGCCGGCGCGAGCCAGATCCGAAATCGACGGGAAGAGTGAGAGAAACTCGCGATACTTCTTCCGAACCCGAGCGACCTGTGTCTGCTGCAACATGAACTCGCTGACCAACACCCGATACGGGTCGCGGGTGTTACGCCACTCGAGATCGTGTCGTCCGAATTGCCGGTAGTAATCGTATACGAGCGACCGAAAACGTTCGAGCCGATCCGGATCGAGCTCATTGCTCACTGCGAAGCACTTTCCTTCGCCGGTGACGACGTCGCTGCCTCCTGCTTCTTACGCCGCTTCTCGGCTTTGCGCGATATCCGGTTCCAGACGCCGGCTAGCCCCATGGCCTTACGTGCTTCGATCAGCGTTTTCCGTGCTTCCTCGCGTGCTACAGCGGTTCCCTCGTATATCACCTGATCGACGTATCCGGAATCCTCGGCAAAACGCTCCCTGCGCTCCCGTATTGGATCGAGAAACGTGTTGAGCGCGGTCGAGAGCTTCTCTTTGACCTCCACATCACCGACCGTTCCGGCCCGATAGCGCTCCTTGAGATCGTCTACCTCCCGAGTGTTCGGGTTGAACATGTCGTGATACGTGAACACCGGATTCCCCTCGACGGTACCCGGAATATCGGCGCGGATACGATTCGGATCGGTGTACATACCGTACACCTTCTTCTGCACGGTATCGGCGTCATCCGACAGGAGAATCGCATTTCCGAGGCTCTTGCTCATTTTCGCCGAGCCGTCGGTTCCGACGAGCGTTCCACCCTGTACAAGGCTCTCGGGGATGGGGAAGGTCTCGCCGTACAGATAGTTGAAACGGCGAGCGATCTCGCGGGTTAACTCGACGTGCGACTCATTATCCTTACCGACCGGCACCAAGTGCGCTCTCGGCATAAGGATATCCGCACTCTGTAGGACCGGGTATCCCAACAGGCCGAACGGCATCTCGTTCAGGTGCGCGTTCTGAGCCATTTCCTTGAGACTCGGCATTCGCTGCAAGCGTGGAACGGTCACAAGCATTTCGAACAGGAGATTCAGCTCGTATACTTCCGGCACCGCGCTCTGAAGGTATACGCTCGATATCGAAGGGTCGATTCCGCATGCGAGGTAATCGAGCATCATCTCACGCGCGTTCGCGGAGATCTGCTCCACGTTGTCCTTCTCCGGCTGTGTTGTGAGAGTGTGAAGGTCGGCTATGATGATAAAACAGTCGTACTCATGTTGGAGGTTCACACGATTCCGGATCGAACCGACATAGTGACCGAGATGCAGCTTTCCGGTGGGGCGGTCGCCGGTGAGTATTCGCTTTCGTGATTCCATTCATGTCTCCTATCAGACGCCGGTTGGCAGCTTTGAGCCCGCGGCGTTTTCGCTCGAAGCACGGCTACTCCGGCCCGACCGGTCACCAACCTTTGCGCGCCTTTCGCGCTCGCGATAGTTGCCGGTACCCATGAGAATGCCGATCCACTCCATTCCCGGGACATTCTCGAGCACAATCTTTATCGCGACCGTGAGGGGAACTGCGAGGAACATCCCTACTATTCCCCAGAGGAACCCCCACAGCAGCAGCGAGAGGAGAATCACAACCGGGCTGAGGTTGAGGCTGTCGCCCTGCATTTTCGGGTCGAGTATATTCCCGATCAGAAACTGAGTTACCGTCATCGTCACGACTGCCGCAAGCGCCGGGTTCCAGTCGGGCGCGAATTGCAGAATCACGAATACACCGCTGGCAACGGTAATTGCGATCGAACCGATGGTCGGAACGAAATTGAAGAGGAAGGTGAGAATCGCCCAGATGAACGGAAAGTCCACCCCGATGATCGAGAAGCTGACGTAGATAATGAACGCGGTCATGGTGCTGATCAGTATCTTTACGCTGAGATAGCGCCCGATCTGAACGTTTATCGCGGTAACGATTCGGGCGACCTGGTCGGTTCGCGGCCCTTGCAACGCACTCATCATCTTCGCCCGCATATACGGAATCTCGAGCAGGATGAAAAGCACGAAGACGATTACCATGGCCAGATTCCCGAGGAAGCCGGCGATGTTTCCGCTGAGGGAAAAGATCAGCGAGCTCAAATTACCGGTAATGTTGAACTCCTGAACGATCGCCGGAGGCAGGTTGGTCGCTTCGATGAGCTCCGACAACATTTCGAGAAAACGAGCCTGGTAGACCGGAAAGCGCCGTACGAGGCTCTGTATACTGGTATAGAACAGCAGTCCCAATAACGCACCGAACCCGATCAGCAGCAGCAGAACGGCGAGCACCGCAATCCCACGCGGCAACCCGATTCGGCGCAAGTAGCTCACCACCGGATTGAGAACGAAGCCCAGAAGAAGCGCCACGACGAACGGCACGAATATGCCGGCGGTCATGCGAAGCACGGAGCCGGCCGCGATGACTACCAGAATAAAGAGGAGCGCGTTCGTTACGTTCTTCCTGTTGCGTTCAGGCATCTCCTTGCTCCTCACGCAATCGTCACGCGTGTACCGCCCATCCCTCGGCGCTACGAGCGCCTTCCATGACGGCCTCCGAGAGCGTCGGATGGGCGTGGATCATGGTTGCAATATCCTCCGGCAGAAGCTCGGACTTCTTCGCGAGCAGCAACTCATGGATAAGCTCGGAGGCGTCCTTTCCAACCACGTGAGCGGCAAGGATCTCGTGTGTCTCCGGCTCGTAAAGAATCTTCACGATCCCCTCCGACTGCTCGACGGCAACCGATTTGCCCGCACCGCGATACGGGAAGGTCGCGCTCTTATACTTCAACCCGCGTTTCTTCGCCGCCTCCTCCGTGGGACCGAAGTAGGCGACCTGCGGCTCGGAGTAGACCGCGGCAGGAATCTCGTCGTCGGCAACGCTTGTCTCCTTCGCGCTCCCCGCAAGGTACTCGGCTACAATCTCGCCTTCCTTCATGGCAACATGAGCCAGCGGTGGGGTGCCGACCACGTCTCCGATCGCGAATACGTTCGATGCACTCGTACGGTAGTAGTCCTCGACCCGGATCACTCCCTTCTCCGGTCGAACTCCGATGTTCTCGAGGCCGAGATTCTCGGTATTGGCGACACGTCCGATGGCGACAAGCACCGTTTCCGCCTCGATCTGTTCGTTTCCCGTATCGTTCGACAGCGTCAAAGTAAGCTTCCCCGAGGCTTTCTCCATCGACTCGACCTTCGTGCCGGTACGGAACTTGACGCCACGACGCTCGAACGCCTTGTGAACGACCTTGGTAACTTCCGTATCGGAGGCCGGCAGAATAGTAGGCAGCATCTCGACCACTGTTACATCCACGCCGAACGCGTTCATAACGTAGGCGAACTCCATGCCGATGTAGCCGCCTCCCATGACAACCATGCTCTTCGGCAGCTTCTGCAGATAGAGCAGTCCCGTAGACGATAACACCTGTTTCTCGTCGAACTCAAAGCCGGGAATCTCCCGCGGACGACCGCCGGTCGCGATGATGATGTTTCCAGCGGTCACCTTCTTCCGGTCGCCGCCCTCGATCGCAAGCTCGTGCTTGTTCACGAACTTCGCCTCGCCGGCGACCAGGTCGATCTTGTTCTTCTTCAGCAGCATTTGCACGCCCTTGCTCAAGGCATCCGCGGCGTTGCGGCTGCGTTTATAGACCTTGGAATAGTCGAATCCGCTCGTGTCTACCTTCACTCCGAAATCCTCGAGGTCTTTCCTGTGCAGAAAGGTTTCGGCATGATGAATGAGCGCTTTCGACGGAATGCAGCCGATATTCAGGCACACTCCACCCGGTTTGTCACGCTCTATGACCGCCGCCTTCAGGCCGAGCTGACTCGCCCGAATGGCTGCTACATAACCGCCGGGGCCGGCACCGATCACCGCTACATCATAATCAAATTCACTCGCCATGATCTACTTCTCCATCGAACCATCATTATCTCAGAACAGTGCCCGGGCAGGGTCTTCCATCATCCGCTTCATATCGTTCAGAAAGCGCGCTCCGGCGGCGCCGTCGACGACCCGATGATCGCAACTGAGTGTCATTTTCATCTTCGGAACGACCGACATATTGTCGTTCTCGTCGAATACCGCCGTTTTCTCGGTGTTTCCGAGCGCAAGAATCGCGCTGCCCGGCGGATTGATGATGGCCGTGAACTCCTCGATTCCGAAATTGCCGAGATTGGAAATGCTGAACGTCGCTCCACTGTACTCTTCCGGCTGAAGCCCACCGTCGCGAGCCTTACCGATCAGCTCTTTCAAGTCCGCATCGATATCGACGATGCCGCGATTGCCGCAGTTGCGCACCACCGGAGTAATGAGTCCGCCGGCCGACATCTCCACTGCGAGTCCGATATCCACGCTCCGGTATTCGATTATATGGTCGCCCTGCCAGCTCGAGTTCACGTTCGGATGCCGTTTCAACGCTTCGGCGGCGAACTTGATCATGAACGCATTCAGACTGACCTTTTCCGGCACTTCCTTGTTCAAGCGAGTGCGAGCCGACAGGATTCCACGCATGTCCACCGAAAGCTTGAGGTAGAAGTGCGGTGCCCGGAATTTGCTTTCGCCGAGCCGCTTCGCGATGGTCGCCCGCATCCGGTTGACCGGAATCGTGCGATCCTCGCCCGGTAGCGCGGCGGTGACACGGCGGGCCTCGGTTGCCCCCTCTGTCGCGGCCGCGGCAGGCGCTCCCTCGAAGCTCTCCACGTCGGCCTTGACGACTCGACCGCCCGGTCCGCTGCCGGGCACTTGTGCGATATCGATTCCGCGATCGGAGGCTATCTTCCGCGCAAGAGGTGACGCTTTGACGATTCCGCTCGCACCGCGGCCCGCGGTAGAAGCTGCCGCCGCGCTCGCCGGTGCTTTCGCACCGCTCGAAGAGCGTTGGCCACGCCGCCCCTCCGCCGCCGGCTCCTTGGCGGCTTCGCCGCCCTTCCCGGTCTCACCGCCCTTCCCGGTCTCACCGCCCTTCCCGGTCTCACCACCCTTCCCGGTCTCACCGCCGGTACCGGTTCCGTTGCCGGCAGCCTCGCCCCCGGCCGCCTCCGCCTCGAGGTCGGAAATATCCTCGCCCTGTTCGCCGATTATAGCGATCGGTTCTCCAACTTTCGCCGACGACCCATCACCCTTGATTATCTTGAGAAGCGTTCCTTCCTGGGTCGACTCGTAATCCATGGTCGCCTTGTCGGTTTCCACCTCACACAGCACGTCGCCGGCGGAAACCGAATCACCTTCCTTCTTGCTCCAGCCGGCGATCGTTCCATCCTCCATCGTCGGCGAGAGAGCAACCATCAATACATTTTCAGCCATAGCTCATTTACTCCATATACAGAACACGCTTCGCGGCAGCCACGACTTTCTCCGTTGACGGCTGGACCGCGAGCTCGAGCGTGTGGTTGTACGGCATGGGCACATCCTCGGAGTGCACCAGCTCCACCTCTGCATCAAGCTCGTCGAAGCAATTCTTTCCGATGAGCCAGCCGACATAGCTGCCGTAGCCGGCAATCGGCCACCCTTCGTCGACGATCACGGCGCGATTCGTCTTGCGTACCGAAGCGTACACCGTCTCCTCGTCGAGCGGGCGCAGAGTTCGAAGGTCAATCACCTCGGCATTGACCCCTTGATTCGCCAACTCTTCCGCCGCCTCGTGCACCGGGCGCATCGTCTTCCCGAAACTGATAAGGGTTACATCGTCGCCCTCGCGCTGAACGGCCGCCTCTCCGATGGGGACAAGGTATTCTTCATCGGGCACCTCTCCCTTCCAGCCGTACATGAGCTCCGCTTCCATAAAGACAACCGGGTTGTCGTCACGGATCGCGCTCTTCAGCAGCCCTTTCGCATCGTACGCGTTCGATATGGAAACCACCTTGAGTCCCGGTATATGAGCATAAACGCTTTGAAGCGCCTGACTGTGCTGCGAGCTCAAGTATTCGGCCGGCCCGTTGGGCCCTCGGAACACGATCGGCACCTTCAGTTGCCCACCGGACATGTGCCGCATTTTCGCAGCGTTGTTGATCACCTGATCGAGTGCCTGAATCGAAAAATTGAACGTCATCCATTCGACGATCGGCCGCAGGCCCACCATCGCCGCACCGATACCGAGTCCGGTGAAGCCGTTCTCGGTTATAGGCGTATCCTGGACACGGGGAGCGCCGTACTTTTTCAGAAGACCGCGAGTTACCTTGTAGGCGCCTTCGTACTCCGCAACCTCTTCACCGATAATACAGACCGTCTCGTCGCGCTCCATCTCCTCGTCGATCGCCTGATTGAGCGCATCGCGTACCGCTATTTCAGCCATAGTGTTCCGTTCTCCTGGAGTTCTTAGTCAACGTAGATATCTTCATACATCGTATCGAGCGCCGGCTCGTCGGACCTCTCGGCGAAATCGACCGCTTCCTGCACCTCGTCCTTCACCCGCTGGTCGATATCCCGATACTCATCGTCGGTAATCATGCCGGCCTCGTGCATACGCCCCTGAAGAAGGGTAATCGGATCGCGTGCCTTGAACGATTCGAGCTCGTCTTTCGTGCGGTACTTCGCCGGGTCGCTGATGCTGTGTCCCTTATACCGGTATGTCTTACAATCTATGAGAGTCGGTCGTTCGTTTTCGATCGCTTCCTTCGCTGCCGCCCTGAACCCTTCATATACATCGAGAAAGTCCATCCCGTTCAGCTGCGTCCCGGACATCGCGTATCCGACCGCCTTGACATCAAAGTCGGTAACCGCGCTTACCCGCGAGACTGCCGTTCCCATGCCGTACTGGTTGTTTTCGACTACGTAGACCGCGGGAAGGTTCCAGACACTCGCCATATTAAGACTTTCGTGAAAAGCACCCTGATGCACCGCTCCGTCGCCGAAAAAGCAGAAGGCACAGCCTGAGTTCTTCTCGCCGAGTACCTTCTTTCGATACATCTCGGCGAACGCCACGCCGGTCGCAACGGGGATCTGTGCGCCTACGATCCCGTTTCCGCCGAGCATGTGCTTCTCGGCGTCGAACATATGCATCGAGCCGCCTTTACCACGCGCGACGCCGGTGATCTTCCCGTAGAGCTCGGCCATTACGAATTTCGGATCGATTCCGCACGAGATCGCATGCCCGTGGTCACGGTACGCGGTGAGGATGTAGTCGCGCTTCATATCGAGTGCACGGACCGCAGCACTCGATATGGCCTCCTGACCGTTATAGGCGTGGAAGAAACCGCCGATCTTGCGTAGACCGTACATTTGCGCCGCTTTCTCCTCAAAGCGCCTGATCAACATCATTTCCTCGAGCGCTCCGACGAGAAACTCCTTCTCGTAGTCGGAAACGTCATACTTATCTTTCGCTTTCTTCTTCGCAGACTGAGTAGCCATGGGCTGAAACTCCTGTATCGTTATTTATCCGTTCGTCCGGCCCGTCAGGAGCGAAACCTTACGCAGTTTCGGATGATAGGGCATCGGTTCTTGCAGCGGACGCTCCGTGCCGTCCCGGGTCAGTACGGCTCGAACCAAACCGCCCCTAACCGAAAGCCTCGTATCTTCACTTCCCGGCGCCAGGAATCGCGGTGTTCGGCCGTATTTCCACTCCCAGCTGCGGTGCCGCTCGGAGCGCTCGCCGAGACATGCCGGATCAAGGTCCCGGGCCGATCGATGTTCACCGACAGAGTACACGTTGTTGAAGGTATAGACAATCCAATGCCGTACGGAATCGATATCAATGCGACGGTTGAACTCCGAGAGATTTGCGACCGGCATTCTGTTCGACGCAATAGCGTGTGTCTCGATCTCAGGCTCGGCGGGCTCGAGTACCGTCCGGAGTACGCTCAGATTCGCATCCACGAGCAGGGTAATATGGTGGAGAACCCGCTGCGAACGGTAGCACATGGCGTTTCCGGACACCTTGCGGCCGCCGACGAGAATGTCCCCGCGCTCGAGAATCTCGGACTCAATTCCAAACGCGACAAGCGCTTTGGCGACCAACTCGAGCTGAGGCCGGCGGTCGAACCCGTTACGCGGCACCACAAACCCGATATTCAGGTTTCCCGGGCCGTGGTACACTGTTCCGCCGCCGCTGAGCCGCCGGAGAAGGGGAACGCCGGCGTGCTCGAGACGCTCCGGATCGCATTCGAGCCACGGATTCTGGTTTTTCCCTATTACGACCGCCTCGCGGTTCTCGTACAGGACAAGCGACGGCAGCCTTGTACCCGGATCGTCAAGCACGCACTCCTCGAATGCGAGATTCATGACCGGGTCGGAGGAATCTGAATACCATATCTGCGGGGTGTCGGACACGATTTCTCCTTATAACGCCTTCACAGGCGGCAGGGAAATAGGCTATCTTACGAATCGTTGCCGGAATAACGAATAATTATTATCGATAGAGTAAGTGGTAATTTGCGCGGGCACATTACCATGTACGTCACACTTTGAGGAGGAGCCGTGTACAATCAGATCTTCCAGAAGCAGAAGATAATGCGGCGGGTGGTCTACTCTCTGGTGCCTTTGTTTTTGTTCGGCATCTATCTCTACGGGTGGAGACCGGTCGCGCAGGCTCTCGTTGTATTCCCGGTCGGAATCGCAGTCGAGTACCTGTTCGAAAAGAAGCGGGGAAAAAAGGTGAGCGAGGCGGTTCTCGTGACCTGTGCCTTGTATACGATCGCACTTCCGCCGGCAATTCCGCTCTGGATCTCGGCTGTCGGGATCGCGTTCGCGGTGGCAATCGCCAAGGAAGCGTACGGCGGATTCGGGCGAAACGTCTTCAACCCGGCGATTACCGGTCGCCTCTTTGTATGGATTGCATTTGCCGCCCCCTTCGCTACTGCCTGGATGACGCCGGGCGGATTCGGCGCCGGCGAAGCCGGGGTCGATCTGGTTACCGCCGCCACGCCGCTGGAAATGATGGAAGGCGGAGATATGCCGCGGCTCGCCGACTTGTTGATCGGGACCCGTGCCGGTTCGATCGGAGAAAGCTCGATAATTCTGATCGCACTCTCAGGGATCTATCTCATCTGGACGAAGACCGCTCAGTGGCGGCTTATTCTCTCGACGCTGATCTCCGGTGCGGGACTGAGCGCGATCTTCTACTATTCCGGGATATCGCCGTTTCCGCCTCACTTTGCAATGTTCAGCGGCAGCATTTTCATCGTGGCCGTCTACTACGCGACCGACCCGATCACCGCACCGAACAAAACGAACGCACAGTGGATTTACGGGTTCATAATCGGGCTGGTAACGGTGCTCGTACGAGCCTTCACCGGGTTCAACGAAGGAGCGAGTTTCGGCATCTTCGTTGCCAACGTCTTCAGCTCATTGCTGGACGAGTTGATGCCGAATCCGAAGAAACCAAAGACCAAGAAAAAGACCGCCGCAAAGCCGACGGCAGCGAAGGAGGCCGTATGAACAAGCAGAGTCTGGCTTACACGGTCATATTCACGTTTATCGTCTGTTTCGTGTTCGTGGCGATTCTCTCCGTCGCAAACCAGGCAACGGCCGAACGGGTCGAGCAGAACCAGGTTGTCGCCCAGCAGCGTGCGATTCTTACGGCAATGGGTATCGAGTTCGATTCAGACGAGGAGATTCTCGGTCTTTACGAGGAAGTCGAAGAGATCGAAGTCGACGACCGGATCTTCTACCGTACCGAACGCGACGGCGAAGTTGTTCTTGCAACGGCGTTCCGCGGTCAGGGTGTCTGGGGAACCATTATCGGCGTACTCGCGATGGACGAATCGCTCGAGCGCACGATGGGACTCGAAATCATCTCGCACGAGGAGACGCCCGGTCTCGGGGGACGCATTACCGAGAGCTGGTTCAAGGAGCAGTTCCGTGACCGCGAAGTTCCCGAGGGTAGACTGACTTACGTGCGCGACAGCTCACCCGGCGCGGGCGAGTTCGAAGCGATTACCGGCGCTACCGGCACTACCGACAACATGGAGCGCATCCTTACCGATGCAGTTCAGACCTTCAAGGAGAAGTGGGGAGGAGAACGAGCATGAGTGATTCCGCCGCACCACAGACCGTCGGAGGCGTGCTAACCGAAAATCTCTGGCACAGCAATCCGATTTTCATGCAGGTTCTCGGCATCTGTTCGGCCCTCGCGGTAACGAACCTGCTCGTCAACACGGCCATCATGTCAGTCGGTGTGATATTTGTGACGATGATGTCGAACCTTACGGTCAGCATTCTCAAGTCGCTCTTTCCGCGCAAGGTCCGGATGATCGTGCAGGTGCTTATCATCGCGTTCTACGTCATTATCGTCGACATTGTACTGAGAGCGTATCTGCCGGACATACACGAAGCACTCGGTCCGTACGTCGGGTTGATCATCACCAACTGCATCATAATGGGGCGCGCCGAAGCGTTTGCCCAGAGCAACGGACCGCTGCTGAGCATGTGGGACGGAATCACCTCGGGCGCCGGCTATATGGGAGTGCTGATGACCATCGCCTTCTTCCGCGAGCTTCTCGCGTTCGGTACGCTCTTCGGATTCACCGTCATGCCGGCCGGTTTCACGCCGTGGGTGCTTATGGCAATGCCGCCGAGTGCCTTCTTCTTTCTCGGCATTATCATCTGGATCGGCAAAACGATCATGTATAGACAACAGGAGGCTGCAGCATGAATCCTCCGGACATCGGACTTTTTTCGCTCTTTTTCGCCTCGATCTTCACCAGCAATATTCTACTGGCGAACTTCCTCGGAATGTGCTCTTTTGTAGCCATATCCAAGGATATGAAGTCCTCGAACGGGCTCGGCCTCGCGGTTACCGTCGTTCTCACGATTACCGCAGCCGTAAACTGGATCATCCTCCACCACGTTCTGATACCGCTGGACCTGCTGTATTTACGCTTCATTATTTTCATTATCGTTATCGCGGCGATGGTCCAGATCCTGGAGATGATCATCGACCGGGTCAGTCAGAAACTCTACATCACGCTCGGAATATTCCTGCCGCTGATTACCGTCAACTGCGCGATTCTCGGAGTGAGCCTCTTCGTCGAGATCCGCGACTACGGCTTCACACAGACGTTGGTCTACGGCTTCGGCTCGGGGCTCGGATGGTGGATCGCTATCATGGCACTGTCGGCGATACGCAAGAAAACAGAGCGTACGAAGACCGTACCGGCCGGTCTTCAGGGTTCGGGCTTGACCATGATCACCATCGGCCTCATGGCGATGGCGTTTATCGGCTTTCAAGGCATGCTCGCCGTACAGTGACCGTGCCAATGCGTAGGAGACGAAGAACATGTTGAATCCAGCTATGCTCATTGCGCCGCTTTCGATCGGCGCCATAGGAGCGGGGCTCGCTGCCCTCATCTCGGTTACCGACAAGATCGTCAACAACTACGGCGAGGTGACGATCAACATCAACTCGGGCAAAAAGGAGATGACCGTTCAAGGCGGTGGGAATATGCTCAACACCCTCGCCGAACAGCAGATCTTCATCCCGTCGGCGTGCGGTGGTCGCGGCAGTTGCGGCGAATGCAAGGTCAAGGTAACGAGTGACATCGGACCGACCCTTCCGACCGAGTTGCCGTGGATGTCGTCCGAGGAGATAAAGGAGAACGTCCGGCTTTCGTGTCAGATAAAGCTCAAAGAGGACGTCGAGCTCGAGATTCCCGACTATCTCTTCTATATACGTCGCTATACCTGTACGGTGGAGCGAATCAGCGATCTGACACACGATATTAAGGAAGTTTCCATGAAGCTTCCGCAAGGCCAGTCGATCGAGTACAAGGCCGGACAGTATATGCAGCTCGAGGCCCCGAAATACGGTAAGGTCAAGGAGCCGACACAACGCGCCTATTCTATGAGCTCGGCTCCGCACGAACCTGCCCGGATCGAGTTCATGATACGACTCGTTCCCGGAGGAATCGTGACGACGTATGTTCACGAGCACATGCAGGAAGGCGAGAAAATCGACGCTATCGGCCCGTTCGGCGAGTTCCACGTCCGCGACACCGACGCAATGATGATCTGTGTTGCCGGGGGCTCGGGAATGGCTCCGTTCAAGGCGATCTTCAACGACATGATTCATACCGGAAGGATCAACGAGCGGGACTGTTGGTACTTCTTCGGTGCACGCACGGCGAAAGATCTCTTCTACGTTGACTGGTTAAACGAGCTGCAGGAGAAGTATGAGCGTTTCCATTTCGTGCCGGCACTGAGTGAACCGGAGGAAACCGATGACTGGGACGGAGAAACCGGACTCATTACCGAAGTGCTCGACAAGTATCTCAAGATGCCGGAGCTCGCTAACGCCGAGAAGGAAGGATATCTTTGCGGCAGTCCTGGAATGCTCGACGCATGTATGGACGTAATGCGGGAAAAGAACGACATGCCGGACGAAAAGATCTACTTCGACAAGTTCGGCTGATTGCGCGATAACCGGTGCGCGTTGAGCACTCGCCGCGCTCGACCTGACAAGAACGGCCCGGCCGCCGGATAACTCACAATGTCGGAGGTCTCTCATGAAGATGTCACCTCAAATGGTGAAAGCACAGGAGAATATGCAGCCGGGAGTAATCACCGCGAACGGCTTTCTCGGCGATGAGTCGGCACCACTCGTTGATCTTATAGCACGCGACGAGGACACGATGCACGAGTTGGGAGTCGACTTCGACGATGCAGCCGACCGCCTCGAATGGCTACTCGAGGAGGGGCGAAAAGGGCTCGGGGAGCCGGTCACGATTGACGGCAGCTGGCTGGTGAAAACCGACGAAGCACGGGGGCACCTGCCCTCCCCGTTCGAGGACGGCATCTTCCGAAAGGTAAACGCTACGATCCGAAGAGCCGACGGTTCGCGCGACGAGATTCGTGTATCGCATCTCTCGCTGCATCTCATGAGGAAGTATCACTTTCTCCAGGGAAAAGGATCCCCGTTTAGAATCGAGCCGAATACACTCAAGTCCGTGCTCGGCTTGTAGAACCGCACGGCAGTCGCCCGGCGTGCGCCGCAGACTGCGACCCACATCGGACGGTGACACGCCCTCCTCGCCGGGTTTTCTTGACTCTGCGCTACAAATTGTACATTGTAGCAACTTCGATGCATTCCAGCCGCGTACTGATCGTAGAAGACGAGCGAATCATCATGCTTGACCTCACCGATCGGCTCGAGCGGTTCGGCTGCAAAGTCGTGGGCTCCTGCTCGACAGCGGACGAAGCTATCGCGTTGGCCTATGCCGAGCGCCCCGATTTGATCCTCATGGACATCATGTTGACCGGAGGGAGAGACGGCATCGAGGCCGCGGTCCAACTGCGCCGAGAACTCGAGATTCCGGTGGTCTTTCTCACCGCCTATTCCGACGATCAGGTTATTGAGCGAGCAAAAGAGGCCGAACCGTACGGTTTCATCGTGAAACCGTTCAAAGAACGGGAACTGTACAGTGTCATTGAGTTGGCAATCTACAAGGCGCATATGGAAGAGCGCCTTCACGCGCACGAGCGCCTGCTCGATTCGATACTGATGACCATAGGCGAACTGGTGATTTCGCTGGATTCCGAGCACCGCATACGCTACTCGAATACCGCCGCCGTCGAGATCCTCGGTCGCTCCAGCGAGGAGCTCGCAGATTGCGAAATCGATTCGGTCGTCCACGCCTATTCCGAGGAGACCGATGCGCGGGTAAGCCTCATACCGACCGATATGGAGCCGCGGGGAAGCTATATGATCCGCAATGTCACGCTCGAAGCGCCCCATGGAGCCCGAATTCCGGTCGAAGGGAGCGTTTCGGTCGTGCGCAGCCGTACCGGGGCGATTGACGGTTATACGATCGCGTTACGGGACGTAAGCGAATTCCGGCGTATGACCGACACGCTCTCCTACCACGTTTCTCACGACAGCCTCACCGGCCTTTTGAACCGCGATGAGTTCATCACGCGCATGGCACAACAGCTTTCGGTGCCGCACACCTTCGAAAACTCGAACCGGATGCCCGCGTACATCTACGCCGACGTCGACAACTTCAAAGTAGTGAACGATGTATGTGGCCACCCGGCCGGGGACGAGCTGCTGCGCACAATCTCCGGCGAGATCAACCAACGTTTCTCCGATATTCCGCTTCGCGTGCGTGTAGGTGACGACGAGTTCGGACTTTTCGTTCCCGCGACGACGGACGACGGTATGCACGCGCTCGCACAACAGTTGCACAGTACAATTTGTCGGCGCTTTCAGTGGCGCGATCGCACCTTTCATATAACCGCGTCGGTTGCCGCCGTTCCGATCGCACCGGACGATGCCGACCCCTTCGGTGTTCTCGCTGCAGCCGACGACGCCTGCTATATCCTGAAGGAATCGGGTGGCGACGGCATTCAGACCTATCGACGGGGTGACAGCACGTTTCTCAAACGGCGGGTCGATATGCACTGGAGCTCGGTGTTGAGCAAAGCAATCGACGACGAACGTTTCGTGCTCTACTATCAGTCGATAATCGATGTTGCATCCCGTGTAGAAGCGATGCGCGAAGTGCTGATTCGGCTGATCGACGAAGAGGGAAATATCGTTGCTCCCGGTAGCTTTATTCCGGCGGCGGAGCGCTACAACCTCATGCCCGCGATCGACCGCCTTGTTCTGCGAAACGTAGTGGAATACATCAGCCGTAATGACGAGAGCGGCCTTCTTTACTGTGTGAACCTTTCCGGCTCAACGCTCGGCGACAACACCCTCTTCGATTCCGTTGATCAACTGTGTCGCGAGAACGAAGTTTCGCCTTCCCGCCTCAGGTTCGAGATCACCGAGACAGCGGCGATTCAGAGTTTCGCGACATCGGTCGAGCTCATAGAGAATCTACGGGGCATTGGTTGTTCGTTTGCCATCGACGATTTCGGAAACGGTTTCTCGAGTTTTGCATACTTGAAGCGCCTACCGGTAGATTCGGTCAAGATCGACGGCTCGTTCGTGCAGCGGGTTGCCGAGGATTCCGTCGACCGGGCGATGGTGGAAGCCATAAACAATATTGGACATACTCTGTCGATGACCACCATCGCCGAGTTCGTCAAGAACGAGGAAACGTTGCGAACACTCCGCGAAATCGGAGTCGACTTCGCGCAAGGGTACGCGCTATCGTTGCCTGCGCCCCTCGAGGGTCTTCGCACGCAGTCGACCGGTTGAAGCTATGACAGATGACGTATAACAAGTGACGGAGTTACCGGCCGTGAGAGTGTCGATATTCGCGGTTACCGCCGCACTCGCAATCATGACGCTTTTCCTGCCGACCGCGCTAAGTGCCGGGCCGTACGACAGCGCGTATCGCGGCCTGCGACAGACGAGCACCGGGCACTTCACGTTCATATTTGAGCCGCGCGACCGGGAGAGTGTGGCAGAGCTCGTATCGTACGCCGATGAAGTCTACGAGGAGCTCGCCAGCTTCTTCGATAACAGCCCCCCGGGCACGATCAGGGTATTCGTTAACGGGCGCACAGATATCGCCAACGGATACTTCGACCCTACACCTCGGCACCACATCGGGCTGTTCGTCGCCAGCCCGTCGCAACCGCTGCTCGGGGCACGCTCGGAAAACTGGCTGCGCCTCCTCTTCGTACACGAGCTCGCTCACTATTTGCATTTCATGTACGACAAGGGCGTGTTCGGCGCCCTGTCACGTGTTTTCGGGGAGCCGGTTCTCGCGATGCCGGGTGTGTTTATGCCCGGCTGGGCAATCGAGGGAATCGCGATCGAGGCGGAAACCCGCTTCTCGCAGGGCGGCAGAGGACGAAATCCGATGTTCGAGATCTACTACTCCGCCCCGAT
>SLIN01000215.1 GCA_007135605.1 Spirochaetales bacterium | reverse complement strand
TTGCCTATGAAGACATTACCCCAACACAAAAGGAGGAACGGTCACAGAGATCAGCATAGCCGAAATAAGGGGACATTCTAAAAGAGTTAACCCAGGGGACATTTCAATCGAGTCTTGACATCACACGTCAATCTTCTTGCCACGGACAGTGAAAAGTGGCATACTTTCGCCATTAAGGAGCCGTAGGGCTCCGTAGATTATGTTCGATTTCCGTTTTCTGCCTTTCTCTGGATGCCCCCTTGACGAATCCGTTTAAGATAATGGCGCAGACCGAAACGAAGCGTAGTGCAGCGAGCCCGGAGCCGACGAATACGATCACGTGGCAAGTGCCTGCGTGGCTCGAAAGACAGGGCGGAGACCGACAGGGGGATGCTTTAAATGGCAACCAAACTTTACGTCGGTAATCTCAATTACCGGACGCAGGAGGAAGACCTGCGAACACTCTTCGCCCAGTTCGGCGACGTCGCGTCGGTGTCGATTATCAGCGACCGCGATACCGGCCGCTCGCGTGGTTTCGCGTTCGTTGAAATGAGCGACGAGAGCGCAGCGAAGTCCGCTGAAGAGGCTCTGAACGGGTCCGACTTTGAAGGCCGTGCACTGAAGGTCAACGAAGCACGACCGCGGGAGAACAACCGCCGCGGCGGTGGAGGTGGCGGCGGCGGCGGATACCGCGACCGCTACTGAATCGCCGACTACCTGTGTCACCTGAGGCCGCTTCCAGTCGGTTAGGAGGCGGCCTTGTACTACACCACCCCGGGGCCGTGCCGACGGCATATCGTGGTATGGTCCTCCGCCATTGCCTCATCGATATTATCAGCCGCCCGGCTCCGGTATGCATAGAGGAGGCTTAATGTGCCGAAACGATCATTCAAGGGTGACAAGCGTCGCCGTCAGCTTCAGAAGAAGAGAAAACGCGAGGACAAACTCGCTCGCAAGCAGAATAAGGGTGTCGATGGTACCGAAGGCGAAGCCGACGACAACGCGTATCTGGAGTACTTGAATCCGGGTGGGCCTATGGACGAGCGCTTCACACCGGAAGAAGATGATAATGATGAAGAGGAAAGCGTCGGGCACGAGTAGTCCGGCCTGTTAACACCCACACCGTACCGACGCGGGTCGGATCGTGGTTACCGAGTCCCCCACCGGATACCGAACGGTCCGTCCTCGCACCCTTCCATTAGCATCGAAAAAGATACCGGCCGGTCGCCGAGTCGTTTGAATGAGAACTCACAATACCCGGTAGTGTGTCTTGAGCAGTATCAACGAATCGCATCGTGACGGAAAGGAAATTGCTCGAACATCGACTTGGTGGCAACGCCGGCACTCGTTTCGTGTGAAGTGTATTTGCTGAACAGCCGCTCGGCTCCTTCCAGCAGAATATGAGTCGCCACACCGAGCTGAATCGACTGCTGGGCCTCGAGGTATGCGGAGAACTCGTCCGCGATGCGGATAAGCTCGCCGTCGATCGGACGGTAGCGATTTTCGTTGTATTCGCCTGTGATGCGCTCCGTCGATACGACTCTGACTTGCCCATCCTCGACGATACGGCTATCGAACTCATCTTCCACAAAATAGCGAACCTCGTCGGCGATCTCGGGAGTCATATGCGGGTACAGCTCTTCGGCGACCGTTTCGTCTTCGATCTTTTTCACGATATCGGGCAGTCCGGGGGTCGCGGTCTTCGTCGGTGCGACGATGTCGCGTGTAACTGCCTCGGGAAGATCGTGAAAGAGCCCTCCAAAGAAGTTGTTGAACCGGCGTCGGGGACACGCGTGTTGCTGCTCGGACAGAAGCAGCGTAAACACTGCGACCATGAGCGAGTGACCGAGTACGGCAGTCTCCGGAATCCGTGGAGTCCGGCTCCAGCGAGTCTGATAACGCAATCGGTCCGCGACGCTCATGACTCGGTATAGATCGAGCTCGAGAACGAGCTGCCTCATTCCCGCGAGATCGAGGTACGGCTCCATTCGCCGGCGCAAATCGCTCTCGATCGACGGAACCCGCGGATCGTGATCGTTTACGCCCTTGATGATCCGGAACTCTCGATAGCTCGAATAGCTGCGCGCGGCTTCCAGGACCTGCACCGCGGTCGACGCGGCTTCCGGATCGCCGGCGATACGGCGGTACGCCCCATTGTCGGGCATGGCACTGACATACTCGCGAAACCGTCGGGATAAGCCGTACGGCTCGAGTATCGGAGCTACCGCGTCCGCAACCCAGAGGTTCAGCCGGCGGTACTCTTCGGGATACTCGATGCGAATTCGACGATGTACCGTTTCCTTGATATCGGAAAGCGCGATCTTCCGCAGAAGATCGAACACACCGCTGTAGATGATCGTATCCCAGTCTATGCGTTTCCCCTCGCGCTCTTCGAGCTTACCCAGGAAGTAAGCGAGCATCATCGCCGAGGCGCGACGATCCATCTCGTTGAGCTCCATCGGCCGAACGAGATCGTTCCAGCGTTTGACTGAGAACCCGCCGAACAGATGCAGCGCAATACTTCTTTCGATCATATTGTAACCGTAGTCATTTCGCGCCCGTACGACCAGCCTCTCGTGGAGCCATCGTAGATAGCGCGATGTCCATTTCCTGCACCGTTCGAACAGTACGCACGTGGTCGGCAAGGTCGCGACAAGAGTCTATGTCGAGTGATGCGATTCGACGTCGAACGTCACCAATTTGCTCGGGCGCCACGCTGACAGCGCCGGCGCCGAGACCGACATAGAATGGGAGAAGGAGCGGATCCGCTGCAGCTTCTCCGCATACGGAGAACGGAATACCGGCATTCGTTGCACTATCGGCGATCGCAGCGACGGTACGAACGATCACCGGATGGTATGTTCGATAGTGCTCGGTCAAACGGGCATTGGTCCGATCAACGGCGAGCATGTACATGACCAGATCATTCATTCCGATCGACAGAAAGTCGGTTTCAGCGGCGATTTCGTCGGCACCGACGGCCGCTGAAGGGATTTCGATCATTGCACCGAGCTTCGGTTCGGTGTTGTGCGGCGTTTGCTCGGCTGCAAGCTCGGCGAGGCACCGATCGAGCTCTGCACGCGCTTCGAGCACCTCCTCGACCGTCGAAACCATCGGAAGCATGATTCGCAAGTCCGCACCGTCGCCCGCACGGAGCATAGCACGAAGCTGATCTCGAAACATCGGCCGGTTGGCAAGGGAGAATCGGATACCGCGGACTCCAAGAAACGGATTAGCCTCCGCGGACTCATCCTCGAGGATCTTATCTCCACCGATATCCGCCGTCCGAAGCGTCACCTCGCGACCGGAGAACATTGTTACGATGTGTCGGTAAATGTGGTACTGTGTCTGCTCGTCGAGAAGCCCCTTACGGATGATGAACGGAAACTCGCTGCGATAGAGTCCGATGCCGTCCGCCGAGTCGACAGCGGCGAGGGCATCCGCCAGAATATTGACACTCGCAAGGACTTTCACGGATCCTTCGGCGGTGAGCGACTCGACTGTTTCCCGCGACCCGGCCGGCTGATCAATGCCGTGAAGCGAGTCGGTTGCGATCTCTTCGTCCGGCTTCGAGCTGGAGAGATTCACGGCGTCGGCGTCCGCGAGTACCTCGAGGCGCCCCGTATTTCCATCGAGGAGCAGTGGCGTACCGTCGCTGATGTTCCGGACCGATCCCCAGGAGGTTGCGAGCACGGGGACTCCGAGCGAGTGGGAAAGAATCGACAGATGTGCCGTTACTGCCACTTCCATGAGAACGAGACCTGCAGCGCCGTCAATCGCGAGGCGTAGAAGCTCGGACGGAAAAACGTGCTCCAGAAGTACGATTTTCCCCGCGACGAATGCGCGGGTCGGCGGATCCGCCGCCAGATTGCTGAGGAGACGATAGCCGAGATCACGCACATCTTCGGCTTTCTCCGCGGTGAGTGTATGGCCCGCATCGGCGATAGAGCCCGCGAGATCCTCAATGGTGTCAGTAACCGCTCGCTCGGGAGTCAGCCCCTCTCCGGCGAGCTTTCGAATACGACCGCCGAACATCTCGTCGTCCAGCATGAGAAGATGCGCTCGAAAAACGAGCTCGATCACATCCTCGAATCGTTCCGACCCGTGCGACATCAATTCGTTCAGCTGTTTCCGAGTCCGATCGAAGGCGGTATCGAGGCGGTTGAGCGCATCCTCTCGCGATTCGTCGTGCGGTAACAGTTTGGGCTCGAGTACATGGGCATCCTCATCGAACTGCAACGCGAGTCCGTAGGCGCGACCGCGTGATAGGGAGGTGCCGTATAACGTGTATGAGTCGTTTCTCGATGTCACTACGAATGAAATGCTATGCGTGGACCGCGCTCTGGTCAACCTGCTCGTGAGGAGAGGAATGCGGCAGAGTGGACTTGCCCTCCGGTCGCCGGCATCGTGCCGGCGACCGGAGGGTCGCCTACGGGGCCAACGCGACATCGTGTTGCGTTGCGCTCCCTGACGGTCGCGCCGCCCCTCCGTTTCAAGTCCACGTTGTGTGGGTTGGCGCTCCGTCGTCGTTGTCGCTCGCGATGACAGGCACCAACTGCGAGGCCGGATATTTCTGCGGCAGAATGGACTTGAACCATCACGGGCCATCGGCCCACTAGCCCCTCAAGCTAGCGCGTCTACCAATTCCGCCACTGCCGCATAGGTAGATTAGTTCTCAACGGATTGTTCGCGGAGGATAGCGTATCGGCCACGATTCT
>SLIN01000029.1 GCA_007135605.1 Spirochaetales bacterium | reverse complement strand
TCGAGCGAGCGAAATCGATAAATCGGGTCACATTGACACTCTCGGAGGGCTTCCCTATCCTTGAGCGTTACAAGGTGGATTCATGTCACAGACAACTATTGAGACGACGGAATCTGTGCTGAGCACAGTCGATCCCGAACTGGCCGAAGCGGTTGCGCTCGAGGAGCGCCGACAGCTCGAGAAGATCGAGCTCATTGCCAGCGAGAATTTCGCTCCCAAGGCGGTCCTCGAAGCCGCTGCGACGGTGTTGACCAATAAGTACGCCGAGGGGTACCCGGGCCAGCGGTACTACGGCGGCTGCGAATATGTGGATATCGCCGAGGACCTCGCTCGCGATCGTGCGAAAGAGCTCTTCGGCGCCGAACATGTGAACGTGCAGCCGCATTCGGGCAGCAATGCGAATATGGCGGTTTATTTCACGCTCCTCCAACCGGGCGATACCGTCATGGGGCTCGATCTCGCACACGGCGGACATCTCACCCACGGCGCGAAGGTGAACTTTTCCGGGCAGCTCTACCGGGTGGTTACGTACGGAGTCAATCGCGAGACCGAGCGGTTCGATTACGACGAGATCGCCCGAATCGCTCGTGACGAGAAGCCGAACATGATTATGTGCGGGGCAAGCGCGTACTCGCGCACGATAGATTTCTCCCGTTTTCGCGCGATTGCCGACGAAGTCGGCGCATATCTCGTGACCGATATGGCACACATCGCAGGGCTCGTGGCCGCCGGAGTGCATCCGTCTCCGGTGACACATTCCCACTTCACCACGACGACGACGCATAAGACCTTGCGCGGGCCTCGCGGCGGACTGGTGCTGATCGGATCCGACGGCGAGAACGATCGCGGCATTGTGGCGCCGAAGTCGGGCCGGACGAAGCGCTGGTCGGAACTGCTCGATGCGGCGGTCATGCCGGGCATACAGGGCGGCCCGCTCATGCATATCGTTGCCGCGAAGGCGGTCGCTTTCCGACTGGCTGCAGATGAGTCGTTCAAGCGCTACCAGGAACAGATCGTACGGAACGCCGCCCGCCTCGCGAAAGCACTCGCGGACGCCGGGGGTCGCATTGTCTCCGGCGGCACAGATAATCACCTCTTTCTGCTCGACGTAACCCCATTCGGTCTCAGCGGCAAGAAGGCGGAGACGGCGCTCGACGCGGCGAACATCACCGTGAACAAGAACGGAATTCCGTTCGATGAGAAGAGCCCGCTGGTCACCTCCGGAATTCGCATCGGATCGCCGGCGGTCACCACCCGTGGAATGGATGAGAAGGATATGGACACGATCGCCGGCTTCATCATCGATGTGCTGAAGTCGGGGGGTGATGAGAGCACCGTGCAACGGGTCGCCGGCGAGGTGAAGCGGTTTACATCACGGTTCCCTCTGTTTGCGTAATGGGGCGGCTACGCCGTAGACGTTGAATTGACAAAGAAAATACACGGCTCCTATACTTCAGACTTGAAACCTTCTCGCGGGCTGGATGATGAATAACTCCCTGCAACTGTCCATGGTTAACTTCAACAAGGGTGCGTACATCATTGTTGAAGGGAAGCAAAAAGCAGACCACTTCTACATCATCCGCCAGGGCAAAATACGCATCAGCAAGGAAGTTGAGGTCGTCGAGGAGGAGGGCGGAAACGTCCTGGGGCCGGGCGACTTCTTCGGCGTCGTCTCGACAATGAGCAATCACAGCCACATTGAGACCGCGCAAGCGCTTACCGACGTGGCGCTCATCTCCGTACACCGCGAGCAGTACGGGTTGCTTATCGAGAAGAACTCGCCGATTGCCATGAAGATCATCGAGGGCTTCTCGCGGCGGATGCGCTACCTCGACGAGAACCTCGCCCGACTGACGCTGAAAAACGAGTCCGCGCCCGGCCCCGATCATCTCTTTCAGATCGCCGAGTACTACGTTCGGCAGAGTCAATACAATCTTGCCCACTACTGCTACCACCAGTACCTGAAGTTCGTCCCCGACGGGGAACAGGTGGAAACCGCCCGGGAGCGACTGGCGAAGGTCGAACCGTATTCGAGCGCGGTCTTCCTCGACGGCGACCAGGAGCAGTTCACGCGGGAGTATCCGAAGGGAACAATGGTCTTTGCCGAGTCAATGCCCGGCAAGGAGCTGTACATCATCCAGAAAGGCAGCGTGAAAATCAGCAAGATCGTCAATGATAACGAGGTAATGCTTGCCGTTCTCAAGCCGGGCGATATTTTCGGAGAGATGAGCCTGATCGAGAACAAACCGCGAAGCGCCTCTGCGATCGCCTACGAGGACGCCACGCTGCTCGCGGTGAATCGCGAGAACTTCGCCCGCATGGTGCAGTCGCAGCCGCAGATCATCGCGCGGCTGACCACGCTGCTCGCCGAGAGGATCTGGTTTATCTACAAGCAGCTTGCCAACACGCTGCTAACCGACAGCGTCGGCCGTCTGTGGGACGCCCTGCTGATTCAGTTGGAGAAGCAGCGCGTTCCGATCCGGTCCGGGGAGACGCACACCTTCGATTTCGGGCCGAAGGAGCTCGTCAATATGGTCGGCATGCCGATGGACGAAGGGAATGCCGCCCTGCGCGAGGTGTTGAAAAGCACCAAGGTGAAGGCGGTCGATAACCGGATTTTCGTCGCCGACGTGGACGAGGTCGAAAAACAGGCGAAGTACTTCCGCAAAATGCAGCGCATCGAGCGACAGCGCCGCGAGGCGAAAACGCGTTGAGCCCGCCGGCCACATTGCACAGCGGGCGCCGCTTCCGGTACTATCGCCTATCCCATGAATGCGATAGAGCTCAATAAAGCGTACAATCCGAAGGAATTCGAGGACAGAATCTACTCCGAGTGGGAGTCGGCCGGCTATTTCCGCCCGGAGGCGGTTCGTTCGGGTGCCGACCCCGCCGAGTACGACCCCGACGGCGAGGATATCTCCAGGCCGTTTGTTATCGTAATCCCGCCGCCGAACGTCACCGGCGTGCTCCACATGGGGCACGGGCTGAACAACAGCCTGCAGGATGTGCTCATCCGCTACTATCGCATGCTCGGCCGCCCGGCCCTCTGGGTACCCGGCACCGACCACGCCGGTATCGCCACGCAGAACGTGGTCGAGAAGCAGCTCGCCGTGGAGGGAGTCGACGCGCGCGAGCTCGGCCGCGAGCGCTTCATCGAGCGCACCTGGCAGGTCAAGGACGAGCACCACAAGGTCATCAGCCATCAGCTGCGGAAGATCGGCGCGAGCTGCGACTGGACGCGCGAGCGCTTCACGATGGACGAGGGGCTCAGTCGCGCGGTTCGCGAGGTGTTCGTGGCCCTGTACGAGCGCGGTCTCATCTACCGCGGCGAATATCTCGTCAACTGGAGCTGTGCCGGGCAGACCGCCTTGAGCGACGACGAGGTCGAGTACGAGACGGTGCAGGGCACGCTCACCCACATCGAGTATCCGCTCGCCGACGGGTCGGACTCGCTGAGCGTCGCCACTACGCGGCCGGAAACGATGCTCGGCGACACCGCGGTGGCGGTGCATCCGGACGATTCGCGCTACTCCGGCATGATCGGAAAGAGCGTGCTCCTGCCGCTCGCCGAGCGGGAGATCCCGGTTATCGCCGACGAATTTGTCGACCCCGAGTTCGGCACCGGTGCGGTGAAGGTGACCCCGGCGCACGATCAGAACGATTATGAGATGGGAAACCGTCACGACCTGCCGCGCATCAACATCCTCAATCCCGACGGCACGCTCAACGACAACGTGCCGGAGGCGTATCGCGGGCTGACGGTCATCGACGCGCGCCGGAAGGTCGTCGACGATCTCAAGAGCGGCGGCCGATTCATCAAGGACGAGCCGCACCAGCATCAGGTCGGACACAACTACCGCCACGGCGATGTCGTCGAGCCGTACTTGAGCGAGCAGTGGTTCGTACGCATGAAGCCGCTCGCCGAGAAGGCGCTCGCCGCCTGGAAAGCGGGCAAGCTCGAATTCTTCCCGGCGAAGTGGGAGAACACCTATTCACGCTGGCTGGAGAATATCCGCGACTGGTGCATCAGCCGGCAGCTGTGGTGGGGACACCGCATTCCGGTCTGGTACTGCGACGACGGTACGGAGATCGTCAGCCGCGACGATCCGCAGGGGTGCCCCGACGGCTCCGAGCCGCGCCAGGACTCCGACGTGCTCGACACCTGGTTCTCGAGCTGGCTCTGGCCGTTTTCCACCCTCGGCTGGCCGGAGAAGACCGGCGATCTCGCTCGCTACTATCCAACCTCCACGCTGGTCACCGCCTACGACATCATCTTCTTCTGGGTCGCACGGATGATCATGGCCGGCCTCGAGTTCATGGACGAGGTGCCGTTCACCGATATCTACATCCACGGCGTTATCCGCGACAAGCAGGGGCGCAAGATGTCGAAGAGCCTCGGAAACGGCATCGACCCGCTCGATATCGTCGACAAGTACGGCGCCGACGCGCACAAGTTCACCCTCTCGTACATGGCGGCGAAGGGACAGGACATTCTTCTCGCCGAGGATGACTTCGCCTTCGGCAGCCGCTTCGCGAACAAGATCTGGAACGCGTGCCGGTACATCCTCATGAATATCGAGGGGCGTACCCTGATCGCGCGCGAAGCGGTCACCCACACCGACATCGACCGCTGGATCTACCATCGGCTCAACGATGCCGTCGCCCGCGTGCGCGGCGCAATGCGCCAGTACCGCTTCAACGACGCAACCTCGGCGGTCTTCGAGTGGTTCTGGAACGATTTCTGCGACTGGTACGTGGAGGCGAGCAAGGTGAGCCTCTATTCCGATGACGAGGGGGAGAAAGACCGCGCCGTCTCGGTACTCCTGTACGTGCTCGAGGAGGGGCTGCGGCTGCTCCATCCGTTCCTGAGCTTTATCACCGAGGAACTCTACGGCAAGCTCCCCGAGGAGAACGGCGTGCGCGTGCGACTTGCCGACTCGGCGATCATCGCCCCGTACCCGCGCGTTCGCCCCGAGCGCGAAGACGCCGACCTCGGCCGCGATTTCGCCACGCTGCAGGAGCTCGTGCGGCTGGTGCGAACCATGCGCAGCGAGTTCACGATTCCGCCGAGCCGCCGCATTCGCCTTTCGGTCAGGGTGGATGATGGTTTGCCCGCGCGGGCGCTTCTCGACCGCCGGCACGCGCTGATTGTCGCGCTGACCTCCGCCGAGTCGCTCGAGATCTCGATCGAAACGCCCGACACAGCGGGAACGGTCACCCTCGTGGGTACCGGCTTCGAAGTGTACGCACACGTCCGCGAGCTGATCGATGCGGAGAAGGAGCTCGCCCGTCTCGAGAAGCAGCTGGCCAAGACGCAGAAGCTGCTGGCGGCCGCGGACAAGAAGCTCGCCAACGACGGTTTTCTCAGTAAGGCTGGCGAAGAGGTCATCGTGCACGAGCGGGCGAAGCGCGAGGAGCTCGCGGACAAGGTCGGGAAACTCGACGGGTATATCCGCGATCTGCGGCGATAGACGGCGATGTGCCGATCGCGGCGTCGAGTCGGCGGTAGGGCACCCGGCCCGGCGGTCGCCCCCGGCAGTACGGCCGACCCGCGGGTCCTCGACCGGGCCGCAAACGCAACCGTCAGAATATCGACTTCTCAGCGCGCCCGCTTCACCCTATACTTCACGTGTCATGGTGAACCTCGATTTCCCGACTCGTTCACATACGCCGGTGGCGGCGCTTCTCGCCGTTGCCGCGATTGTGCTCCTTCTTGCCCTCGGCGGCGCGGCTGCAGCGTTCGCCGGTAACGAACGCACCTACTTTTCGCCCGACTCGGAGATCTACGGTCACCTGCGGGCGGTTCGCCTGGAGGCCGGTCTTTCGATTCCGTGGAGCTCGCGCAGTCTCACCGCCTCCGACGTCCGCCGCCTGCTCGAGCCGGTCGACTACGGAGCGCTCTCGGCGGCCGGACGGCGAGCGGTCGACCGGATCGAGGCGCTGCTCGATCGCCGGCCGATCTACCGCAGCGAAGGTGAGCGCTTCGCCTTCGACCTGCGGCCGCAGGTCGGCCTCGAAGCGTATCTCGGGACCGCCGAGCGCACCGACGAGTGGCCCGACTCCACGCAGTGGCCCGACGCCGGCGACGGAACTCCCGACGCCGGCGACGGAGCGAACGTGGGCGACTGGCTCTATGAGTTCCGCGACCGCACTCCGCTCATCTCGATTCCGCTGGAGGTGTGGCTCGGGCGGACGCTCTACGCCCGCGGGGAGCTCGATTTCCAGCCGGAGTACTTCGTCGCGCTCGACCCGGAGAAGCGACTGAACATCCCGCTCGGACTCGACGAAATCGACTACATCTTCCCGATGACCTCATATGCGCTGATCGGTGGCGATCACTGGTTCGTGCAGCTCGGTCGTGACCAATTGCGGTGGGGCAGCGGACGCACCGGCACGATGGTCCTCTCCGACGCCCCCGACTACTACGACTTTCTTCGCTTCGGTATCGGTGTGGAGCACTTTCGCTACACCAGCCTCGTTGTCGGCCACGAGCCGTGGTTCGACGACGATTTTTCCGAGTGGGGCGAGCTCGGCGGCGAGAGCTTCGAGGAGCGTATCGCCGATAATCACGAGCGCGACCTCGCCAAGACAATGTACATGCACCGCTTCGAGTTCGACCTCGCCTCGCGGCTGCAGCTCGCGGTGGTCGACGGAATGATGTACGGAGAGCGCCGCGGCGATCTGCGCTTCTGGAACCCGCTCTCGATACTGCACAATTTCTTCGAGCTCGAATACGGTTCGGCTTACCTCGGACTCGAGGCGAACTGGAACCCGTGGCGTTACATGAACGTGTACGGCGAGTTCGGCATGACGCAGATCGGCACCCAGTTCAAGGGTGAGGAAATCCCCGCCTCACTCGGAGGTATGTTCGGCGCCGAGTCGGCAGTTCCCGCCGGGGAAGGGTATTTCACAGGATTTGCCGAATACGCCCGGACCAATCCGTGGTACGGAATCCGCGAGCACCCGCTGCGGACGTGGCATTCCCGCCGGCGGGTCATCTCCAACTATCTTTCATCGCAGAACATTTCCGCCCGGCGCGTTATCACCCAACCGACCGGGTACGCCTGGGGACCGGACAGCTCGGTCTTCGGCGGAGGGCTCGGCTATTCGGTTCCCGGTCACTATTCGGTGGAGCTTGCGCTGACATTGGTCGCCCGCGGAGAAAACCGGATCGACTCCCCGTACGAGGAAGGCCTCGAAGCCGCCGAGCTGCGTACCCCGTCGGGGGAGGCCGAGCGACGAATCGGGGTCGACCTGGGCGCCTCGTGGTCTCCGTTTCCCGACGGGAACGGGCTCGCCGGAGGGCTCGAGCTCGGCATGAATGCCGCCGTCGTTGTCATCGACTCGTATCTCAATATTCCGGGAAACGACATATTCGAGATGCAATTCTCACCCTCGATCGTGTTACGCTTCTGACCGATTATGACTGTAGTATTGTGGATTGTCCTGATGTCGGCGATTGCCATTGTTCTCCTTCATACGGCCGTGGTGCTCGGAGCACTTCGTTCGTTTCTCATCGAGCGGCATCTGGTCGCGGTGGAGGCGGAGATCGAGCCGGGACGCACGAGCGTGATCGTCCCGGCGCGGAACGAAGAGGTGCTGCTGCCGCGACTGATTCACTGCCTCGAACGGCAGAACACGAATCGTTTCGAAATCGTCCTGGTCAACGACCGCTCGGACGACCGGACGCCCGAGATCATGCACGAGTTCGCCGATCGTTACCCCGGCCGGGTGAGGGTAGTTACATTGGTAGAAGACCCGCCGCCGGGTAATCCGAAACAGCGGGCGCTCGCCGAAGGGGTGAAAGCGGCAACCGGAGACCTGCTCCTGCTTACCGATGCCGATTGCTGGTTGCCGGTCGACTGGGTGCGCACGATGAGCCGCCCGTTCCGCAGCCACGATGTCGGCATCGTCTTCGGCCCCGTAATACCCGGTGTTAAAGGGCTCGACCGGCGGGCCGGTTTCCTGGACTGGTACCAGGGTTTCGACCAGGTGTTCCGCTACCAGTACACCGCCGGTGCGGCCGGCCTCGGATCGCCGTCGGGTGGGTACGGGAATAACCTCGCCGTGCGCCGGGCGGCGCTCGAGGATGCCGGCGGCTTCGAGGGACTGCGCTACTCCCAAACCGAGGACGCGCAGCTCATCAGCCAGGTACGCGAAACCGGCCGCTGGTCGATCCGTTCAGTTCGCAGCCGTGGAGCGCGGGTGGTGCCGGCCCCGGAAACAAACCTGCGCGCCCTGTTGCGCCAGAGCATCCGCTGGAGCACGGGCGGGCTCTTCGCTCCCGACGTGAACACCCGCCTGAGCTACGGGGTCGTTATCCTCTACCTGACCATCAGTATGATACTGCTTCCCTTCGCTGCGCTCGATTCGGCGCTTGCGATTCCGGCGGCCGGCAGCTTTGTGAGCATGATGATGCTCGGCGTGCTCGCCGGCGCAATGAGCCGCCCCGGCACGTGGTACTGGGCGACCGTGCTGCCGAACACGCTCATTTCGATGGTGACATACTCGCTCGTAACACTGCTCACCCTCGTACGCGTGCCGGTCTCCTGGAAGGGCCAGCGCCTGCCGTCGCCGTAGGGAACGGCCGGCGCAGCGCCTTGCCTGGTATGCCGGTCGCGGCGCCTGCCGTCGCAGTAGGTGGGGGCTCATCGTGTCCACCGGCGCTCGGCCGCCGGCGCGCGAAGCAACGCGACGCTCAGCACAGCGGCAATCAGCGCCGCACAAGCTCCTTCGCCATCTTGCACACCACCGTGTACGCCGGGTCGAATACATTCGCTACCTCGTAGCGCACCGCCTGACCCATGAGAATCTGGGCGCCTGTTTCGTCGAAACCGTATTCGACCCGCAGGCGGCGGAGCATTTCGGTCGTCGCGTGTTGCAACGCCTGATCGAGTGGCCGCGCGTTTCCGACGCTGAAAATATACCGTTCGTCCTCTCCTCCGGGCCAGCGCGGGGCAGCGCCCTTCTTGAGGCGGACGCGAAAGCGCACATCGAACGAAATCTCGACCCCCGATCCGACAATCTCCCCGTCGCCCTGCAGCGCATGTCCGTCGCCGATGTGAAAGAGTGCGCCGGGCACGTACACCGGGAAGATCGCGCTGACACCGGCGGTGAAACCGCGGTAGTCCATATTGCCGCCGTATGCACCCGCGGTCGCCGTCGAGATCGCCTGACCCGCGCCGGGGGCGACGCCGAAACACCCGACCATCGGCGCGAGCGGCAGCGTCAGGCCGGTCGACGAGGTGCCGGAAGCCTCGATCATGGTCGCGGTGCCGGCGCTCGCGTCGATTTGCCATCTCGACATGCCGTCGCGCTGATCCGCCGGCGAACGGGCAACATACTCCGGATCGAGCGTATTCGGCGCCACGGTAACCCGTGACCATCCGTACTCCCGATTCGGCGTGAGCTCCTCCAGCTCGACGACGAGGGCGTCTCCTGGTTCCGCTCCGTCGACATAGAATGGGCCGGTCATCGGATTTCCGCCTTCGGTCACTTGCGTCTCCGAGGCGTCTAAACCGTGTGCGTCGACCGTGGACGTGTTCACCGTATCGCCGTCGGCGATATGCAGCACCGGCGCATGTTCCCCGATGGTGCGGTGGTAATGCGTCGGGGTGAAGTGATGTGTTGCCATCTCGAACTCCTCACGAAAAGTATAGTGCGTTCGCTCGTACGGTTCGAGTCTGCTCCGGGACTCGCTGGTGGAGATCTATCGCGATCCTTCGGTGGATTACTCCGCGGCGAAACTGGATTCTGCTCAAAAGCACGATCAGCCAGTCGCAGGTCGCTCATCCTCCCACGTTTCGAGCATCGCCGCGAAGGTCTCGAACGCCGGCCTGGAGAATCCGTACGGCGTCTCGAAGTGTAACCCTATTGGAAAGCCGGTTTCCCGGGCCCGATCGGTGACCCGTTTGAAGAGATCGACGAGCGCGGCGCGTTTGCCGGCGAACGACCGCGGAGCGAGCTGCTCGACAAAGCGCATTTCATCGCGCGCCGCGTCGGTTTCGTCGCGGATCAACCAGCGGATCAGGCCGACCCGGCTTTCCCGCTTCGGTACGTAGGCGAACGACAGGAGGATCTCGGGGCGGTTTCCATCACCCTCCACCTCCGAAAGCAGATCGGCGACGCGGTCGGAGAAGAGTAGCTGAGTCAGTGCAAAGGTCGCCCCGGCGCGCACTTTCGCCTCGAACCGCTGCTTCTCCGCGTCTCTGGTGGGGATGAGGATAACGCCGCGATCCGGCATCTGCTCGTGAAAGGCGCCGAGGGCATCCATCGGGGAGAGGCCCGGGCCCTCACCATCCTGCATCGTGCGCGGCACGCCGACGAAGACCGCACGGCGAATCCGCGCCGCCGAAAGCGCGTCGATCCGTTCGCCGAGCGCGCGGCCGCTGTCGAAAGCGGTAACCTGCGTGACGATCGGCTCGAGGTCGAGCGTATCGCGAATGGCCGTGCACGTCGTGAGCGGGTCCAGGCGCTCGGCGAGCGCGACCGGCCGGTCGGACTCCTCGGAGATCATCCCCGGCACGAGCAGCGAGTTCACCCGGCGGTCGAGGCCGAACTCGCGCATGAAATCGCGAGCCTTCGCCGCTTCCTCGCGCGCTGCTTCGGGGCCGCCGGCTGTCGTCGGCGGGACGAACTCCAGGGCGATGGTAGTCATACGTTTCAATGTAATAAAAGTGTGCGCGGTTGAAAGTCGCTTCTTTGTCGGTCCGTTTGCGTTCTTTGACCCATCTTTCGAGAAGACGTTCGCGGTTGGCCTCGATCACGCTCGGCTTCGAGCGGATCATGGATGCATTCGCGGGATCTGCGGCACGTGGTCGAAGTGCTCGTCACGAGTGAAAAGGACAAGCTCGTTCTGAAGGGCGAGGGCGGCAATCCAGATATCGTTGGTCGGAATCGGCGTTCCTTGCGACCGCAGCTGACGAAAGAGTTGAGCGTAGTGATGGGTCGTATCGAGGTCCGGCAAAGCGACACGAACCCGACTTCGATGGAGAAATCGATGAAGCGTCTCCTCGTTTGTCCGGGAACGCGTACCTACTGCAAAACCCGCTCGGAGTTCGGCGACCACGATCAGCGGGAGATGTATCTCATATGCCCGACGGAACACATCGACCGCAACCGGATCGCCTTCGCAGAAATCGCGGTATCGGTTCGTGTCGATCAGAATCCTCATTTCCACAAATCCGGGTCGATACGGTCCTGTTCCTCGAGAGCTCGGTCGACCTCCGGATCGGCGACCCAGCTTCCCGCGAGATCATCGAGGTCATAATAGCTCGGGGGTGCCTCGTCGACCCCCAACCCGCGACGCAAGACCTCCAGCGCGACCTCGTTGAGACTCTTCCCGCGTCGCCGTGCCTCCTCTCGCAGCGTGCGATCTACCGATTCCGGTACGTTACGAATCGTGTACTGTGCCATTGCCTGCAGCCTCAACATGCAGTATAGGCACTGCACGAAGGCGAGTCAACGTTTCACGGATAGATGCCGATCGCGGGCGCCGGTAGGCATACATCTCAATGGAACGGACCTACCGGCGAGCACTGGTATTCGGTCGGGCGGTGAACGTATCTCTCTGCTCCGTCCGAATGGAATCAGCCGGCTGTTTTTCGTGAGTATGGCCGGTATGTTTCACACTAACCCCATCGCAACCCGAATCGCTTCGGCCAGGACGAGCCACCCCAGTTTCGTGCGCACGATCCCGTCGCAGCCGACGACAATGCCGATACAAGAGGCGGTTTCGAACGTCCGGGAGACCTCGTTGTCCATGCCGTTGGTTCTATGTCCGGAATCGCGACGGTCTCACTCGTTTTCCTGCCAGTGTATCGGATAGCGGCCCTGTGAGGTCACAAGTCCCCAGATACGAGCCTCACCGGGGTGAACGAACGGCCAATCGCCGGAGGTAACCGGCGAGCCGTCGGGAGCGATCTTGTGGACGACCCCGTCCGCGTCCCCGCTGTATACGAACCCGTAACGATCGACGGCAACGGAATGTACTGTGGAGGCGTGGTTGTCGAACGGCCACTCGCCGAATTCCACGGGGCTCATGCTCGAATCGAGTCGATGCACCGTGCCGTCGTCCGCTGCGAGATACACCGCGCCTTCGGGCCCTACCGCAATGTCATGCAGCTCTGCTCCCGCATCGAATTCGCCCACCAGATCATCCGCCGGGTCGGGTGGATCGGTTGAATGCCCGGCGACCGCCACGTCGATCTTCTTTGCGAAGAAATCTTCGGAGGCGGTATAGATGTGCCCGGCGCTGTCGACCTCGAGGTCGCGGATGTGGCCCGTATGAAATGTCTCCGTGTTCCATTCCACGATTCCGTCCGGGTTGATCTGGTGAACCGCACCATCATCACCCTGACCATCATCGTACGTGCCGCCGAACGCGTATCCGTCGGGATCCACGGTTACCCCGCGGAAGTTTCCTCCACCCCACTCTTCGGCAGCCCCGCTGTCCGGGTCGATCTTCTGCATGTCATTGGCAGTATCCCGCGTGGCATAGGCGTTCCCTTCCGCATCGAGTGCGAGATTGTTTACGAGCCCCATTGTGTCGTTATTCCAGAACCAGTCGTCGCTGTCGGCGGCGTTTATCCGGGCAACGTCCCCGTCGCCGGCGAGGTATAGTGAGTCATCCCCGTCGTGGTCGAGAGACCATATCTCCGATGGCCACTCGAGCGGCCACCCGTCGGTGTTCTCCTCGCCGTCGGGTCCCAATCGATGGACGATTTCGCTTTCGCGGGCACCGACGTATACATCCGGTCCCATCGTCTCGAGAAGTTGCCACAACGGATGCAGCGACAGCGAAACCTCTTCCTCGATGTTCGCCTCCAGGGCCACCGGATCCAGATGTGCTCCTTCCAGCGAACCGTTGACATCGTCCCACTCGATAAACGTCGCATCGAAGTGGACTTCGGAATACGAGCCGGACGTGAGCGCAAGCTCGAGGGATACATGGTATTCACCCGGTTCAAGTGTGATTTCGAGTGTCTCCGCCCCATCGTCGAGCTCGCCGTCGTTCAATGTGAATTTCTCGAACGCCGCGCGGTTCTCGGCGAGGAGATCCTCAAACTCGTGCGAATCCGGTTTCGGCTAGAACTCCTCATCCTCCGCCTCATCAAAAAGGCGCCTGACTTCAGCGTCCGGCAGAACCCGGACGATACCCGCCACCTCGTCGGCCTCTTCAATCGTGGAGGACCGAAGCGCCAGGCTCAGCCCGAGGTTTGCTTCCGAACGTTCAAGCGGATGGACGGAGTCGAGCCTGCACGCACCGATGACGGCTGCGACAGCGCCGACAACACAGACGATACTGTACTTCCCCATCATATGGGGAAAGTGTACACCCCGCTGCGGGTTGTTGTACAAAGTTATTCCGAGAGAGAATCTTCCGGGAAAGGAAACATAGGCCGGGCGAAGGTCTCTCTTTCACCGATCTTTGTTCGCGAGGTCGAGTCGCGGAGGATGGAGAATAACCGCGCACTCTCACACTAACCCCATCGCAACCCGGATCGCTTCGCCCGGGTCGAGCCACCCCTGTTTCGCGCGCACGATCCCGTCGCGGTCGACGACAATGCCCATGCACGAGGCGGTTCCGAACGTCCGGTAGACCTCGTTGTCCATGCCGTCGACGACAAAGTGCCACTCGGGTAACCACTGGTCGCGGAGCCGGCGGGCGAGCTCGAGGCGCTGCTCGAGTCTTTCCGGTTGATGATGAAGAATGCCGGCGATCCGGTTCTGCGGAGTCACCCATTCGTGCCCCTCGCCGTGCGGAGCCGGCGAGCCGACCGGATGCGCTTCGTGGCAGTAGATGATCGTGCGAGTGGGTATCAGGTCGCGATCGCACCCGTTGCGTGTCGTGCGGAGCATCTCGTCGAGCGCCGGCGCCTGATGCCGGGCGACCGGGCAGGTGAGCGATGCTGTCACGAGAATCGCCGGCCGCTCGCGCCAGCTCAGTGAAAGCCGCACCGGATTGCCGTCGAGATCGTGCAACTCGGGATCGATCATCGGCTCGCCGACCGCCGGTCCGTGCGCGGCAAACCATCTTCCCCACTCTTCGTCGGTCATATTCGCTCCTCGAGCTATCGTCATCCGTTGTGCCGCCTGTGTGATGGCAGTGGGGCGAAGTATTGTATCTGCAAGCAGTAGATTGGTGCAGTGTATCAGGACCGAGTGCGCGTTCCAATGGCGTGTGGACGGGACGGCATTTCGGACCGGTTGTGGCGATCGACCCCGCACGCGGGGTTCTTGCCATCGAAGGTGCCCCGGAAAAAGTGTAATAGGCAGAACGGCATCGATGGCGCTCATTTTCGTGCGGCTCACCGGTATATGATAGAGTGTCATTGTGACGATAGAATGGATTGCCGACTGTGTTCGGGATGGTCGCTATCGCGTAAGCCATCATGCGGACCAGGAACGAATGAACGACAATTTGACGCTGAGAGAGATCGAGGAAGCACTCATTCACGGACGGGTGCTCGAATCGTATGCGGACACAGGACGCGGTCCGAGTTGCATGGTTGTCGGTTTTACTTCGGAAGGTACGCCTATCCACATAGTATGTGGCGAGCGGCGGAACGAAGTAGTTATCGTCACGGTCTATATTCCGGGGCCGCCGAAATTCAGCGATCCGTACCGAAGGAGGTCGCGATGAGCAGGAAATGTAGTTTCTGTGGAAGTACCGATTTCAGGGCCGCCGAAGTACAATATGTGTATCGAAACAACGGTTCCATGCTTATCGTCAACGGAGTGCCGTGCGAGGAGTGCACTTACTGCGGCGAGCGTTACTACGAGGCGGATGTACTAAAGAAGATCGAGCGAGAGTTCGAGGCGATCCGAAGCGGGAAGCGCAGACCGCAGCGAGAGCTGACCGTGCCGATCGACGACTACTCGCGCCTGGTCGGGTAAGTGCCGCCGCGCTGTCCATATCAGGTATTCGGAACGTCTCTTCCTCCTCTCCTGGCCCGCGCGGAAATCACCGGACTGCCGGTGTCGGCCTCCACGGTTTCTTCCTCATGCAACTTTCACCAAGCAAGTAACCGACCTATAATGCGCGCATGCCCATCGTGCTGCACACTTGGAATATAGTCGCCGCAGTTCTTTGGCTCATCATGCTGTCGAAACGGCTCCGCTACATATTCGATAAGCAGGATAACGGGGTGGTCATCCTCTTCGTCGTGGCCGGGGTCTTGAGTATGCCGATCCTCTATGCACTGGTAACCATCAACCCGGTGCATCTTCTCATCCCGCAGGTGCTCGACGGCTGGTTTTTATACCATATGCTTCTCGTCGGCCCGATGGAGGAGCTTGCGAAGTTCGGCGCGTTTCTCATGATGGCGCTCCCGCTGTCGCTTCTGAAAGAACCACAGGATGGGGTTATCCATGGCGCGATCGTGGGTGTGGTGTTCGGAGCATTCGAGAACATCGGCTATATAAATGCGTTTGGGGCGTCGGTGGCATCTCGCCCTATAGTCAGCACAGGAGGTCATGCGGTCTATACCGCGATTGCCGCGGGGATATTCTCCCAGGCGCTGCACGCTCACAGAGAGGCAGCCGATCCGCATGTGTGGCAGCGAGCTGTCACAGGCATTGCTGCGGCGGCCGTTCTGCACGGTCTCTACAATTCGGTACTCGGACTGCCGGTTCCCGTGCTCGGAGTCTTTTTCTCCTACGTATTGGACGGATTCGCCTTGGCCGCATCCCTGGTGCTGTTTCACCGTCTCGTCGAACAGTCGCCGTATCGGGTATATCCTCTATCTCAGTCGCGGACCGCGATTCCGCGCCTCCGACGCGGGCTGGACTTCAACCGCGGCAGCACGCTTCTGAACAGAAACCTCGGCTTCTATCTCATGCATGACCGCTCCTACCGGAGTGCCGCGATGCACCTTCGGGCGGCGATTCCACGCGCGCGTGATCCGCGACGAGCACGATTTTTCGCAGCCGTGTGCGACCTGAAGTATGTACCGGAAGCTCGAGCGCTGCGTACGCTGCGCTCGGTGTGGGCATCGCTTACCGATGAGCAACGTACACAGTACGTGACACAGCTCTCCCGACTGCTCGAGCATGACCCCGATCTGCTCGATTCGGTGAACGACTGGATCGCACGCAATTTCCGCAAGGACTTCATTCCAAAGAATCGAGGTTAATCCATGGATAGCACGCCAATCACCGTGGCGGAGGTTCTCTACGCAATCGGCCGGACGCCGAGATTGTCGCTTTGTGCAGATTTCATTCCAGTGCAAGCTTCAGAATCATTTCCATTGTGCGACGCGTTGTGACGGTTTAGCATAGTGGGGCCATGTCGCTTAACGGACGAGTTGCTATCGTAACCGGGGCGAGCTGCGGTGCGGGGCGAGCGATTGCGCTCGCGCTCGCGAGAAGCGGTTGCCACGTCGTGGTCGCCGGCAGGTCGACGCGAGAGCATGCACGGCTGCCGGGGACGATCTGCTCGGTCGCAGAGGCGATCGCTTCCGAGGCGCCGGAGGTGCGGGCGCTGCCGGTGCGGTGTGACGTGCGCGAGGCCGATCAGATCGAAGCGATGGTCTCGAAGTGTATCGAGGATTTCGGGCGGGTGGATGTCCTGGTGAACAACGCGGGAGCCGCCTGGTGGAAACCGGTTGTCGAGACGCCGGCGAAGCGATTCGATCTGGTGATGGATGTGAACTTCCGCGCGGCGCATGTGGCCGCGCGAGC
>SLIN01000080.1 GCA_007135605.1 Spirochaetales bacterium | reverse complement strand
GGTTTGCCGGCAGTTTTGCGAGCCGGGCGGCCGGAGCAAGGCCGGCGGCGCCGCAGGAGAGCCTGACGGTTACAATCAGCATCGGACTGGTCTCCGCGAACGGCAGCGGTATCCGGCGTCGAGACGAATTGATTTCGATGGCGGATCGCGCCCTCTACCGCGCAAAGGCCAACGGACGGAACCGGGTGGAGGCGTGGGAGGTAGGTCCGGCGGTCTCCGGAGAGGTCGATCGCCGCTCGGGTTGACCGACGAAACCGCCGCGGACTTGATCGCCGCGGCGAGAATACGTCGGGGAGAGGAAGGGAGAAGATGGGACGGATCATCGTAGTAACCGGAGCAAATTCCGGTATCGGGAAGAAGGCTGCGCACCGGCTGGCCGGCGAAGGGCACACGGTGGTCATGGCGTGTCGCAGCGTCGAGCGCGCCGAAGAGGCGCGGCGTGCAATAGTAGAGGAGACGGGCAATGAACAGGTTGATGTGATGGAGCTCGACACATCATCGGTCGACTCGATCCGCTCGTTCGCCGGCCGCTTCCGGGAGCGCTATCCGCGACTCGATACGCTCATCCACAACGCCGCCTACTTCAACCACGGCGAGGCGTACCGGCTCGGGCCGGACGGTACCGAGATCACTTTCGCAACGAACGTCGTCGGGCCGTTTCTCCTGACGCGGCTGCTTCTCGAGTCGCTGAAGGCGTCGGCGGACCCGCGCGTGCTGAACGCCGGAAGTAACATCATCAAACATTTCTTCGATCCGAAAATGCAGCTCGATTTCGGTACGCTTCGCGGGTTACCTGTGGGGGTCGAGGAGCCGAGCGTGTACCGGCGCTACTGCCGGTCGAAGATGGCGCTCCTGATGCTGACGTTCGCGCTCGCCCGCGAGCTGGAGAGCGACGGGATTGCCGTGAACTACCTGCACATAAACGGTGCGCGCATGTCGAAGCAGACGATCGCGAAGTTCAGCCTGAAGTTTCGAGTGATCGCCCGGGTGCAGAATCTGTTTCTCCGGTCCGTCGCCTATATGGCGAACAACTACGTCGAGCTCGCCGCCGGCGAGCGCTTTCGCGGCGTGACCGGAGTGTGCTTCAACGACCGGCTCGAAGCGATGGCGCCCGGCAACAGCGAAACCGCGCGTGGACTCGACCAGTTGCGCTTCGGACTCGGTCGCGGGCACTATCCGTGGCGGGCCGACGATCGCGGTCTGCAGGAACGGGTGCGCTCGATCTGCGAGGAGCTGAGCGCGGGCGCCCCGACAGCGGCGTGAATGCGTGGGGTTGCTGTCGCGAGTCCGTGCTCAGGAGGTCTCTGCACTCGGGCGGTGAATGGCAAACGCGTACGCCCGACGAATTGCGGGGACCGAAACGGCCGCTCCGCACGCCGCGACCGCAGATGCACCGATGAATGCGGCGCTGATGCCGTGTCTTTCAGCGAGCGCTCCGGCGATCAGCGGACCAGCGAATATGCCGAGCGAGTAGATTGCCTGAAAGACCGCCATGGCGGTCGCGCGGAGCTGAATCGGGACCGCTTCGAGGGTAAGCGAGCTCAAGGGGGTAAGGACGACGCCGATCCCGAGGGCACCGATTGCCTGGAGTACCACCAGCACCGGGAGCGAGGCGCTGATGGAAAGTGATCCGGTGAACGCCGAAGCCAGAGTGAATTCGGCAGTAACGGTCGCGGCCGGTCCGACTCGATGAACGATCCAGCGTCCGCTCACGTACGATCCGGCGCCCATCATAGCAGTTGCGGCGAAGCTCAGGATGCCGAGCGCCGAACCGCCGGCGCCGAGCTCGGTGGCCAGAAGCGGAGTGAAACCGTGAACGGTCATGAGTTGCACCGCCATAACGAGCGCGGCGAGTAGCGACGCGACGAGTACCGCCGGTCGCGTCGCCACGCGCACAATTTCGCCCAACACCGGTGTCGAGGCGGCAGGCGGAGAGGTGTCTTCGAGCGTTCGCACGAGTCCAAGGCCGCCGACGGCGAAAAGTGCCGCGACGAAAAACGGCGCTTCCCAACCGAACCGATCGGCGATTATTCCTCCGGAAAGAGTGACGACGGTCTGTGTGAAATAGGAGCACGTAATCGCAACTCCCATGGCGTACGGAATTCGATCGAGCGAGTAGCGCGAGGCGAAAAGCACCGTCACCATGACCCACATCGCCGCCGCGACGCCGGTGAGTCCGCGGGAGGCCACCATGACGAGGGGATTGTCGATGAGAGCCATTCCGAGCGCGCCGGCGGCGGCCGCGACGAATCCGTATCCGACAAACTTTGCTCGCGACCGCCTGCGGTCCGACCAGATTCCGAGCGGTATGCGCGAGAGAAAGAGCACCAGGCCGTACGAGCCGACGATCACGCCGATCAGGCGCATCGATGCTCCCCTTTGCGCGGCCAGCGGCGCCATTACCGGTACGAAGACGTACAGCGATGCCCAGAAAAGAACCATTATGCCAATGAATCGCAGCAGCTCGCCGCGTGTCGGCTCGCGGGAAGATGCGTCGTCTGGAGAAACTCTGGGATATGTGTCGTCGCTTTCACCGGGCATAGCACGTCTACCGATACAGTGAAGAGTATCGATCTTCAAGGCTCATGCAAGTGTCTTCCGTATCCGTGCCCACTGCCCGGGGTATCTTGAGTCCGACCTCTTATCTGCTTTCACCGGCTGCGATGGTGAAGCCCTCCGACGCGGTCCCGACCACGGCTGTCGCCGCATTTTCCGGTCTCAGCCACTTTCTCGTCGAGGCGAGCAGCATGACCGCGGCGACCACCCCGGTGACGATCACCTGCCCGGTCATGAGGTCGGCACTCCCCTCCCACGGATAGACGCCGTTGAGCATCCAGTGGATGAGAAATGCACTCGTGAGCCTACCGCCGGTGGCGTTGTAGGCGACATTCATAAAGACGGTGATGAAAACGATTCCCAATCCGAATCGGGCAAGGGCCGCCGGGAACGAGAGCTGGGTCGCGAAGTGAGTGTCGGAGGCGAATCCGATGAGAAAGGCCGGCGCGTGCCAGACGGTGTGGACGATTGCGAGCACGATCAGCGCCGTGATGGGCGAGTAGCGGCGTTGCAGGAGCGGCTGCATGAATCCGCGCCAGCCGAGCTCCTCCACCGGACCGGCGGTCGCGCGCATGAGAAAGACGAAAAGCAGCGCGCCCCATGCGCCGTCGCGCCACTCGATCGCGTCCGGAGTTCCGAGCAGCAGCGATTCGACCAGCGCTCCGGCGAAGTACATCGCGGGAATCCCGACGAGCGCGAAGAGCCACCAGCGGGCGCCGAGGCGCCAGTCGAGCAGGCGGGCGAGGTGTCTCCTGACTCCGCGTGCGCCTGCGGTGCGGCCGATGACGATCAGCGCGGCGATCGCGGGGCCCCACACGGCGAGGTAGTAGAACGGGGTATACATCTCCAGACTGAACGGGAAACCGGGAACGGTACCGGCGAGCAGCAACCCGATTCCGGGGACTCCCCACGAAATTACGAACGTGAGTATCAGGAAGGGCCGGAGATGGCTGGTATCAATGCGTTTCATCGGTTCCTCCGTCGCGCTGCGAAGTCGCGGCGCGCGATCGCTCCGGCGATCGTGCGCAAAGTGTAGTGAAGCCGGCGCGGCGGTGATAGATGCCGCGCCGGCTTCCGGCTAGAAATACCATTTCGCCGAGAGGTAGAGTTGCGAGCGTGCGATGTCTACCTCGGCGACATCGTCCGGTCCGGGACCTGTCGGCAGATCGAACCGGCCGTCGAACTCGCTTTCGTCGGGACCGAACAGAACCGATCCGCCGAGGCTGATCTCGAGATCGGAGTACGGCGAGTACTGTACCTCGGGCATGAAGGCAACGCTCCCGTCGTTGAGATTGGTGAGCGCGGCGAACACGCTGTGTACCCGGTCGTCGAAGAGATGAAAATCGACGATTCCCACCAGGTAGTCGCGCGCGGCGAGACGTCCGGCGATTCTCGCCTGCGGATCGTAGTTTGCGGGGCCGGTTTCGCCGCGTCCGCGACGGTGGTACTCCGCCTGGAGTCCGATCTCGAACGGGAGCTCGTACTGGAATCCGACCGCGCCGTCGATCGAACGCTCGGCTTCCCACTGGTCGTCGGGATCGATTTCGACGGCGGCTTCGCCGTAGAAGGTAACCGGTCCGATCGGGCCGGCAAGCTCGGCTACCGCGTAGTCGTCCACGGCCGGCGCGACGTCGGAGCCGGCGGCTGCGGGTGCAGCTTCGACGCTCCGCACGACTCCGGCGGCGAGATCCCACGTGCCCACGTATGCCCGGGCACGGGCGCCCGCCGGGAGGTTGCCTGCCTCCGCGAGGCCGGAGAGCGCGGTTGCCTGTCGCGATCGGTCTTCGAATGCCACGTAGCCCTCGAGCCCGAAGCCGGAGCCAAGCGAGATGCTCGGTGCGATCGCCGTCAGTCCAGGCGGTTCCACCCCGGTGAGCTCGGCGAGGCTCGCCGGGTTCATGAGCTCGGTCGGGTTGAACGCATACGCGGTGCCCCACGTGAGCGGCTGGCGTCCGACTCTCAGATCGACCGGTCCGAATCGTGCCGAGGCGTACGCGTAGTCGAAGACGAACTCCCGATTGAAGTCGGTCGACGGGAACTGCCCCTGCGCGCTCTCGTCGAGCGATGGAGCGCCCATGAGACTCTGCCGGGTAAGCGGATTCGCAGCACCGCGCCGGTCTCGGTACTCGGCTTCGACGGTAACCGAGAGCGAGTCGGCCGGATCGAATCGTCCGCGGAGTCGAAGGATGCTCTGAAGCCCGAAGTGCGGCTCTCCGTCGAGCTCCC
>SLIN01000225.1 GCA_007135605.1 Spirochaetales bacterium | reverse complement strand
TCGTAGGTCTGCGGTTGTTTCGGTTCGACCCAGCCCGCTCTGTAGTTGATGTACGGATGCAGCAGCCGATCGAGAACCACATGGCTGATGCAGCCGAGAGTATATGCGCCCTCGGCGGAGATAATACTCTCCCGCGGCCGGTAGCGCACGAGCGCGCCGCAGAACCGACCGGCGTTCTTGCGATGCAGGATGATGCCGTAGTTCAACCCCGCCGGGCGGCGATGTCGATTATGCAGAAAGATGTCGGGTCCCTGCGCCCCGAGCGCGAGAAAGGAGCCGAACTCGGAGAGGAGCGCACGGGCCCGCTCGCCGAAAGCACGCTCAGCGAGCTCGCGGGCGAAGACGTAGTGGGCAATGTGTGACGGCATGTGTCGGAGCGAAAGTATCGCAGCGGGTGGGGCGACAGTCAATGCCGAAAATGCGGTCGGCCGGCCGACTGATTTAACGGTGGTTCGATGCCCCTCCGTCCCGTTCGCCGCGAAGCGACCGGTTCCTGCGGGGAAATTGTGCACCGGTTGCGACGCGAGTGCGTGGTCGGTACACTAGTTCAACCGTGAGCGTTCAACCGGCAGCGTGGTTTCGTCTCGACAACGCTGCGCTCGTCTTTCCGGCGGTCGCCGGCAGCCGGTACACGACCGTGTTCCGTATTAGTGCCACTCTGACCCGACCGGTGGAGCTCGATCGCCTCTCGACCGCACTCACCCGCCTTGCACGACGTACACCGTATTTTCAGGTGCATCTGCGCCGCGGTCTGTTCTGGTACTTCTTTGAAGAGAACTCCGGGATGCAGCGGGTTATGGCCGACAGTCGCAACCCGTGCCGCGACTTCAACATTCGGGGCGCGGGACGATTCGCGTATCGTATTCGCGCGTTCGGCAGCCGGATAGCGCTCGAGGTTTCCCACATTCTCACCGACGGAACCGGTGCGATGCGTTTCTTGCGCAGCCTCGTAGCCGAATATCTTCGACTCGGAGGCTGCCGGATCGACGCGTACGATGACCTCCTCGATCCGGACTCCGAACCGGACCCGGAGGAGAACGAAGATGCGTTCGATCGCTACTATCGCAGGGAGGTTCCCGGTCCCGACGCAAAGGGGCGAGCGTGGCGTGCGCCGTCTACTGTCGACAGGCACCGCTATTTCGTGACGACCGGCCGCGTTTCGACGACGGCGTTGCTGGCGCTCGCCAAGTCGTACGGTGTCAAGGTCACGCCGCTGCTCGTCGCAATGCACATGGAGGCGATCGAGAGCAGTATGCATGCTTCAGGCAGCGTCACTCGACCGATTCGAGTACTCGTTCCGGTCAATATGCGCAGCTTCTTCCCGTCGTCTACGATGCGAAACTTCTTCCTGTACGTCGATCCGGAGATCGATCCGCGGGTCGGCGAGTGGTCATTCGATGAGAAGGTACGAATCGTCGCGCGGCAGATGGAGCTCGGCCTCGACCGTCGCCAGCTGCAGCGGCATCTCGTGCGGAACATCGGGAGCGAACGCAATCCGGTTCTGCGCGTCGTTCCGCGTACCGTCAAGGACTGGATTCTCGCGTACGTCTACCGCCGGGTGAATGAGCCGCGTTTCTCCGGGAGCCTGAGCAATCTCGGGGCAGTACGATTGCCGGAGTCGTGCGGCGACCATGTCAAGCATCTCGATTTCATGCCGCCGCCGAATCCGGTAACCAGGACGAACTGCGGCGTGGTGACCTTCGGCGATCGAACAAGCATTACATGGGCGTCGGTCGCGCATGACCGGACGATCGAGCGTGAGTTCTTCCGCCTGCTTGTCTCGTCGGGCGTGCGGGTCGAGCTCGAAACCAACTACACCGAACTATGGAGAGATGCATGCCGTACTGTTACCGATGCGGAGTGAAGCTGGAGGATGATGCTCTCTCGTGTCCGCTCTGTGGCGCGGTCGTTCCCGAGGATTCCGTGCCTTCAGAGCGGTGCTGGCCGGTCGACGATGCCGGAGAACGCTCCAATTTCACGCGACAACCGGGCGCTGCGCGCATTCTCGCGCGGCAGATCCTGCTCGTGGTTTTCATGACTCCGGTACTCGCCTTGCTGTCGATACGAGCGATCGCCCCGGACACGGCGGATTGGCTCGGTTACGTTCTCGTATCGCTCGTCGGTATATGGGCGCTATCGACGATTCCGCTTGTAGCGTGGCGTAATCCGGCGGCGATCGTGGTCGGAGAGATCGCCACTACCATCGGTGTCATGGTGGGACTCGACCTGCTCGGCGGAGAACTGGCCTGGTCGCTCGAAATCGGAGTGCCGATCGTCGTTCTGGTCTCGGTGGTTTCGACGGTAGTGACGCTCTGGGTCGTCCGCCTGCGCGAACGTGGTGCGAATGTTGCCTCGGTTATCCTCGCGGCGATCGCCGTTATCTGTGTCGGTCTCGATGTGATTGTCTCAAGCTACGTGCACGGTACCCCGGCACCCGGCTGGTCGATGGTGGTAGTGGCCGCACTCTCTCCGGTGGCCGCATTTCTTGCCTACTACCACCGGTCGCTACGGGTTCGAGTACCGCTCGGTCGACGATTTCATGCATAGTCGGATGCCGGCGACGTGATCGGCAGTATGGATAGCGGTACATCGCGCAGCCGATCGCCGAGCTCGCGAAGGGCCGCCTCGGCTCTCGGGCGCTCATCGAACACGAGAAACCACGCCCCGCCTCCGCCGGCCCCGCTGAGCTTTCCCCCGAGCGCTCCCGCACGACGGCCGGCGGCGAGACACTCTTCAAGCTCGATGGTAGAGAGTCCGAGCGAGCGTAGCTGTCGATGCGCCTCTTCTGCGAGCTCGCCGAATGCACCGGCGTCGGCGGAGCGGCCGGCGAGCATTTCGATCGCCCGGCGACTCAATGCACCGAGTGCCTCCAGTGCGTCGCGCGTGGCCCGGTTTCCGGTTTCGAGTGCTTTGCGGATCGACGCCACCAGCGTGCCTGTAGCACCCGAGCGCGGAATATAGCCGTAGACAATCGCCATATCGGTATGCGGCTGGAGTGACTCGGTACGCGGCAGTCCCGGCGGCTCCGGGTAGGCGGCGAGTGTACCGCGATAGACGGCGAGGGCGGTATCAATGCCGCTCGGTGTTCCGTGGTAGATACGCTCGATATCGTGGGCGAGCTCCCAGACTCGGCGTTTCGTCCGATCGTCGTGCTCCGCGCGGCCGCTACGTTTGTCCGGTTTCTCGGGTGTGAGCGTCTCGAACGCGATTGCCGCTGAGAGCGCGGCGGAGGAGCCGAGTCCCACGCCGGGCGGAAGATTGCTTTCGATGTTGATAAATCCGGGTGTCGTCGAGCCACCGGCTGCCGACACACCGCACTCAACGGCACGCGCGAATGCGGCGGTGTCTTCCTCGGCCAGCCCACGGGCGACCACCTGTCGACCTGCGATCTCGATAGTGCCGGAGTTGTCGCCGGGCTCGTAATCTCCGTCGAACGTGACCGCTGTTCTTCGGTCGCAGCCGATACCGACCGCCGGATAGCCGTGGACGACCGCGTGCTCGCCGAAAAGGAGCAGCTTCCCATAGCCTATGCCCATCGAAGCCCCTCCTCATCTCGAGCCACCATCCGGTCTTCGCAACCGGGCAAATGGGGTATAGCGAGCACCGTTTCCCGGCCGGCTCCGAGCGCTTTGAGAAAGCGGTCCTCGCATCCACGGTCGTGTTCGGGTGCCGTCGAGACTCGACGAACATCCGCCGGTATACCGATCCGGCGACCGATTTCGATACCGACCTCTCGTGCTTTCTCGAGCCCTACCCGTGCCTCCGGCCAGCTCGTCGCCGTCGCGATCGCGTCAACAGCGCGGTCGCTCCGATCGAGGAGCGCCTCCATCCGCGACGACTCGCGCTCGTATACCTCGCGAAAGCGCTGAACCGCGTGTGCCGTCGATTCCTCGTGCGCTCCGCTCAACACGCCGAGCGGTGGAAGCCAGAACGCATCGATGTGCCGGTACGATGTCCATTCGCCGCCGCGGAAAAGCCCGACTCCGCCATAACAGCTGGTAGCGACATCGTAGCCGCTGCCGTGGCCTCCCTGGGTACCGCGATGGGCGGCGGTGGCGATCGAACAGACGAGCGGGCGAAAACCGACCGGGTCGAGGCCGGCCGCGGCAAGCACGCCGGCGGTAGCGGCAACGGTCGACGCTGCGCTCGACCCGAACCCGAGTTTCCGGCCGGTCGTATCGAAGAGCGGACGCGAGTCGACGGCTATGCGCACCGGCGGATAGTCACCGCGCGCGAACGGCTCAGTCGCTGCGAGAAGCATCTCGCGCTGACGTGAATTGCTTCGCTCGATTAACCGCGACATCCGACTTCGGTCACGAAAGACAGCGAGCACCGACCGAAAGACCGCGGCGCCGCGAGTCGTCCCGGCGCCATTGTCGGTGAGGTCCGAGCTGCCGTGAAGTGAGGGGCCGCCGCGCCATGTCATTCGCCCACCGCCGGTCTCGCCGACGAACTCGAATGAAGACCATTTCTCCACGTTCACAACGACCGGCGGTCCTACGGCAATCGTGACGCCGGCACGACCTTCGCGGACGATCGCATATTCGCCGGCTAGGAGCAGATTGCCGGGGATGAGCAGTCTCTTATCGATGCGTGGCATTACCCGATCCTCCAGCTCGGCTCGCCGCCGATCTCGCTTTCGAGCACGTGTACAACAGCACTCGATTCTTCGAGCGCCGTGCGAATCGCCGGAACATCATGAGCGGTCGTGAGAATCTTCACCTGGGGGCCGGCGTCCATCGTTTCCCAGGCGTGAATACCGTTCGAGCGCAGCTCGTCGCAGAGGTGGATTACGCTGATGCTTTGCGAAATCCAGTAGATGACCGGTGGATCGGACGCCAGCATCGATCCGGTCATGCGCAAGTAGCTCGCGCGCATCGCCGTCCCCAGACGTTCGATATCGCGCCCGGCGATTGCCGCCACCGCCTCGTCGACCAGAGAAAAGGAGTCGGAAACCCATGCGTCGTAGTACGGACTCGTGGTGCGAGTGCGCTCCATCGCTGCTCTCGACCCGATCGGCTTCCGCGCGGTATCGGTAATAGCAACCAGGACCCGTAACTCCGGCCAGTGATCCGCCGGATAGATGCGATACGCCTCGTGTGATCCGGAGTCGAATCGGGTGAAGCCGCCGAAGACGCTCCGGGCGGCACTGCCGCTGCCGGTTCGGGCAAGGGCACTCAACTCCCGGTCGGAAAGCTCGAGCTCGAAAAAGGCGGCGAGCGATCCGGCCAGAGCGGCGAATCCGCTGCTCGAGCTCGCAATACCGGCGGCGGTCGGGAAGGTGTTATTGGAGTCGATGGTAAGGTCGTATTCCGAATAGCGGCTACCGTTACGTTGTGCGCGTTCGCGAAGCGCGGCAATAACCGCCGCGAAGGGAGCGATCGATTGTTCCATGCCGTCGATCGAGACGCGCGCCCCCGGCGGCCGGCCTTCGGCCGCCGGCTCTCCCTCCACGACGGTGATCGTTCGCAATGCATGGAGTCCGACCGCAACGCTGGTAGTGGCCGGGACGTTCATATCTCCCTGCTGCTTTCCCCAGTACTTGATCAGGGCGAGACTCGGACTCGCCGATGCGCGCGCACGAGGCATATGATTCGATTACTCCGAGCCGTTGTTACCGGCTCTCTCGCGAGACTTCTCTGCGCGCACCTCGGCGAGCATCCGGTCGGCGGTCTCGTCATTGAAGCGGTGAGCCGCCGAGATCCGTTCCGCGACCGCCGCGATCTCCCGGCCGCGTGCACCGGCCTTCCAGGCGAGGCGGTTGGCGTGCAGTCGCATATGACCGCGCTGAATACCCTCGCCGACCAGGGCACTGACAGCGGCGAAATTCTGCGCCAGTCCCACGCATGCGGCGATCGCCGCGAGCCGCTGTGAATCGGGGGAGCCGAGCACACGCAGGGCGAATCTGCTCGCCGGGTGAAAGGCCACAGCTCCGCCGACACTTCCGAGAGCGAGGGGGAGCCTCAAGCGCCCGTGCAACGCACCGTCCCTTACTTCATACTCGGTCAACGCACGATATCGGCCGTCGCGCGTTGCATATGCGTGACAGGCGGCTTCCACCGCACGGGTGTCGTTTCCGGTCGCCAACGCGAGACTCGAGACTCCGTTCATAATGCCTTTATTGTGAGTCACCGCGCGATGGTAGTCGCGGTTGGCGATCGTGTTGGCGGCTACGATCCGCTCGGCCATCTCGTCGCCGTTACGCTTCCCGCGTGCGCAGAACTCCACAGGGAGGGTGAACCGTGCCTCGGCGGTTCGGTCGTCGGCGGCGTTCGACAGAATCGCCATTATCGATTCTCCACCGAGACGGTCCGCCGCGAGCTCGCGAATCGATTCGGCGGCGGTATTAAGCAGGTTCGCTCCCATCGCATCGCGCGTGTCGATGTATATGCGAACCGCCGTCAGACGATCATCGACACGCTCTACACGCAGACCGCGGAATCCACCCCCGCGGGCGTTCATCGCCCGAAGCGGATCACGCAGGTGCGTTCGAACTTCGGCCTCGAATCGCTTCAAGACGTGATCGCCCGGAATGCTGTCGGCGTCTCGAAGATATACTTCGGCGCACATAACCGGCTCGTCGGTAACCGTGGTGAAACCGCCGCCCCTGCGCGATATAAGCGATCCCGCGTGCGTGGCCGCGGCTATGACCGACGGCTCTTCGACCGCCATAGGCACATTGACGCGCTCACCGTCGATGACAAATCCGGCTGCAACCCCCATGGGAACCGCCATGTAGCCGATTGCCGACTCGACCATTACGTTGGCGAGGTCGGTGAGGTTCGTGTCGCCGGTAAGCGCATCGACCTCCTGTCCGGAAACCCCGAGTCGAGCGGCGAGGTAGTCGCGTCGCTCGCGTACACTCATCCGGCGGAATGACGTGCCGAGCACAATCGCGCCGGTTTCGTTCGGTGGAGTGAGTACACTACTGTTTTTTTTCATACTACGCAGACATCCACTGTTTAAAGTTGATGCCGCCGACACACCGCGCCGGTATCTATCTGCACTTCACCGCGGGCGCTGCGTTGCGCGAAACTGTCTCTGCAGTTCCTCGAATATAGAGTCAAAGTATATCCTGCCGTCGGCAAGTTCCTCCACCGAACGACAGCCGGTCAAAAGCATAACATTCTGTAAAACGTGACGAAAGTGCTCTATCCGTGCGACGACCGCATCGCTTCCGCCGCTTTGAACGGCGCGGATCATCGGTAGAGCCATCGCTCCGAGTTGCGCACCGAGCGCGAGCGACTTCGCGAGCTCCATTCCGCTGCGCAGGCCGCCGGAAGCAATTATGGGAATGCCGCAGTCGCGACATGAGGCGAGCAGGAGCGCCGTCGGCATTCCCCATTCCTCGAACTCCGCGGCGACCTCTTCCGGCGCATCGCTCAGACGGTATCGTTCGACCTGTATCCAGTTTGTTCCGCCGGAGCCGGCGACATTAACGTACGCCACGCCGGCGTCGGCGAGGAGGCGGGCTTCCTCGGGGCCGATACCGAAACCGGTCTCCTTTACGACTACCGGGACCGGAGAGCGGTCGCAGAGGCGTCGAATCGCATCGAGAACACCGCGAAAATCGCGGTCGCCGTCCGGTTGAGCGAGCTCCTGGCCGGGGTTCAGGTGCACCGCCAGCCCGTCAACCTCCAACTCTCGTATCCAACGGAACAGCTCGGCATGTTCGAGCTCTCGAACCTGGACGCCGCCGACATTCGCGAGCACCGGTACGTCCGGGGCGTAGCGTTTGAGGCGAAAGTGCTCGACAACCTCCGGCTTGCGAAAGAGAATCCGGATACTTCCCATGCCGACAGGCACACCGGCCCGCTGAGCCGCGTCGGCGAGCTCCTTGTTCGCCGAATAGCCACCGGCGCTCCCACCGGTCATCGAGCTGATGAGGAACGGCATCGAAATCGTGTGTCCGAGAAAGCTCACCCGCGTATCGATTTCGTCCAGCGAAAGCTCGGGCAGCGCGCGATGCGCGAAGCGAATACGCTCGAAGAGGGTCGACCCGGTCTCTACGACGAAGTCGCCTTCGCGAACGCAAATCTCGAGATGCTGCGCCTTGCGCGCTCCGATGTTACCCGACTCGGTACTCACGGTATCCGTCTTCTCGAATGGAGGCGAGATGGTAGGCGCCGCTTGGAATCTCTATGTTCTCGATTCGCTGTGCGTACTCCTCGCGGTTGAAGGGGTATTCGAGCCACGCTTCATATTCGTCGATCGAGGTCTCGCGCGTGTTTGCGAGCACTCGGTCGAGGTTCCATTCGGCAATCACCTGCGGGGCGGTCTCGGCGACCTTCATGGAAAGTACCACCATCGTATTGCCTGAACCGTAGCTTGCGAGCAGAACACTCTTCCCCACGATGTCGTCGCCGAGAGCACTATAGCGTTCGGCGAGCTGAAACATGAGTGCCATGTAGGCCGAGCCGGAGTATATGTTGCCTATATACCGCGTCGGATCGAGGCCGTCGTAGAAACCGCGGTCGTCGAGGAAGCGCTCGATGTCCTGCTCGGCACCTCCGACGTGCTTTGAGAGTAAATTGCTCATCGCGGTAATCGCCATGCGGTAGAACGGTACGTGAACCACGAACATGTCGGTCTCGGTAAGCACCTTGTCCGGTGCGCTTTCGCGCCGTGCACAGTGATCGAGAAAGGCCGCGTCGAGTGCCTCGTGATAGCACTGTACGGAGTATCCGCCCTTGACCTTCGCCGTCGTAGAGCCGAGCGGGCGAAAAAAGTCGTCGACATCCTTCGAGCTGTACCCCGGAGTGGCGAGATCCATCTCAACCAGCTTCGGGTCGTTTTCGACACTCATGGCGACCGCGCCGGCCCCCTGTGTGATCTCGGCGGTGCTCGGTGCGTCGTACCGTGCTATGTCCGAGCAGATAACGACCCCCGATTCGTCCTCGCACGACGAGAGCTGCAGGAGCGCTCCGACGCTCATGAGTGCGACCGTACCGCCGGCACACGCGTGCTGGACTTGAGATGTGCTCAGGCTCGTGGGAATGTCGAGTCCGCCGCGTTGCAGCATTCCTTCCACGTAGGCGGCGACCGGTTTCGAGTGATCGACCGGCGTCTCGGTTCCCACCGATATGTAGCGAAGTCTCGAAATATCCGGCGCATGCTTCGCGGTCAGCAGATCGTGTGTCGACTGCGCCGCGAGCGTGGAGTTGTCCTGCCACAGCTCGGGGAAGCGCATGTCGAGCTGGCCGGTGGTCGACAGCGCCCGGCGCAACCTGCGCTCGAGCGACGGAGTGCTTCGTATCCGGTGCTCGAGCAGAGTACGTAACTCGATATGCGGTCGGGGCAGGTAGAGAGAGAGGTCGCTAATGCCGATCGGTTTGTCACGATTCAAACGGTCGCTCCTTGGGATATACGTGAGAATAACACTTCAGCGGGTAGCCCGGCAATTTTTTCCGCCGTTGCCAGAGCGTGTGCACTTTGCCACAATGTAGCTTGTGAATCCAGTGATTGGCGATGCCCGATCGAGCGGCTTTTTACCGCCCGAACTTGCCGCGCATGTTGCCTGGGATCCTGCGGCCGACGGAACACCGGCTCCGGGTCTCGACGACTCGATCGGTGTGCTGCTCTCCGGCGGAGTCGACAGCTCGGTAGCGCTTTCGCGACTGGTAGCGGCCGGTTACCGCAACGTGAGCGCGTGGTACCTGAAGATCTGGCTGGAAGATGAGTTGATCTCGCTCGGGCAGTGCCCGTGGGAGGAGGATCTCGCATACGCGCGTGCGGTGTGCTCGTCGCTCGGCGTGCGGCTGAACGTCGTGTCGTTGCAGATGGAGTACTACGATCGGGTGGTCGACTACACGATCAAAGAGTTGCGCGCCGGCAGAACACCGAGCCCGGATATCTTCTGCAATCAGCGGGTGAAGTTCGGGGCTTTTCTCGAGCGGGTCGGCGAGCGAGTTGAATGGGTGGCAAGCGGTCACTACGGGCGGGTCGTGCCCGCCCCGGGGCGGGGCGGGCACGCCGCGGTTTCTCCCGGCGGCGACGGCGACCCGAATCGAATCGCACACCGGCCGGGAGCGGACTCCGGTAACAGCGAGCGCGTCCACCTCTACCGGGCTTGCGATCCGGTGAAAGATCAGAGCTACTTCCTCTCGCATCTGTCGCAGGAGCAGCTGTCACGGCTTCTCTTCCCGCTGGGAGCCTTGCCGAAGCGGGAGGTGCGCCGGCTCGCAGACCGATTGCGGCTGGCAAACCGCAATCGACCGGACAGCCAGGGTATCTGCTTTCTCGGCAAGATTCGCTATCCCGATTTCGTTCGTCACTATCTCGGCGAGCGCGACGGGCGTATTGTCGATCGCGAAAGCGGACGCGTGCTCGGCCGTCACCGCGGCTACTGGTTCTACACGATCGGGCAGCGACAGGGACTCGGTCTGTCCGGCGGTCCGTGGTACGTGACCGGCAAGGATATCGAGGAGAATGTCGTGTTCGTGACCCACGGCGATCACGTCGGCGACAGCGCGCCGGATATTGTACGGCTCGAAGAGTTGCACTGGATCGGATCGCCGCCGGCGCGTCCCGGCGAGGGCGAGCTTTCGGTCAAGCTGCGCCACGGTCCGAAGCGGATTGCGTGTTCGGCGGCCGGGTTCGACTCAGAGGGGCGCCGGTCGGATGAGCTGGGCGCGGCACATCACATCACCCTGAAACTCGAAGAGCCCGACCGGGGCGTGGCTCCGGGCCAATTCGGAGTTCTCTACTCCGGCGAGCGCTGTCTCGGTGCAGGGCGCATCGCGGCCGGGGAGGTCGCCGGTTCGTCGAATATGGTGCACTATGGTGAGCGGGGAGCTCCGGCATGAGAGTGCTCGTAGTGGAAGATGATGAAAAGATCGCCTCCTTCGTGTCGAAAGGGCTGGAGCAGGCCGGCTATGCGGTCGACAGCGTGAAGACCGGTGAGGACGGCTACGCATACTTGCGACAGACCGCCTACGACGCGGCGGTCGTCGACATTATGCTGCCGGGTATGGACGGGCTGACGATGGTGCAACGCATTCGCGAAGAGGATGTGGAGACGCCGATTATCATTCTCAGCGCAAAACGCTCGGTCGAGGATCGCATTAAGGGGATCCAGACCGGAAGCGACGATTACCTGACCAAACCGTTCTCCTTCTCGGAACTGCTCGCCAGGCTGCAGGCGCTCATGCGGCGTGTGGGGCGAGGTAAGAGTGCGACGACACTGAGCTACGGCGATCTGGCGCTCGATCTGCTGCGGCACGAGGCCCGACGTGGCGAGCACGTTATCGAGTTGCAGCCGCGGGAGTTCTCGCTGCTCGAATACATGATTCGCAACGCGGGAACCGTGCTCTCGAAAACAATGATCATGGAGCACGTCTGGAACTACGATTTCGATCCACAGACAAATGTTGTCGACGTCCTGGTCTGGCGTCTGAGGAAGAAAGTAGATGAAGGCTTCGATCAAAAGCTTATTCACACCGTCCGCGGGGTCGGCTACGTTCTCAAAAGCGCTTAGCGCCTTTCTGGACACGCTCAGCCGGTTTCTGTCGGCGACGTATGTCAGGCTCACTCTGCTGTTCTCATCGATCTTTCTGATCGGAGCGATTGCGCTCTTTTCGATCAGTTTCTTCTCGCTCTACAACTCGCTGCAGCGCGACGACCTTCAGGAGCTTTCGACCCGGTTGCTCGGCTACTGGGCCCGGTTCCAATCCGGCGGGGTGGACGCGCTCCGAAGCGAGATCGATGCGCGAACCGTACTCGTAGGTGAACGTGCCTTTTTCGTACGTATTGCGGACGCCGACAACGAAACGCAGTTTTTCAGCGTACCCGCTCTCTGGCAGCAAGGCTTCAATCTGAGCGAGCTCGAGCGCGGCGAGCTTTCCGACTGGGATGGGGTGAAAGTGCTCGAATCGGACACGCTACCGTACCGACTGGAGCTCGCCGGCATCCGCCTGAGCCGGGATTACTATCTCCAGGTCGGATTGAGTACCGAGGATCGTGATCAGCTGCTCGATCTCTTCCAGCGGAACTTCATGATTATTGCCTCCGCGGTTGTCGTCACGAGTCTCGTGCTCGGCCTGTTGCTCGCCTTCCGCGTGCTGAAACCGGTCCGTGATCTGAGCGATACCGTGCATTCGATCCTGATGACCGGTCGCTTCGATACGCGGATCCCGGAGGAGGGCGGCTTTCTTCGCGATCAGGGCGACATGCACGAGCTGGTCGTCTATTTCAACGAAATGCTTACCCGCATCGAGCGGCTGATCGGGGGCATGCATGACGCGCTCGACGCGGTAGCCCACGATCTGCGCACACCGATCACGCGAATGCGCGGGAACGCGGAGCTCGCGTTGAAGAGAGAGCCCGGAGACGAGGAGACGCTTCGCGAGGCGCTGGCCGACTGCGTCGAGGAAAGCGACACGATGCTGCGGTTGCTCAATACGCTCATGGACATTTCCGAGGCGCAATCCGGTGCGCTGAACCTCCGTCTCGAAGAGGTCGATGCGGGACACGTGCTGCGCGATACCGCAGAGCTGTATGAGTACGTGGCTGAGGCGAAAGACATCCGAATCGAGCTCGGCGACGTTGAGGGGATGGCGCTGGCGGCCGATCCGGTGCGGTTGCGACAGGTGCTCGCAAATCTGCTCGACAATGCGATCAAGTACTCGCCGAACGGCTCGAGTGTCGAGCTTTCGTGCCTCGCGCTCGAAGACAGCGTGCTATTCAGAGTGCGGGATAACGGTGCCGGAATCGAAGAAGACGATATGCCGAGAATCTGGAACCGCCTCTACCGCGGTCAAGAGGCCCGCTCGCGACCCGGCCTCGGCCTCGGACTGAGCCTCGTTAAGGCGATTGTCGAGGCGCACGGCGGCAGTGTGGAGATCCATTCCAGGATAGGAGTGGGCACCGAGGTGCGGATGACGCTACCGGTCAGATCGTCGGCCGGCTGATTACAAAGGTGTAATAGATCTGAAATCCGGCGGAAAGTATTTGCCGATATTCTCTTCTCTTGTAATACTCCGGGGGTGCCGTGCGCCTCGTTTCCGGGAGGCTTCGACAACGTACCATGAAAACAGCGATCACCGTGCTTGCATTCGCGTGCGTCGGATTCTTTGCACTCGCCCGGCCGGTTCATGCCGAGACGCGGGCGGCGTTTCGCGACGAGACACCCGATTCGTTCGCGATCATGGAGGCATCCCAGCGCACGTTTCGTCGTATCGTGCGCGAGGTCCGGCCGACCGTTGTAGAGATCAATGTTGTCGAAATAGTTTCTCCACCGATTCCGCAGCGGTCGCTGCTTGACCACCTGCTCGGACGGAATCCGGCGCCCGAGCCGCCGCCCGAACGGAGTCGCCGAGGACTTGGAAGTGGCCTTCTCGTTCACCAGGACGCGGCGGACGTATACGTGGCAACGAATAAGCATGTCATCGGTAATGCGCAGGAGATCACAGTACGGCTGACCGACGGCAGGGAATTCGCCGCCGAGCTCGTCGGGGACGACCCGTACCGCGATCTGGCGCTCGTGCGATTCGAGAGCTATGCGGAGATGCCGCTGGCACAACTTGGAGACTCGGATCTGGTTGAGCCGGGTGACTGGGCGTTCGCCGTCGGAAATCCGCTCGGGTACGACTCGACGGTCACGATGGGTATTGTCAGCGCGGTCAATCGCCCGGGCAGGGGCAGCGTGGCCAGCCATTTCACCGATTACATACAGACCGATGCCGCGATCAATCGGGGCAATTCCGGAGGACCGCTGGTGAACCTGTACGGCGAGGTTGTCGGAATCAACACGTGGATTGTCTCCGGCAGCAACGGCGGCGGGAGTATCGGGCTCGGTTTCGCGATTCCCATTAACAACGCGAAGCGTGCCATCGAGGATCTCATAGTACGCGGCTCGGTGCAGTACGGCTGGCTCGGGATAAACACCGGACGACCGCTGCCCGGCTCCCTGACCGGATTGCCGGAAGACACCGACGGTGCGCTGATTTTCGATGTGCTCTCCTCATCACCGGCGGTACGGGCGGGACTACTGCCCGGCGATATGATCACTCGAATCGATGGACGTCGCGTGAGCACTACCGACGACGTGACGCGAATCGTGGGCGCGGTGTCTCCCGGTTCGCTCGTGCGGTTCGACCTCTTCCGCTACGGCGAGCCGCTCGAGTTGACCGTGCGTGTGGGAAGCAGACAGGAGATCGAAGACGGTAGCCGGCGGCTCTGGCCGGGTCTTGCGGTAGTCGGCGTTTCGGACGAGGTGCGCAGCGAGCTCAATCTGGGACGAAGCATGGGCGAGGTTGTTGTGAGCCATGTGCTTCAGGGAGGACCTGCATCGGTAGCGGGCCTTCGTCCTGGAGATATTATCAGGCAGGTGAACGGAACGCGAATTGGCTCGGTTCACGACTTCTATCGGCAGATAAACGACGAGCGACATACCGAGGTTCTGTTCCGGATATACAGGCAGGAGTCGGAAATCGTGATCGGCATGTCACGATAGGTCGGATGGTCCACACGTCGGTTGTCATGTTTGGGTCGACGTCGATCTTTCCTTTGGGACGGCCCGGCGGGCATGGGCGATAGCACTCGTTACGGAGAATTCGGATGTGTCAATCATTACAACTCTGTAATATGCGTGAAATCGAAGTGAAAGCTACGGGTACTATTCTCTTACACAGAAAGCGGCCGGGGAAGGGAATTGCTGAAGCATCCCTAGCGTAACTTCCTGTCCCGACTCCGGTTTAGCATCTACCCCCCAACGTGCGGTACGACCGAGTAACACGGCGTCCCCCAACTACACCAAGAAATTTGGTCGGCCGCCGGCCCTCCGGCTTTCGCCGGGGGGCCGTTTTCTGGAACGTTTTCTTGAGCGTTCTTCGAGCGGGGCAATGAGATATCGGGACGTACGGAACCGTGCAAACATTACAGACACGTAATGTTGCCGAAAGATGCTTGAAAGAGCATCGATGTACGTTGTGTCCCGGATTGACAAAGCAACCGGAGCCCGTCGCACGGCACCGGTGCCGATGTCGTAGTCCCCGAAGCGGATGGCGGTATTACACGCGAAGCGTGGATAATCAGGGGCATGAGCCGAAATCCGATTCATTGCGGGCATCGTCAACGAGCACCGGAGGTAACGCGGCGGGCTTTTTTTTGGCATACGACCCGGCCTGGTAGGTGGCCGATACGGCTGAAGCCGTACGCACGGTCCGCCGGCCTCCACGGTCGATTACCTCATTCGCTGCGTGTCACGCGTTCGATCATTTCCCGACATTTGGCAAAGACCATTTCGTGGTCGACGGAGACGTGTCGTCCTCGTCGGACCTGCACCTTACCGTCAACGATAACGGTGTCGACGCTCTTCTCGGATACCGAGTAGAGCAAATCGGACGCAGCGGATGCGCCCGGCTGCATTCCCGGGGTGTGCCGGTTGATAATGACAAGGTCCGCCGGGGCTCCCGGGCGCACCTCTCCGTATCCCGGCAGGCCGAGTGCCCGCCCACCAACGGTCAGAAGCGGCAGAATATCGGTAACCATGCCTTCCTCCGGATTGCCGGTCGACGCTTTCGCCAGGAACGCAGCCATGCGGGCCACTTCGAAAAGGCCGAGCGAGTTATTCGACACCGCACCGCCGGTTCCGAGCGCCACCTGCACCCTGTGCTTCAGCGCCCGTGGGAGAAAATCGTTAATGCGCCCGAACTTCATGTAGCTCTTGGGGCAATGGGCGACCGTGGCACCGGACTCGACAATGAGCTCCATGTCGGCGTCGGTCGCGTAGTAGGCGTGTGCGAGCAGCGATCCTCCGCGTAACACTCCCGTATCCTTGAGAACCTGAATGGGAGTTTTTCCGCGCTCGGCAAGCGACCGGTCTACCTGGTCCTGTGTCTGGGAAACATGGACATGGGTTCGCACGCCGAGACGGTCAGCTTCCGAGGCCATGCGTTTCAGAAAATCGTCCGAGCAGAGGTGCGGCGAATGGGGGCCGATCGAGATAGTGATCCGGCGGTCTACGTTATGAAAATCGCGGGTGAAAGCCATCGCCTCGTCGACTCGTCCATCTTCGCCGGCGCCGGCGTCGAAAACGGCCTCCGAGAGGTTCGCCCGCATACCGGCATTGGAAACAGCGTGAAAGGTATTCGCCATATGGAAATAGTGATCGGCGACGCATGTAACGCCGTTTGTCAGCATCTCGAGGGCGCCGAGCATTGTGCCCCAGTAGACATCCTGCGAGGTCATTCGGTGCTCGAAGGTGCGTACGTGCTCGCGAAACCAGTTCTCGGGAATCAGGTTATCGAATATGCCGCGAAACGGGGTCATGGCCGTATGGCAGTGAAGATTGACCATACCCGGAATGATGTACGCCCCGTCGGCGTCGATAATTTCCTCGGTGTCCGCTGTTGCGCCGCCGTGGCGCCCGTGTCCGCCCCGTTTTCCTACGGCGCCCGTTCCGACGGAGATTATGGTCGGCCCGTCGGTCAGCACGTATGAGTTCGGAGTCGTCGTGCCCTTGGACAGGTTCACCAGCGTCGCATTTCTAATCAGCATACTTCGGTATCCTCCCTACTGTCCGGCGGAGTTGCCGGCCGGTCCGCTGGTTGGTGCGATGTTTGTCGGCACCCGCGGCTGCATACTGCTCTATATTGTGCGTAGTTTGCGGTTGTCCGCAATGGAGCAAAGCGGCGAACGGAGACTTCTTTTCGAGCCGATACGGTGGACGTTTCGGTCACTCTTCGGCATTCTCTAGCCGGGGACGTCCGGAGGGTGGCATGGCTCATATTGTACACCGAGCGGGCTTCTGTTTTGCTGCGTTCCTGGCGCTGCTCATTGCGTGTCGACCGGCCGAACGGGTTGATCGACCGCCGCATGACGATCCGATAACTCTGGCGGAGTTGCCCCCGCACGAATTTCCCCACGACCGCCCCGCCGAAGGCGCCGCGAGCCGGCTCGAACGCGACGTCTACTGGCTCGCCGACACGG
>SLIN01000334.1 GCA_007135605.1 Spirochaetales bacterium | reverse complement strand
GGATGTAGAGCATGTTCACGTTGCGCCGCGCGACGTGGACGAACTGCCCGAGCCCGATCGACAGCGAATCGCCGTCGCCGGAAATGCCGATATAGTAGAGATCGCGATTGACGGCGTTCGACCCGGTCGCAACCGACGGCATGCGGCCGTGGATGGAGTTAATTCCGTGCGCCCTCGATGCGAAGTAGGTCGGTGTCTTCGACGAGCATCCGATGCCGCTGAGTTTCACAATACGGTGCGGCTCGATCGCCATGTCGAATATCGCGTGTACGATCGCGGCCGTCGTCGAGTCGTGGCCGCACCCCGCGCAGAGGGTCGACATCGCTCCCTCGTAGTCGCGCACCGTCAGTCCGACCGCGTTTCGCTTCAGTTGCGGATGAATAATGCGCGGCTTAGTGATAGAAGCCATTGCCGGTGTCTCCTCTCTTGATCGCGTATATATCGTCGGCGATGCGGTCGGCAACCGTTGCCGCGTCGATCGGAGTGCCGCCGTAACGTCGCACCGAGCGCAGCTTCGCCTTGGTCACTGCGGTCTCCAGAATGATGAGCGAACGCAGCTGTCCGTCGCGGTTCTGTTCGATTACCCAGACCTGCTCGTGTGCATCGCAGAACTGCTCCACCGATTTCGGGAAGGGGAAGGCGCGCACGCGCAGGTAGTCGAGATGGATGCCGTCTTCGGCGAGCCACTCGAGGCCCTCGCGTACGCCGAGATCGCAGCTGCCGACGCTGATCACCCCGTACGGGGTCGAGCGGCCGCCTCCGTTCCCGGCCGCTCGCCGTTCATCGGTCGCTGCGTACCCTTCCCCCGCCTCGAGCACCCGGGGGTCGCGCTCACCGGCCGGAAGCAGCACCGGCTGTGGCACCGCATCGGCGGCGCTCGCCACCTTCCGGGCGATCCGCTCGGCATTTTCCACGTAATCGTCCTCCTTCTCCGAATACGCGCCGTACGGATTGTGTCCGGTACCCCGGGTGAAATAGCCGCCGGTCGGGTGGTCGCCCGGCCGCGTGCGATAGCAGATGCCGTCGTCGTCGGAATCGAGGTAGCGATAGAAGTGCTCCATCTGTTCGAGCTGTTCGGCGGAGAGCAGCTTGCCGCGGTCGGGCCGGTACGAGTCGTCCCACTCGAGCCGGCGCGAGATCCATTCGTTCATTCCGATATTGAGATCGGAGAGCACGATCACCGGCGTCTGGTAGCGGTCGGCGAGATCGAAGGCTGCAATCGAAAGGTAGAAGCACTCTTCCGGATCGGACGGCATGAGCACGATATGCTTCGTGTCGCCGTGCGAAGCATAGACGCACGTCGTAATGTCGCCTTGCTGGGTGCGCGTCGGAAGGCCGGTCGACGGCCCGACGCGCTGCACGTCGTAGACGACGAACGGGATCTCCGCCTGATATCCGAACCCGATGAACTCGCCCATGAGCGAGATGCCGGGTCCGCTCGTCGGGGTAAACGCGCGGGCGCCCGACCAGCCGGCGCCGAGCACGACGCCGGCGGCCGCCATCTCGTCCTCGGCCTGGACGACGCACGCATCGTACGTTCCGGTTTCCGGATCTTTCCGGTAGCGCTCGCAGAACCGCCGGAACGCGTCGGTCAGCGATGTTGCCGGCGTAATCGGGTACCAGGCTGCCACCGTCGCCCCGGCATAGAGCGCGCCGAGCGCGCACGCACTGTTGCCCTCGAGGAGGATCTTGCTCTCCGGCCGGTCGCGCTTCTCGAGGTGCGCCGGCAGGGGACAGTCGAAGTTCGCTCGCACCGCGTTCGCCGCGAGCTGTACCGCATTCATGTTCGCTTCCGAAAGATGCTTCTTCTTCGCGTAGGTTTCCTGCAGCAGCTGCTTCACGATTACCAGGTCGATATTCAGAAGTGCTGCGAGAGCGCCGACGTAGGTGACGTTCTTCATGAGGATGCGCACTTTCGGATCCGGAAACGCTTCCACGCTCAGCGCGGTAAGCGGCACCGGAAGGTAGTTCACATCGTCACGGTGAAGCTCGGGCGGCAGCGGCCATGTGGAGTCGTAGAGAAACCATCCGTCGGAGGCGAGCGAAGCGATATCGTCGCCCATCGTCTGCGCGTTCATCGCCACAACGATGTCGACGCGCGGCGAGCGGCCGGTGTGCCCCTCTCCGTTGGCGCGGATCTCGAACCAGGTCGGTAGACCCTGAATATTGGAGGGGAAGATGTTCTTCGCCGAGACCGGAACGCCCATGCGAAAGATCGACTTGTAGAGCAGTCCGTTCGCGCTCGCCGATCCCGAACCGTTCGGCGTTGCGATTCTCAGCGTGAAATCATTTACTCTCTGCGAGGCGTTTCGGCTTCGTTCGGAGTAACGAGTCCTTGGAGAGGATTGACTCGTTCGTTGCGATTGCCCGACGTCGGGCGCTGTTGCTTGCTTCATCGTCTCCTGCATACCTCATTTCTATGATCGATTTTCTCATATCCCACGCGCCGGTCGGACAGCGCTCGGCGCACAAGCCGCAGTGCAGGCAGATGTTTTCGTCTTTTACCATGACGCGCCCGGTCTGCGGCAGTTGGTTGGACACGAACAGCGGCTGCTCGAGATTGCGCGCGGGGGTGGTGAGCCGTTCGCGAAGCTCGTGCTCGGGGCCGTTATGCGTGATCGTCAGACAGTCGACCGGGCAGACGTCGATACACGCGTCGCACTCGATGCAGAGCTCGCTGCGAAAATCGGTCTGAATGTCGCAATTCAGACACCGCTCCGCCTCGCGTTTTGCCTGCTCGCGATCGAACCCTTCTTCCACCTCGAGGGTCGGATCGCTGAAACGCTTGTCCATATCGACGTGCGGCACACGCAGGCGCTTGCTCGGGTCCCAGTCGTTGCTGTAGCTCCACTGGTTCAGCCCCATGCGGTAGCTGATCAGATTCAGTCCCGGCGGAAGTCGGTCGGTGAGCGACGTTCCGCGACATAAATTGTGTATGGAGATGGCCGCTTCGTGCGCGTGTGCTACCGCCCAGATAATGTTCAGCGGACCGAACGCCGCGTCGCCCCCGAAGAAGACCTTCTCGTGTGTCGAGCGGAAGGTCGTCTTATCGACGACCGGCTCGTCCCACTCATTGAACTCAATACCGATGTCGCGCTCGATCCAGGGGAAGGCATTCTCCTGTCCGATGGCGAGGATCACCTCGTCACACTCGAAAACGACCTCCTCGATCGTCTTCGAGCGCAGCTTCCCGTTTTCATCTTCGTACCACTCGACCTTCTCGAACTCCACGCCTTTCAGCTCGCCGTCCTCGACGATGAAGCGCTTCGGCGAGTGGTTGCAGATAATCGCGTTCATCTCCTCTTCGGCCTCTTCGAGCTCCCAGTCGGAGGCCTTGAGCATGTTGTACGGCTTGCGTGCGACGACCTTAATGTCCTCGCCGCCGATCCGCCGCGATGTGCGGCAGCAGTCGAGGGCGGTGTTGCCGCCACCGATGATGATCACACGGGGGGAGATCGTTTTGATGTGACCGAAGGCGACCGATTCGAGCCAGTCGATGCCGATGTGGATGTTCTCGGTATCGTAGCGGCCGGGAATCTCGAGATTACGCCCGCGCGGGGCGCCGCTCCCGACGAACACCGCATCGTAGCCGGACTCGAGCAGACCGTTCATGCTCTCCACCGGGGAATCGAGCCGCAGATCGACGCCCATATCGACGATCATATCGATTTCTTCATCGAGCACCTCCGGAGGCAGCCGGAAGGCGGGGATATTCGATCGCATGAGTCCGCCCGCTTTTTCCATTCGCTCGAAGATCGTCACCTGGTAGCCGAGCGGCATGAGGTCGTTCGCCACCGTGAGTGACGCCGGACCGGCGCCGACGCACGCGATATGCTTGCCGTTCTTCTCCTCCGGAACAGCGGGCAAACGATCCTCGATCTTTTCCCGGTAGTCGGCCGCTGCACGTTTGATTCGGCATATGGCAACCGGTTTGTCGTCGATCCGTCCGCGCCGACATGCGGGTTCACACGGCCGGTCGCAGACGCGCCCGAGGATTCCGGGAAAGACATTCGACTGCCGATTGAGCAGGTACGACTCGGTATACTCGCCCTGGGCGACGAGTCGCAGGTACTGCGGTACGTCGGTATGCGCCGGGCAGGCCCACTGGCAGTCGACGACACGGTGATAGTAATCGGTCTTAGTGGTATCGGTTGGCTTCATGGTATGAGTTCCGTGAACGTAGGAGGAGTGTGGATGACTTTTTCGCCGCCGGGATCCGGATCGACAGACAACACACCGCCCGTGGCGGGGCGGGCAGGGGGCCGGCCGTCCTCCGATGCGATATCCGCCTGCGTCCTGGACGCACTCTGCGTCCCGGACGCACTGTCAGGCACCCGATTCTCACTCGGGCGGACCGAAACCGTCATCTCGTCTAATAGTGTACACCCACTTTCATTTAGCCGAAAGGAAAGATTTGCAGAATGGCGGGCGCCGACCGCCCGGCGGACGGCCACCTCCGCAGCTACCGCCGGACGATCGCGAGGTTGTCACCGCTGCGCGGGTCGGCGCCGGCGTCGATTTCGCCGGTTTCCGGGTCGACGATCAGCATGTTGGCATCGCCGGCGAGCGCGCCCATGCCGACCTCGTGGCCCCGAGCCTCGAGCGCGGCGATTACATCCTCATCGAATCCGTCTTCGAAGCGCAGATCGTTGTACACCGTGTACGGAAAGGTGCCGGCGGGGAAGGCGCGGCTCTCGAAGCGGTACCGCGAAACGGAGTCCTGCGCGGTCGCGCCGAACTCGTGCGCAGCAATGAACTGCTGCACCTGCCCCTGAGGCTGGGAGTCGTTGCCGGTGTTCCCCCCGAGCATGTACGGCCGCCCGTCGATGAGCGCCATGT
>SLIN01000013.1 GCA_007135605.1 Spirochaetales bacterium | reverse complement strand
TGCTCGATTCACATCCCACTTACTCATCGGTGTTCGTTTGGCCATCTCACCGACCATCCTACCGAAGGGGACATTTCTATCGAGTTACTGAGGGGACATTATCATTGAGTTTCAACAGAAGATTGACGTGTGAAATCTCACAACGGACTCACAGCGATGTTTCGCCCGATGGCTTGTCTTTCCCGCCTGCCGGCAACCGTTTCCCGCCCGATGACAGCCACCCCTTCGACGGCGTACACTACTGTCTACCGAAAACCATGAGCAAGTCCCTATCTCGACATCAAACGACGACCACTGCAATCGGAAATGCTGCCTGCACCGGCAGGAATCTTCGATCCAACGCTCACGCGGGGGGTGTGTCCCTCGTCAGACTTCTCACGATCGGCACACTCCTGCTCCTCCTTGCGGTTACATGCGAAGACCGCCCCGGGCTCCAGGACGGGACCTTTCTAGCGGTTTCCGACGTCGATCGCGGCGACGGATGGGTAGCATGGCTATACGCGGAGATCGAACGAGAAGCAGTACAATCCGCGCGCTTCGACTACGTTCACCGCGAAACCGGCGATCTCTACACCGAATCCGAAGGTGCCGTACGACGGATGTACGACGACTACGAGATCGAACCTTCAGAACTCTTCCAGCTGTATGCCGAGCTTTTCGCAGAAACGCCCGGGCCCGTAATCGATGTCGAGGACGGGCCTCGATCGGTTTCCCGCCACATCTCGGCGCTCGCCATAGGAGTCGTCGAAGCATCGACGAGAGGGCTGGAGGAACCGGTGCTCGTCAGCGCCCCCGGCGACGGGACCGCCATTGACGGCCGAAAAATCGTCTCCTTCCTGCCGGTCGATCTCGCGAACACCGAGTAGCGACAGTTCGGCCACGGCGCTCGGCGCAAACGCAACATGCAGCACGACTACACGCTCGCCTCGGCAATTCGCCGGCGGAGAAATGCCGCGGTCGGCTCCCAGGCGCGATGACCATACCCGCCGGAATGCAGGTACGCAGCCGGTAGCTCACGCTCTCGAAGGAACTGCCGGATCAACTCGTCCCGTTCAGCCATTTGTTCTAAGGTTAACCGCAATGTAGCGGTAGAAGGGAGCTCGTCGTGCTCATACGGATCGGCGCCGTACACCGAGACCACAAGATCGGGTCGTGGAAAGGCGTCGAGCTGTTCCAGCCCGTTGGCAAGCTTCTCAACATAGGCATCATTCTCTCCGTCATATACCGGTATCTCGATATCGCTTGGAACGAATGACGGGTTCGGGCGTCCGTCGGAACGCGTCCGTGGCTCGCTCAGTGGCCAGCTGTCTCCCATGTGAATACTCAGGGTGATGATGCTCTCATCGTCGGCACACAACGCTGCGGTGCCGTCACCTTTGTGTGCGTCGGTATCGATGACCCAGGCGGTGCGGATCAATCCGGTTGCCTGGAGGGACCGGATTCCGATTACGATATCGTTAATCAGACAAAAACCGGATCCGTAGTCGTACTGTCCGTGATGCATTCCACCGCCGAGGAAGAAACAGAAGCCACGCGAAAGCGCCCGTCGCATGCACTGCATCGAGCCCCCACATACATCGAACAGCTTATCGACGAGCTCGCCGAGCCGTCGAGTGGCAGACGACGGATCATAGCGGTGATAATCGCCCTCTTCAGTTATCAGCTCGAACGTACGCTCGATCTCACGTTCGCGCGCATACGGATCGAGCAGGCGAGCGACATATTCCGGCGAATGTGCGCGCTCCAGATCGCTTCGTGTCGGTTTCGTTTCGTCGCGGCCGATCATCCAGACCGGTCTTTCGCCCTCGCGTGTATTGTCGGCGAGATGGCGGAGCACGAGATCGGTGGTTTTCGGCATGACCGGCACCAGGATGCCACAATCGGCCAAGGTGAGCGTATCTCGAGTGTTTACCAGTATCATCTTCGGCCCATATTGCAGGTCCGATCGCTTCGTGGCAAGACGGAAAGGCCGATGTATCGACCGATAGAGCTCCGCGCCGTTCGTGCGCCCGGCTACTTATAGATTGGTGTAGTGAGTGACCATATCACGTCCGAGATGCTTCGACCGATACAGCGCTTGATCGGCTTCGAGTGTCAGATTGTCGAGGACGATGTCACGACCGATCACACTCGTCACGCCCATGCTTACGGTGAACGTAACTGTTTCGCCGGTATCGACCGGTACGGCGACTTCTCGTAGACGATGCTGTACCCGTTTTGCGGTCCGCACCGCATTTTCGGCATTTGCACCGGGGAGCACTGCGGCAAACTCGTCGCCACCGAGCCTGGCAACCAGATCCGTATCCCTGAGCGTATCTTTTAGCACTGTAGCGAATCGGACGAGCGCCTCGTCGCCGGTCTTATGCCCCCACCAGTCATTGAGACTCTTGAACCGATCGATATCAATCAGGAGAATTGAGAGCGGATGACCGGATCGTACCGCGATTCGCACGGTATGAGAGCCGAAATCAAGAAAACGCCTGCGATTCGACAAGCCGGTCAGTGGGTCGGTCGTCGCAAAACGCCGCAGCTCATCCTCCAGAGAAACAGCATCGCTGATATCGATCATAACCGCGACGAAGCGAATCGCGTCGCCGTTGGAAGACGGCACCGGCGACAGCAATACCCTGTGCCACACGGCCTCTCCTCCGGCGTTCCGTATTCGTACCCTTCCCTGCCACCGCTCGGATCTAAAAAAATGACGGCGGATCTGCCGCACCGTCGATTCGGAGGTTGAACGAGCTCGAAGTATTTCGATACTCCGGCCGATTGCTTCCCGCTTGGAAAGACCGGTTATCCGCTCGAACTCGGGATTCACATACTCGATTCGTCCGAGTCGGTCCGTTATGAGGATCGCGGCGAGGCTTACCTCGACCGCAGCGTGGTAGAGCCCCGGGACCACCTCTCGATCGTGGGAGCATTCGGAGATGTGACTGTGACGAGCCCGCCACATGCCGTCGCCGAGCTCGTAAACCGCGGTCACCCGCAACGGCCGCCCGGCGATATCGATTAACGCATCGAGATATGCACCCCGATCGGATACCGGATCGACCTCGCAGCGCTGTACCTGCGGTTCGATCGCGCCATCGACCGGACGACCGCTGTCGACATACTCATCGAGAAGCTCGCCAACCGTCGAGTGAAATGCGCTGATTACAGCGTTCTGAATGTCCCCCACGGATTGCTCCGCATTGCAACTTTATTGTGATCGCGCCCTTCGACGCGTATGCATCATTACTACTACATAGTATACGTTCATGGGAAGGGCGAGCACGACGACCGCGGCCAAAAGGTCACCGAAAAGCGCACCGATGCTGAGTATAAGAAGATGTGTGGTCGGTCCGATCCAGGAAAAGAGTCGCAGCAGCACACGTTCGTTTTCGAGCACCGCAAAACGCTCCTCCGGCCCGTATTCCACCTTCTCGTATTGCGGGAGCCTCAGCAACGCGTGCTGAATCTCGGAATACCGTGAATAGAGCGCGATCGCCGCGCGCTTCAATCTCCTCTTCGGTCGCCGCTCCGACTCCGAGTCCTTCGAACGGTCGCGGCGTTCCTGTTCGAGAGAATCGATGCCGGTTTTCGCAATCGAAGAGAATTTCGTCTTCATATAGTCGTATGACAGCGAATGCAGCGAAATGCCGGCAAAGGCGGCTGCCACAAGTATAAAAACCACCGGCATCGGGGTCCTGCCGCCGGCATCGGGATACAGACCTACGAGAACGCCGAGGAACAGCGATATGCCTACGATATAGTCACTGGCCCCATCGAGTTGCCGTCCGAACTCCGAGCCGGTACCGGTCTTTCTCGCGAGTTGACCATCCGCCATATCGAGTATCGAGGAGAGTTGGAGCACCAGCGCACCGATCCTGAGCCAAGGCTGTTCGCCGATCGAGAGAAACACTGCCGAACCGATTCCCACGAGCATTCCCACGACCGTAACGGAGTTCGGCGTCACTATTCGCGAAGAAGCGAAAACTCGTACTATCCCGTCGGCAAGCGGACGCGTGTAATACACGTTGGTCGGCTCTTCGGTCCGCCGATACGCCAGGTCAGTCAGTCGATCGTTTTCCATGAGCGGAAATTCACCTAATCTCAACCGGACCACGATGTCAAGAACTCGTTCTCGGCGTTTCGGTCGTTCCAGGCACTTCGCCGGCTCCGCCGCCGAGTTGTGGGGTGAGCCCGAATGCCGCAGCAGCACCAAGTAAGCTAATGGCCAGGTAGAAGATGAAGACCGGAGTGTACCCGGCGGCGCTCACACCGAAGCGCGATATTCCTGCGTAGAGAACCACACCACCGACAGCCTGTCCGAACATCGACCCGGCGAAGCGAACCATGCTGTACAAACCGGCAGCCGTCGCCGACTGCTCCCGTGCCATTCCGCCGAGAGCGAACAGGTGCAAGGCCGCAAGACAGAGCCCGGCACCGAGTCCGTGAATCGCGATGGCGACGAGTACCGGAACGAGACCGGTCGTTTCCGGAAGCAGTGCCAGTAGCAGCATAGCGCTCGATTCGAGTCCGAGTCCGACAATCACCTGAATCCGACTCCTGTATCGGTCGATGAGTACGCCACCCAGACGCATCGTAATCAGCAATGCAAACGCATGGAGCGTTATCACCGCACCTGCCCCTGTGGCGGAGAAACCGTACAGATCGGTCACATAGAGAGGAGCAACAAAGCCGATACCACCCATGAGCGCCATGCGTATACTCACGCAGATTGAGGCGAACGAGAAGTTGCGCACACGAAAAATCGCCAGGCGGATAAACGGATCTCTACGGCGGCGCTCGCGAGCAATGAACCCTGCACCGAGAACGACGGCAGCGAGTGCCAACCGCCAGTCGGTAAATGCCGCGACTCCGGTAATGGGGCGGCTCGACAGGAAAAAGACAAACAGAGCAACCGCCGAGTTAAAGAGCACCACACCGCTCCAGTCGAATTCGCGCAATACCGCCCTTCCCGAGACTTCAGGATCGCGATCATCGAACGGAATGCCTCTCCATGCGAGAGCAAAAGCGACGGAAGCGACCGCAAGGGCAAATCCGAATATCGATCGCCAACCGATCGCGTCAATCAAGGCCCCACCGACAAGCGGTCCGAGCATTCCGGAAATCGGACCGATCGAGTTCCATGTACCGAGCATATTGCCCCGCTTGTGCTGCGGTGCGTGATACATGATGATCGCCATCGAGAGCGGATTAATCCCTGCAGCGCCGGCTCCCTGAATCGCCCGCGCGGTAAACATCATCGGCAGTGTATTGACCACGAGCATGAGTGCGGTTCCCAGGGCGAAGAGGGTCAGCCCCGAAAGCAGCAATCGGCGTGCTCCTATTCCATTCGCGAGCCGGCCGTACAACGGCATGAACATCATGAACGGCATCGCGTATGCAACCTGCAACCAGGAGGCAACATCCTCGGTGAGCGAGAACTCCGCTCGGATGATGGGAATCGCGACGGCGAACATCGCGAGCATGGTTATAGCGCTCAGCGTCGGCGCCATAAGCGCTACGAGCAGTCGACGGTGTGACATTGATATCCTGTAAGTATAGCCAATACATGTTTGCTATCGCGAGTAGACGAGACCGATTCCGCGCCCTTTTTTCGAACCGGATCGGTCACCAATCGGCAGGTGTATACGCCGCAGCGTTCCGTCAGTATCGAACTCTTTCCTGTTCGCCGGTCACGTTTACGACCGCCATGGTGTCCGGCGGCAGCGTGAGCCGGAATCCATCGAGGACAATCGCGTCGGAAGATGCGAGCACGATAGACGGCGAACCGGTTTTCGAAGATTCGGCACCTCCGGCACCGGCAATCGAGGTCGCTGCGACGTCATCAGCTGCAGTCGCGTGAGAACTCCCGAGAAGCGACTGGAGATCGACATCGACCGTGCCACCGACTCCCGGCTGTTCCCCGTCTGCTGACCCAGAAAGCGCAAATGCCACGCCGAAGCGGCCGCGACGAAAACAGAACCATCGTCCATGTTCATCGTAGACTACCGGGGGCTTCGACCACCTCGACGCGTAAAGCTCCCCATAGCTCCTGCGTAGATCGATCAGTGCGTGGTACCACCCCAGCATATCCGCATGCGGCTGTCGTTCGCGTTCGCTCCAGTCGAGCATGCTGCGCCGGAAGGTGCTTTCCGCCTGCGGGTCGGGCACCACCTCGGGATCCCACCCGAAATAGGAGAACTCCTCACACCGCCCTTTGGTCACCGCGGCGGCGAGTTGACGATCCTGATGGTCGGTGAAGAACTGAAACGGCGACCCCGCCGCCCATTCTTCGCCCTGAAACAGCATCGGCACGGCCGGTTGCAGAACTGTCAAAGCCGCGGCAATCTTCGCCCGCTCCGAAGAAACGAGATGGCACAGGCGCTCGCCGACGGCGCGGTTTCCGACCTGATCGTGATTCTGGTTACAGTGCACGAAACGGCTACGCGGCAAGTCGCCGACAGGGCGGCCGACACGTCTTCCTCGGGCGGGCGCGTATCCACCGTCGTGCACGAAGACATCGCGGAGTGACTTCGAGAGCGCAGAGAACGATCGGAAGCCGCGGTAATACCCCTGCTCCTCGCCGGTGATCAGTGTGTGCACGCAATGATGGAAATCGTCGCTCCACTGAGCATCGAGACCGTAACCGCCAGCTTCCGCGGAGCGTACGAGGCGGGGGTCGTTCAAATTGCTCTCGGCGATCAGTTGAAGCGGGCGACCGAGCTCCCCTTCGAGTCGCCGCACCCGACGCTGCATCGCCTCGAGTATGTGCACGGCGCCCTCATCGTAGAGCGCATGAACCGCATCGAGGCGGATCGCATCAACGTGGTAGTGGCGAAACCACTGTTCGAGATTGTCCAGAATGAACGCTCGCACTTCGTCGGAGCCTTCGCGATCGAGATTAATCGCTTCGCCCCATGGCGTCCGATAGGCGTCGGTGAAGTATGGGCCGAACCGGCTGAGATAGTTTCCTTCCGGCCCAAGATGGTTATAGACGCAATCGAGACAGACCGCCATTCCGAGCACATGCGCACGGTTCACGAGGCGTTTGAGCCCGTTCGGCCCTCCGTACGCCTCGTAAACAGCGTAGAGTCCGACCCCGTCGTAGCCCCACCCGCGCGATCCGCTCGCCGAAGCCACCGGCATGAGCTCGACATGGGTCACACCGAGTTCGGCGAGTTCCGGCAACTTATCCGCTGCCGAATCGAAGGTACCTGCGCCGAGCTGCTCTCCGACCCGGTCAACTTCGTCGGATGCCCGCATCCCACCGTGCTCGAAACCGTGAGGCGGCGCCGCCCGATCGGAAGCACTCGGAGCAAAGGTGCCGACATGGAGTTCGTAGAACAGAGCCGCCGAAAGCGGTGGAGCACGAAATCCCGCGTCGTCCCATTCGAACGCCGCATGATCTACCACCTGACCGGGCCCATGTACGCCGTCGGGCAATCTCGGAGCTCTCGGATCAGGAAAGGGTCCCTCACCGTCGACACGGAATGCATAGCGCGGCTCTCGGGCGCCACTCTCGACGTTCGCTCGCCAGTATCCGGTCCACGACGCAACCGTGTCGCGTTCGCGCAGCATCGGCTCGACCACAGCGTCAACCTCGACCGATACTTCGGACGCACCCGGCGCCCAGACACGAAAAGTGTGCGTCACGCCTTCTCCTCCGCTTGCTCCTCGAGTACTGCGACCGGAAAGCGGCCGAGAAGCTCATCTGCGCACATCGCTTCTCCACCGTCAGCGACACGATACTCGGCGCCGGTCACGATATCGCGAAAATGGCCGGCAGGAAGGGATACAACGGTACCGGAATAGCGCAAACCGGAAGTCAGCGGGAGCCGCGGCGCGATACAGAGCACTCGAGCGTCGCGTCCGAAGGCGACCAGATGATCGCTTCCGTCACCCGCTACAGTGAGCTCCTGGTAACCGGCGGGAGCGTGACCACGAGCGGCGGCGAACACGTCGCGACGGCGACGACGCAGCTCCAGACACGCCCGCGTTACGGCGAGCTTCGGCAGACCTTCCTCCATTCGAGCGAGTACATCTTCCGGGCCAAGCGAGTTGAGCTCCGATAGCAGCGCTCTGCGGCGCTCATAGTCGACCGGACGCCGATTATCCGGATCGACGAGACTGAAATCCCACAGTTCGCAACCCTGATACACATCCGGGACGCCCGGGGCGATCATCTTGATCGCGAGCATAGCGAGCGAATTGATGAACCCGGCAGGTCTCACGATATCCACAAAACCTTCGATCGCCGACATTATCTCCTCGTCGGCCATGATCCCCCGAACGAACGAGTAAATCACCGACTCGTACGATGTATCCTGTTTCGTCCAGGCGGTGTGACGTTTCGCCTCGCGCATCGCCTTCTCGAGATACGCAACCATGCGGTCCTCGGAGATCGGCCACGCACCGACGAGAGTTTGATAGATGAGATACTCGGTATCGCGATCGGGCCACCGGTCGTTCCGGTATCGGTCGGCCATCGTCGACCAGCTCCAGACCGCTTCGGCCCACTCGCTCGGAACTTCGCTGATGGCCGCTATCCGGCAGCGAACGTCTTCGCTGCGCTTCGTGTCGTGGGTACTCGTGCAGAGCATCGCTCGCGGATGCCGGGCGGCGCGCTCGCTCATCTCCCCGTGGAATTCACTCGGCGACACCGCGAACCGGCTCGGGTCGGAACCAACCTCGTTCAGACAGACGAGTCGGTTATATCGATAGAACGCGGTGTCCTCACCACCCTTCGCCATGACCGGGCCGGTAAGTTGCTGAAACCTCATGACAAATTCCCGCTCATTCTCTCCGTCGAGGTCGAGCGTCAGCACCCGCGAAAGAAAGTCGAATAGCTCTCCGTCGAGATCACTCCTCCGTTCGCGGGCGCTCCGAACCGCGTGTTCGACAATCTTCCGGTCATTCTCGCGGATGATTCGCTCTTCGGCGCGGATATACGTGCGGTACAGGGGAAATGCAGCGAGCACCTCGGAGACCGCATCTTCGATATCCTCGCGAATGAAGTCACGGAAGCGTCGGTGGTGCTCGCAAACGTAGGAAAGGAGTACGGTCAACCGGTTTACGTCACTTCCGAGCAAATCGTGCAGTACCTGCTTCTTTCCCCGGTAGAGAACCTCTTCGTATTCGCTCGACTCCCCTGTGAAAGAACGGTAGAAATCGCTGATCGGTTTCTCCGCGTCGGCGTGAACCGCGAGACCCGAAATCAGGGCTGCAAAATCATAACCGGTGGTTCCCGCGATCGGCCAGGAATCGGGCACCTGCTCACCGCGGTGAAGAATCTTTTCGGCAACCACCCAGGCATTGCCGGCTTCACCGCGGAGGCGGGCGAAGTACTGTTCCGGGTCGCGCAGACCGTCGGGGTGATCGATGCGCAATCCGTCGATAACTCCGCGGCGAATCCAGTCGAGAACCAGTCTGTGCGTATCCTCGAAAACCTCCTGATCCTCGACGCGGATAGCGATCAGATTGTTGATGTCGAAAAAGCGGCGATATCCGAGGTCGCTTCGTGCGATGCGCCAATACGCGAGCCGGTAGTTCTGCCGGGCAAGCAACGAATCGAGCCGGTCGAAGTCGGAGTTCACCAGATCAACCTCAGCGTCGACCGCCCTGCGCAGCGGGGGATGCTCGGCGATCAGCGTCGATACCTTTTCGCGGATTACCTCCTTGTCGCGATGTCGGCGACGAGTGCTCGTGCGGTCGGTGGCGGTCGGCAACGGAAGGTAGTCGAGTGCACTTGCAAGGAATCCGAGCTCCGGGCTATCGGCAGATTCCGCAGCTGCCCCGAGCATGTCCGATAGCGACCGAGGATCGATCGGCATCACGTGATCGTGGTAACGAACGAAGAACAGTCCTCCCTCTCGTTCGATTCGCAGCTCACCGGCTTCGAGTATTCTCCCGTAATGATTGCCGAGAATCGGAAGCAGCACCTGATTCGCCTTTGATCCGTGCGGATACTCCCAGTCGACATCGAAGTACGCCGCGTAGCGGCTGCTGGGGCCGTTCTCGAGCACGTCCCACCACCAGCGGTTCTCCGGTCCGGAGACGGCCATGTGATTTGGTACAATATCGAGCACTTGCCCGAGATCGCATTCACCCAACCGCAAACAGAACGAATCGTGAGCTACCTTACCACCAAGCTCTTCGTTCACGTGAGAATGATCGACGACATCGTATCCGTGCGTGCTTCCGGGCGCGGCCTGCAGGTACGGCGAGCAGTATACGTGAGAAACGCCGAGTGAACGGAGGTAATCCGCTTCACCGGCCGCTTTCGAGAAGTCGAAGTTCGGATTGAGCTGCAGGCGGTAGGTCGATATAACGTCGCTGTTCATGAATCGGTATCCGGGCGGGATACTAACATGTGCGACTCGGGACATTCAAAGCTCGGGGTCCGCCTGTTCAGCTCCGCGAAGCACCTATGTGGAGAAAGACGTGCGTTCGACCGTCCAGTTGCTCCATTCGGACACCCCCGTCGTGAGCCTCGGCGATCGCCTTCGTGATCGAAAGCCCCAACCCGCTGCCGCGGGAGCCGCGGCTGTTTTCACCGCGATAGAGTCGATCGAACACATGCGGGATATCCTTCTCATCGATCGTACCGGTGTTTACGACATCGAATACGACATATCCGTCGTTCCGATACGCATTCAATACAATCTCCCCGCCGGATTCGGTATGTTGAACCGCATTCTGTATAACGTTAGAAAGTGCCCTGCTGAGCATATGCTCATCCGCGACAAAATCGCACCTATCCGAATTATTCCGAGATGAGGTATCGCTCCGGAGCGATACCTCGCTCCGGAGCGAGAGGTCGCGTTCTTCGGCGAGCGGCCGAAATCTCTGTTCAAGTCGGCGCACGAAATAGTTCAAGTCCAATGTGGTCGGCGCGAGCGTCATCTCCGGCGATTCGATCCGACTCAGTTCTCGCAGGTCATTGACGAGTTCCTCGATTCGCTCGACCTCGCCGTAGACGGCATTGAGACGATCCGGGCTCGCGTCGACCACACCCTCCTGGATCGCTTCGAATTGCGCCTTCAATGCGGCGACCGGAGTCCGAAGATCGTGTGCAATATCCTGAGTCCACTGACGTCGCAACCGCTCCTCGTTCGAGAGCTGCTCCTGAAGCGCAAACGCCGACTCTGCGATCGTTTGCATCTCTCTCGCGCCTCCGGTCGGGAATGCCACGTGGCGTTCGCCTTGTGACAGCCGGCGCAATCCGTCGGAGAGTCTACGTGCCTGGTGGCTAACGGCACGACTGAAGATTACCGCTGCGCCGGAAGCGAGAGCGAAACTGACAGCCACTCCGATGATCGCGGAGACGACCACCGAGCGAAGAAACTGCACATTCGCGAGATCGCTGGTGAATCCGAGCGTTCCGGCGCTGAGATAGCCGACGACGACGTCGTTCTGGATTAGCGCCGATGGAGGCCGTGCGCCGGGTAGATCCTGAACGGTACCCGTTTCACCGGCATCGTAGTCGGCGGGATCGAGGATTTCTCCGCGAGCATAGAGGAAAACCGGAGAGCGGTCCGCGTCAAACACATACACGAACTGATTCTGCGTAAGAAACTGCGAGAGATTCTGCTCGACAATGTCCTGCTCAAATCCACCCTGCTGACGATAAACTCGGGACAAGACCGGCAGAATGACATTCTGCAGTCGTTGATCGCGATAGACATTCCAATCGCTGATACTACGTTGGATGCCGAAGGCGAACAGCACTCCCATAAGTAGAAGAAGTACGAACAGAGAAAAGAGAATCGCAGAGAACGTTTGAGAGAACAGCGTTCTCACGGAAGGTGCCTCCCTCGGGCTACTGTTGTTGTACCTCCTGCGCCTTCACACCGCAGAAGCGATACCCGTATCCCCGTACGGTCTCGACCCATTCACCGGCACCCAGCTTGCTTCTGAGATTCGCGATATGTGTATCGACGGTACGCTCCGGGCCTTCGTGAAGGTAGTCGAGGCATTCGCCCAGGATCTGCCGTCGCGAGCAGACCTCCTGGTAGCGGTGAGAGAGATACGCGAGTATTTTCCATTCGCTCACCGTAAGTGTGAGCTCTTCACCGTTGAGGATCGCCCGATGACGCCGTGTATCGATCACCAGCCGCTCACCGTCGAGCTCCCATTCGGTTTCCCGTTCCTCCTGATCTGAATCGCCCGAAACTCGTTTGAGCAGCGCACGAGTCCGAAGCACCAGCTCTTTCGTCGAAAACGGTTTAACGACATAGTCGTCCGCGCCGAGTTCGAAACCGGTAATCCGGTCGCTCTCCGACTCCTTCGCGGTCAGAAAGATGATCGGAACGTTTGACCTGCGCCGAATCCGTTTGGCGAGCACAAAACCGTTTTCGTCGGGCAGCATGATGTCGAGGATTATCACATCCGGTGACTGAACCTCGATCGCATCCAGCACGCCTTTTGCGTGCGGAAACTCCAGCACCTCGTCGCCATCAATCTGGAAATACTGACTCACCGCGTCCCGAATCAGCTGGTTGTCTTCAACGATTAATACTCTTGCCATCTCCCGCTCACAGCTAATTGAAGTATTCTATCTCTCTCTCTATCACTTCACGCTCTTGCCGAACAAGAACAGCGCTACGAATCACACGCCGCACTTCTCGTCGTTTCGTCCAGTTGCCGCTCGAATCGTACTCATACGCCAGGTCACGAACGATGGTACTCTCATCGCCCACCTCCTCGCGTACCTCGCGAGCAAGGTCACCACGATCGTTATAGGAGCGCTCGGTCACTCTGATCGTATCGCCATCCGTTGTCTCTACGGCGGTACGTACTCTTCGTCCAAGCGCATCGTAATCGTGCCGAAGCACCTCACCGGCCTGCTCGGTTTCGTCGAGATGCACCTCCCGAACGATCCGACCGAAGCGATCGAGATATTCGGTCGCGGTCTTGACCGCCCCACCGTCCGGATAGATCATCCGCCATCGGCGGACGGTCAAATCGTCCCCGTATTCGTAGATCCGGCTCCATTGCAGCGCGCCATCGCCACTGTACATCGATTCTTCGAGAAGGTTGTATCGGTCGTATTCGTATGTCTGGATCCCGTCGCGTTCACCTGTCGAATCGTACGAGACTTCCTGCTCGAGCCGCCCGTGCTCGTCGTAGCTGTATCGGTATTCCCACTGCCGGCGCCCTTCCGGCCCCCGGCTCTCCCACGAAACCAGACGTCCTTTCGAGTCGTACTCGAATTGGGTCTTCCACTGGAAATCACCGTCGGAATACGCCTCTCGTGCCACGAGACGTCCCTCGCGATCGTACGCGGCACTGGTGAGCGGAGTATGCTCTCTCTCCCCATCCCGTTCGGTCCGCACTGCCTCTACACGCTCGACATTTCCACGCACGGCCACCGGGGGAGGGATCTCCGGCTCGTTGCGATAGGCTGCCATCCCGAATGCGGGAGAAGCACCTGTCGCACAAAGTGCGGCGACAAACAGTATGTGCACGCGTGCAATTCGTCTGACCATCCACTTCTAAGGTAACCGAGGTACGGCGCACAAACAAGCGTTACTCGCCGTGCCGGCCGATGTCGGCGAGAGCATATCGGTCAAATTCCATAAGCAGCTCCAGAAATTCACGTGGATGAGCCGAATAGCTCTCAGAGGCAATAGCTCTCAGAGGCGTTGATCGAGTCGATTACGGCAGGTAGATCGTAATCGAAGTGCTCGTAGAGTCGATAGTAGAGCGAAAGATCGCCGGTGTACTTGTAATGAGCGTCGAGATACGCGTTGTCGAGAGCGCGCACGGAGATGCTTCGGCACCGGTTGGTCACGAAGAGCTCATCGTATCGTTGTGCAAAATCTGCGCGTGCCGGGTCTCGAAGATGCTGTCCTTCGCGGCGAGCCGCTCCACTGGCTGGAGATGTACGGTCCATCAACCGCAAAATAGACGAGGATGGCGATGAGCGCCGCCGGCAACACCATGACCGGCGAACCGATTCTCGAAGACATACAGGCTTGTCGATCGGACTGGCCGGCGGCTGTTCGCCGCCGGCGATACCCGGATTATGCGTTACTGAAGTTCTGCGCGACCTGTTCCCAGTTAATGACGTTGAAGAACGCGGCGATATACTCCGCGCGTCGATTCTGGTACTTGAGATAATACGCGTGCTCCCAGACATCGAGGCCGAGAACCGGCGTTTTCCCCTCAGTCAACGGGTTGTCCTGGTTCGGTGTGCTGGTAATCTCCAGCTTGCCGCCGGATACGACGAGCCAAGCCCAGCCGCTTCCGAAACGACCGGCCGCGGCCTGCGAAAACTGCTCCTTGAACTCATCGAAGCCACCAAAAGTCGAGTCGATCGCCTTGGCAAGATCGCCATCCGGTTTACCGCCACCACTCGGTGACATGGTCGGCCAGAATATGCTGTGGTTGATGTGTCCACCGCCATTATTCCGAACCGGCGTCTTAAGGTTTTCCGGCAGGCGGTTCAGCTCCTTGATCAGCGTCTCCAACGGCCAGTCGGCGTACTCAGTGCCTTCCACCGCTGCGTTGAGCTTACTCACGTAGCCGCCGTGGTGCTTATCGTGGTGAATCCGCATGGTCTGTTCGTCGATATGCGGCTCCAGCGCATTATAAGCATACGGAAGTTCGGGAAGTGTAAATGCCATATGATTATCCTCCTCAACGGCAAACTACTATTATTTGGTACCCTTCGTCCATGCTCCCGTTTCAGGAACACCACGCACGGTGGCAACCGCACGACGAAGCCGGCTGAACACTCCACCCGCGGTGTCGACGGAGTCGCGCACACGGACTGCGCTCCAGCCGGCGAGTTCCTCTCCAACAAAGTATTTCACGTACCCGACAATGTCGCCGGGGTTCGCCGGAGCTCGAACGCGATCTGCCGCAACGATCCGCCCTCGTAACCGCTCGACATCCGATTCTGCCATGAGAACCGTCGCACCGTCGATACGGAGCGGAAGCGTTCCTTCCGGCCCGGTATGCTCCGGCTCGCCCCCGACTACGGCGACCGCCGGTATGCGTTTCGGTCGAAGATCGGCGCGAACAAAGGCATCGAATCCAAAATCGAGGAGGTCTGCCGCCTCCTCGGCTCGTCGCTCCCCCCCGGCTCGGTGGTCGGCGCCGTCCACTCCGAGAACGACTGTAATGAGCCGCCTCCCGTCACGTTCGGCGGTCGCGGCGATATTATAACCGCTTGCACGTATATAGCCGGTCTTCAACCCATCGGCGCCGGCGTAGGAGCCGATCAGAAGATTCCGATTCGCATGAACGATCGGTCGCATTTGCGGTCCCGACTGATACACTTCGTTGTCCGGAAATTCAAGTGCTTCGAGCGCATGATATCGCTCGATCACCCACGGGAATCGTTCGACGTAGTGGGCGAGAAAATCGGCGAACGCACCGGCAGTGATCCTGTTTTCCGCGGAGATACCGGCAGGCTCGGAGAAACTCATTCCTTCCATGCCTGAGCGCGCCATGGCGTCGTTCATTTCGTCAACAAAGCGCTCGACCGTGCCGGAGAGCTCGTATGCGGCGGCAACCGCGGCATCGTTGCCACTCGCCACGGCCAGTCCGGCCAGCAAGGAATCCCACGACACGCGCTGGTCGGCCCCGAGAAACATGAGGCTGCTACCGGCCGGCATCTCCGTCCACCATGAGGAGGGATGCGGCTCGAATCGCTCATCGAGCCCTATACGTCCATCCTCAGCAGCCTCGAGTATGACGTACATCGTCACGAGCTTCGCAAGCGAGGCTGCAATATGTTCGGCCGACGAGTTCCGACTGTACAGCTGCTCGCCGCTGTCGAGATCGAGAAGAACGGCCGACTCCGCCGTGTGATGACCGAAGCTCGGGCGCGCCGGTCGGGTGATCAGCACCGCACGGTGACCGTCGAATCGAGGCGCATCCGGCAGCTGAACCGAAGTGCGTCGCTCCGAAACCACGATGTCGGCCGCAATAAGCGAGAGTGTCACAAGAAGCAGAACCGGTACTGCGATAGAAAGAAGTTTCACTGTACGGAGCATTTCAGCACCTCATTATGCCGAACGGCCGGTTTTCCGTCACGACGTTTTTGCGCTACATTTCGACAATCATGAGCAAACCGATTGTCGAGGTTTCGCACCTGTACAAAAGCTTCGGTACCTTCCGTGCGGTTGAGGATGTGAGCTTTGCGGTACAGCCGTCAACATGCGCGGCGTTTCTCGGCCCGAACGGCGCGGGTAAGACGACCACGATGAAAACGCTGTACGGGAGAGCGGTTCCTGATGTCCACGATGAGACACGAATGCGCGTTTTCGACTTCGATCCACGGTCCGACGAGCTTTCGGTCAAGGCGAAAAGCGGCGTCGTTCCGCAGGAAGACAACCTCGATGTGGAGCTGAACGTCGAACAGAATCTTCGCAACTATGCTACTTTCTATGGTCTGCCGCACGATTTCATCGAGCGACAGATCGATTACTTACTCGATTTCATGGAGCTCGGTGCGAAACGACGTGCCCGGACGCGGGAGCTCTCCGGGGGGATGCAGCGGCGTCTCATAATCGCTCGCGCTTTGCTCAACGATCCGGAGTTGCTCATTCTCGACGAGCCGACCACCGGCCTCGATCCTCAGGTGCGTCAGGTAATCTGGGAGAAGCTTCGTAATCTCAAGCATCGTGGCGTCACGATTCTCCTGACCACCCACTACATGGACGAAGCGTTTCAGCTCGCCGATACCGTCGTTATTATGGACCGGGCGAAAACGGTGCTCGACGGTCCGCCGCGACAACTGCTCGCGGAGAACATCGAGCAACATGTTCTCGAGCTGATGAACGCAAAAGCCGCACCCGCAGCCGAGCGCGGTGCCGGCGATCACGCGTACTGGCGCAAGGACCAACTCGGCGAACGAATCATCTACTATGCAAACGATCAACAGGTGCTCCGGAACATGACTTCGAGAATCGACCCTCACGATTATCTGTTGCGACCTGTGAATCTCGAAGATCTCTTCATAAAGGCAACGGGGAGAAGTCTCAATGAGCTCCAGTAGTATTTCCGCCGAGCAGGTACACCCGGCGACGCGCTCGATCAACCATAATCCGCCGAACTTC
>SLIN01000213.1 GCA_007135605.1 Spirochaetales bacterium | reverse complement strand
TGAGTATCGGGGCTCGTATCGAGTCGGGCGCGCGGCCGATCGGCCGGGATCGTACGGCTGTCGGCCGGCCTTGCGCGCTGTTCAGGTAGCCGCCAACGCGTGGTCGATATCGGCGAGAATATCCTCGATGTGCTCGAGGCCGATCGACAGTCGCACGAACTCCGGCCCCAATCCGGCTGCTCGTTGCGCGGCGTCGGCCAGCTGACTATGGGTGGTACTCGCCGGATGGATCGCCAGGCTTTTCGCGTCACCGACATTGGCGAGGTGCGAGAAGAGATCGAGCGAATTGATGAACGTCTCGCCTGCCTGCCGGCCGCCCTGAATGCCGAAGACAACCATTCCCCCGGCTCCGCGCGGGAAGTAGCGGGCGGCTCGATCGGCCGACGGATCGCCCGGGAGTCCGGGATAACGCACCCACTCTACCTTCGGATGATCGCGGAGATGCTCGGCGACCGCGCGAGCGTTCTGAGCGTGTCGCTCCATTCGCAGCGGAAGTGTCTCGGTACCCTGCAGGAAGATCCACGCGTTGTCCGGCGAAATCGCTGCACCGAGGTTGCGCAACGGCACGAGCCGCATACGCAGCGCAAAGGCAACCGGGTTCAACTCGCCAAGGTCGTGCGCATACCGGACTCCGTGATAGCTCTCATCCGGTTCGTTCATCGTAGTGAACTTCGGATCGCTCCAATCGAAGGTCCCGGAGTCGACCACGATCCCGCCGATACCGGTACCGTGGCCGCCGATCCACTTGGTCAGGCTGTGAATGACCACATGCGCGCCGTGCTCAATCGGCCGAAAGAGATACGGTGTCGTAAACGTACTATCGACCATCAGCGGCAGATTATGGCGATGACTGATATCGCTCCACCGCTCGAAATCGGGAACTGAAAGCGCAGGGTTCCCGATACTCTCGACAAAGAGCGCCCTTGTCCGCTCGTTGATTGCGCTTTCGACGGCCTCGGCGTCGAGCGGGTCGACGAAACGGACGGTGATCCCGTATTGCGGAAGTATGTTGGCGAACATCGTATACGTTCCGCCGTAGAGGTGGCTGCTCGAAACAACCTCGTCGCCGGCAACACAGACGTTTATGACCGAGTAGAAGATCGCGCTCGTACCCGATGCGAGTGCGAGTGCGGCAGCTCCGCCGTCGAGCGCCGCGATTCGCTGCTCGAGCACATCCTGGGTCGGATTCATAATCCTGGTGTAAATGTATCCGAGCTCTTTCAGTGCGAAGAGGTTGGCGGCGTGCTCGGTATCGCGAAAATTGTACGCGGTAGTTCTGCTGATCGGAACTGCCCGGCTCGGATTCTCCTGCTGCCGGGCCTGTCCCGCGTGGAGCGCCTTCGTCTCGAAGTGACTGTCCTGCATAATAACCCCTCTTACTCCTTCTCCTGAAAAAGCCAGGTGCTCAAGTAGCGCTCACCGGTGTCGCAGATGAGTGTTACAATCCGTTTGCCCCGGTGTTCCGGGCGCGATGCGAGCTGCAATGCACCGTAGACATTCGCTCCGGCACTCACGCCCCCGAGGATACCCTCGAGCCGTGCCAGATCCCGAGCCGTGCGAGTTGCATCCTCGGCGCTAACCTGTATTATCTCGTCGATCACCGAGCGATCGAGCACCTCCGGAATAAATCCGGCGCCGATTCCTTGAATCCGGTGCGGCCCCGGCTCTCCGCCGGAGAGTACCGGCGAGGTATCCGGCTCGATCGCTACGACATCGATACGCTTTCCGTAGCGCGAGCGTATTGAGCGGGCCACGCCGGTCAGAGTCCCTCCGGTTCCGACGCCGGCCACGAACATGTCGATCGTTCCTTCGGTATCGCGCCAGATCTCCTCCGCGGTCGTCTCTTCGTGGATTTCCGGATTGGCGGGGTTGCGGAACTGTTGCATTAATACCGCACCGGGGTTCGAGTCCACGATTTCCCTCGCACGCGCGACCGCACCGTTCATACCTTCGGGTCCCGGCGTGAGCTCCACCTTCGCTCCGAACGCCTGCAGGAGACGCCTGCGCTCGACACTCATGGTCTCGGGCATTGTAAGGACAACCGAATAGCCACGTACGGCTCCAACGTGGGCGAGTGCGATTCCGGTATTTCCGCTCGTCGCCTCGACAATCGTCCCACCGGCAGGCAGGGCTCCGGAGCGTTCGGCGGCGAGCACCATCGACAGGCCGATCCGGTCCTTGACGCTCGAAGTCGGATTGTGGTTTTCCAGCTTGACAAGTACCTCGGCATCACCGGTTTTCGGCATTCGATTAAGGCGCACCAAAGGCGTCGAGCCCACCAGCTCGTTCATATTCTCGTAAATAGGCATGTATCCCTCGGCTGAATCCTATCTAACTCAAGTTGATAACTCAAGTGCTATCACTCGTCCAGAATAGTAAATTCCACCCTGCGGTTACGCCGTCGACCGGCTTCATCCTCGTTACTCGCCACCGGATCGCTCGCTCCCTTTCCGCGATACAGCACTTCGTCACGCTCTCGCACTCCCCGCTCGATCATATACTCGGCAATAAGTCGTGCTCGCTCTTCGCTCAGCGCCTGGCGACCCTCCTCGGTACCGGCCAGCGCGGTATGGCCGGTGATCAACAGCTCGCCGGAGCGGTATTCACGCAACAGTTCGGCGATTTCCGCGAGGCGTTGCTCTTCTCCCGGTCGCAGCCGCGTCGAATCCGGTTCGAACCCGATCGCCTCGAGGCTGATCGTGATGCCCCGATCGTCGTCGCGAACGTCGACATCATCATCATCGTCGAGTCGCTTCCTGAGATCGCCGATAACGGCGTCTCTGTCTTCGAAACTCGTATCGGTTATGCGTGCGTCGGCGCGTCCGCGCCATGTCCATGTCCGCCCGTTACTGAGGTCGTAGTTAATCTCGAACTCTTCCTCATACGCGTGAGGCCGTGCCAATTCACGGTCCCAGTAGTGTCTTTGCCGCGAGAATCCGGTGATCCGTTCGGGATACAGCGCACGCGGAACCGAGGTCGGTCGATAGAACATGTTGTACTCGAGATCGAAGACATCAACCGTGATGCCGTCCCGCTCATCCACCCCGACATACTCGTAGGCAACCGGAATGGCGAAGTGTTCGATCGCGTCGATCCCGAAGCTTTCGCGCAGATCGACAACCTCGGTTCCGACCGCCGACCACGTGTCGCCCGGCCGGATCCCCCGCTCCGGGAACACCGGTACGTCGCGGACGAGCGGTCGCGAATGTCCTTCAGGAACCTCGTCGTACCCGAGATGATCGCGCACATACTCGGTATGGAACTCCGAGGCGAGCCGAAACGCGCCGTGCTGCGTGCTTTTCTCCGACGAGACCTGGTAATGGACGCTGAGTTCGCCCGAATACTCATCGAGCTCGGTAACATCCACACTGATTCTGTTGAGAATTGTCTGACTCTGGTTGAAACGGCCGTTGACGAACACATCCGAGTTTACGGTGCTAAGGATCCGGTAGTGCTCGCCGTCTATGTAGCGGTAACGGAACTCGCGAGCGACTCCGTTTTCCGCCGCCAGGGAGGGGGGAACGAGCATCCCGGTAAGCACGGCAAATATCGAGGCGAATGCTATCGGTAGACACTTCATAATGGATAGTAAGGATATCACGCCGCATCTTCGCCAACATTGGCGCGAGACTCACGCTGTCCGGAGATGCACTCCGAAGAGCCAACTCCTTAAGGGAGCGTCAGTTCCTTGACAAAGCGAAGAGTGCTCGCTATCGTTCGACATCTACACCAGACCGGCATCCGTCGGAAGCATGGTACTTTAATCGGGATTGCGTGGTGGGCCGGACGAACAAGAAAGAACAGGGATATGAGCATGTTTCTCGAAAGAAGCTGCTTCCACACCTCAATCCCCTCGAACGGTACGTATACCCACTTACATTCCGCAAGCGCGACTTTCTTGTAGAAACCGGTCCAATCGATTCCGATCGGGGACATCTGCTGTTGCCCGTGCTGCCTCATATGCGAAGAAAGGGGAACAGCACGCAGGCACTTGTCATCACCGCCTCCGTAGAGGCCGTTCGTCAGACCGAACGGCTCATACGCCGTGTACCGCATCTGAACTGGCTCGAGAAGCGCGTGCTACACCTCGATTCCGAAGAGGCAACTCGGAAGGAGGCTGGACAGATCGGCCGCCAGCCGCATGTCCTCGTGGCCACAAGCGCCCGGATTATCGATCATCTGCGACGCGACAACCTGAGCCTCGATCATGTACACGCCGTCGTAGTGGATGAACCCGAACGAGAATCGGCATCCGGATTCAATGTAGACGTTCAGTTCATCCTGTCGAAGTTGAACCGGCACCCCCAGATGGCGGTATTTACCCCGTCGCTCCACGAAGAAACCGACGCAATCATATCATTGCTTCGACGGCCGCGGGTCTGCGAGCGCGAAGACTGGCTTAACGCCGGTTCCAGCAAATCCAACAAGGGAAAGGAGCGGACCGTGAGCAACGAACAGCGAAAGAAGAACGATTTCCCGTCCGAGGAGAAGATCGCCGGCCAGATCGAAGAGATAATTCGCCGGATTCACGAGGAAGAGAATCCGGACGAGCTGAATCACTATCGAAAACTGGTTCGAAAACATGTCCCTTTTTTTACGCGCGGCTACTTCGCCGCGTATTTACTGAAGAACGGCTCAACGCCGCGTACAGCGAAGAAGAATTCGACTCACTTCACGAGCATGTTCGTCGGTGTCGGCAAGAATCGCCGCGTTTTCCCGCGCGATCTCATTCAGCTCTTCTCGAGCGTCGACGGTGTGAGCGCCGAAGACGTCGGCGAAATCAAGATTCTCGACAATTACAGCTTCGCCGAAATCACGACCGAAAAGGCACCCGATCTCATCCG
>SLIN01000043.1 GCA_007135605.1 Spirochaetales bacterium | reverse complement strand
TCGAGATGTGGCCGAGCGTTCGACGCGGCGAAGATCGAAACATATTCCCGTATCAGAGCAAGGCGAACGTCGCGTTCAATTCTGCACTCGATTATGAGCTCGGAGTGCTCAAACCGTATGCAGAACCGCTGTTGCGCGAGGTGAAACCGTACGATTCAGTGTATCACGAGGCGATCCGACTAATGCACTTTCTCGACAACTTCACGCCGATTCCTTCGAGCGAGGTACCCGATCAGAGCATTCTTCGTGAATTCATCGGCGACAGTGCATTCGAGTACTGACTCGGAAAGCACGGGGCGATCCGGACCTACACTACCCGTCCCGGAAGCGACACGTCTCCAACGCGGTACGACCGCGGCCGGGAACTCTCCGGCGATCGGCCATCGAATGCCGAGACGCTACGGCTTCGCCGCCTCCTCGAGCAACGATTCGCGTGCGGTCCACGCTCCTTTCGGGTCGGGCACGGATAGAGCCTCGTGTAAAAGGGCAACGAAGCGACTGCGCGGTATCTCCACCGCACCGAGTCGCGCCATGTGGTCTGTGTACACCTGAGAGTCGATAAAGCGCACGCCGGCGCGAAACATCGCCCGCGCGAACGGGATGAATGCAGCCTTCGATGCGTTCGAGACACGCGAGAACATGCTTTCGCCGAAGAACGCGGCTCCGAGCCCGATGCCGTACAGTCCTCCCGCCAGCTCCGATCCGTGCCACACCTCCACCGAGTGCGCATATCCCAGCCGGTGCAGCCTTACGTACGCGTCGTTCATCTCGTCGGTAATCCAGGTGCCGTCGTGATCCCGCTCGGCGGTTGCACACTCGACGATCACCCGCTCGAACGCACGGTCGATCGTCAGGGTGAACTCACGCCGGCGGAGAATTCTCCGCATCGATTTCGGTACGTGTAGCGTATCGGGCAGTATCACCGCACGAGGATCCGGTGACCACCACAGAACCGGTTCGCCCGGCGCATACCATGGGAAGATTCCCTGCCGGTAGCCACTGAGTACCATGCCGGGGCTCAGATTCCCTCCGACACCGACAATACCCTCCGGCGAGGCGGTCTCTACCGGCGGGAAGGCAAAACGGTCGTGCTCGTCGAGCCACGGAAAATCGTAGTCTTCAGCCACGAACGCTCATTACCGACCGCCAATCACTCGACAGTTGCCGATTCGTCTTCGGGCGCCTTCCGCTCCGACGACTCTCCCTCGTTCTCGTCCTCGCCCGACGACCTCGCCTCGGAGCCGGAGGACTCGATGGTCCGTACTACCACATCATCGTCAACGACTTCCGCCCGCGCGGTGCCGCCTCGTGCGAGGGAGCCGAAAAGAACCTCGTCGACGAAGTAGCTCTTGATCTTCTCTTCGATCAGCCGGGAGATATTCCGTGCGCCGAACTCCTCGCTATACCCCCGTTCGGCAAGCCAGCTGAGCGCCTCGTCGGTAAGCTCGAGGGTGACCTGCTTTTCGGCAAGCTGCTCACGGAACTCGTTGATCTCTTTGAGCACGATATTCTCGGTTATATCCTGACCGAGCGCATTGAAAACGACCACTTTGTCGAGCCGATTGCGGAACTCCGGACTGAAGATCCGCTCGACCGCGTCGTCGATTGCCTGATTCGTTACCGACCGCTGACCGAACCCGATCATCGGTTTACCGATCTCACGTGCGCCGGCATTGCTCGTCATGATAATTATCGCATTGCGGAAGTCGGCCTTTCTGCCGGTGTTGTCGGTGATCGTAGCGTAGTCCATGGCCTGTAAGAGGACATTGAATATGTCCTGATGCGCCTTCTCGATCTCATCGAGGAGAAGCACGCAGTGGGGCGTCTTGCGCACGACATCAGTCAGCATGCCGCCTTCTTCATAGCCAATATAGCCCGGAGGAGATCCGAGCAAGCGACTGACGGTATGTTTCTCCTGGAACTCGCTCATATCGAAGCGATGCATTCCGACACCCAGAGTCTCCGACAGCTGCCGTGCGAGCTCTGTCTTGCCCACGCCGGTCGGTCCGACGAACAGAAAGCTCGCCACCGGCTTATCGCCTTTACGGAATCCGGCGCGCGAACGTTTCACCGCGTCCACGACGAGGCGAATTGCGCTGTCCTGCCCGAAAACCACGTTCTGCAAGTCTGACTCGAGATTCTGCAGGCGAGCCCCTTCACTCGCGTTCACGGTACGTTCAGGTATCTTGGCGATCTTACTAACCACCTTCTCGATATCACCCTCGAGAATCGTTACCGGATCGCCCTCTTCCTCGCCTTCGCGGAATGTCTTCATACGCATAAACGCACCGCTTTCATCCATAACGTCGATCGCCTTATCCGGCAGATGACGGTCGGTGATATAGAGCGCACTCAGGTTCACCGCCGCATGCAACGCGTCATCGCTGTAACGCACATGGTGGTAATCCTCGTACTTCGATCGCAGTCCCATGAGTATCTGGTAGGCGTCCTCCTCACTCGGCTCGGGGACCTCGATTTTCTGAAAGCGTCGACTGAGCGCCCGATCTTTCTCGAAATACTTCTTGTATTCCTCGTAGGTGGTACTTCCGATTACTCGAATATCTCCGGCGCTCAAGGCCGGCTTCAGCATATTGCTCGCGTCCATTGCACCGCCCGACACGGCACCGGCGCCGACGATGGTGTGAATCTCGTCGATGAAGAGGATCACTTTCTCACGTTTCTGGAGGGCGCTGATGACCTGCTTCATGCGCTCCTCGAAATCGCCGCGATATCGGGTACCCGCGAGAACTCGACCCATATCGAGGCTGAAGATCGTATAGCTCTTGAGGAGAGCCGGCACGCTCTCGTCGGCTATTCGCTGCGCGAGCCCCTCTGCGATCGCCGTCTTGCCGACTCCCGGATCGCCGAGAAGCACAGGGTTGTTCTTCAGCCGGCGGCAAAGCACCTGTACCGTGCGCTCGATGATGTCGTCACGCCCGATTACCGGTTCGAGCTTGCCGTCGGCGGCGAGTTGAGTCAGATTATCGGTAAACTGTTCGAGCGGGTCCTTGCGTTTCCGCCCGGTGCCGGTCGACTCCTCCTCGTCGTCTTCGGCATCGACCTCGCCGTCCTCGAAATCGTCGGGTTGTACCCCATGCGAGATCGTCTCGAGAAGATTCAGTCTCGAAATACCGGATTTTCGCAGAAAGTAGCTACCGAAACTCTCATCCTCATCAAAAATCGAGACGAGAATGTCGCCGAGATCTACCTCGTCCTTTGAGGCGTTCTGAGTATGAAACACCGCACGCTCGATCACGTTATGAAAGCTGACGCTCTGCGTCGGCTCAACATCGTCGACACTCGGGACACGGGTCTTCAGATGCTCGTCGATCTCGTTTCGTACCGCATCCGGCTCCGCTCCGCATTCGATGAGCACTTCCCTCGGATATTCGAAGTGCAACGCCGCATACAGAACATGCTCCGGCGTAAGATACTCGTGGCTACGCTGCTTCGCCTCTTGATAGGCGGCGTTCAGGACATCCTGAACTTCCTGATTCACTCTCATTCGCTTACACTCCACCGAACAGCACGGCTGCTATGCCTTCTCGATGGTGCACTTGAGCGGGAACTCCCGCTCTCGCGCCATCTGATGGACCTGCCGTACCTTCGTTGCGGCAATGTCATAGGTAAAAACCCCGACCTGCCCGATACCGTTACGGTGCACACTCAACATGATCCTCGTCGCATCCACTACACTCTTGTGAAACACCTTGACGAGAACCTCGACGACGAACTCCTGCGTCGTGTAATCGTCATTATGGAGAACCACCCGATACATGTCGGGTGCCTTGAGCTTCTCATCCTTTTTCTCCTGAAGTTGCCCCTCATCGTAGTGATCTCGACTCGCCATTACGACTACTCCCCCAGTGCGGGATTATGCTATACCGATATCGTTGAATATACACTCCTCGAGTGCCGTCCGAAAAGTACCGGATAAATTTAGAACTCAAAGGGAGCGAAGTATCCGCTTTCCGCCCGGCCGGTGCGACGGCCGAGTGCCGCCTCGACCTCCAACGGAAGGTATCGACGACCGAAGTCGCCGTCTCGAGGCGTCCTAAAACGCAACACGTAACGGCCGCTCGGCCGCGCGATTACCGCTTCTTCGTACGGCAGTAGACCGCGAGGCCCCTCGGGGCGTACAACCATTCCGTTCGTAGCATCCACGAGGTATTCGAGACGATCGTCGGCTTGACCGCCGCCAACCAGCAGCAGGTCGAAGCGAATGCCGTTATTTCGCATATAGGAAGCTACCTCGACGAGATCGTATGTGTCGAACGCGTCGTCGGGCAGCGTGCCGTCGGAGAGATAGGTGACGCTCCGTCGACCGCGCGCACGCATGAGCTCGCCGGCAGCGAGCCTGACGGCTCTATCGAACTCATGTTCACCGTCATACGCTCCCGCGGCCGTTCCGTCCTCTACGAACCTGGCTGTCCCGGCGGTCGGAGGTTGCGCGACAATCGGTTGGCGGCCGGATAGTATCAGCCCGATTTCACCGACCTCGCTCACCGACTCATGCACTCCTCTCAGCGTACGCTCAACTTCGGAACGCATACCCTCAATCGAGGTTTCCCGACTGACAAGCAGCGACACGGCGGGATTCGTGTCGCGGTCGGCCGCATATATGAGTGCCGTATCGTGAACCGCACCGCCCTCCTCGGTGATAACGAAATTGTTGCCGCGCAGACCGACGATCGGATTTCCATTCCTGTCCTCGACGCGGACATCTACGACGACGGTAGGAAACGAATCGCTGTCGATACGCTCGACCTGCGTTCTCAATCCGGTATAGAGCGCAGGGCGCTCGGTAAGGTAGTAGAGTGTGTTGGCATCGAAATCGACCGCAACGATATCGCCATTCACTTCACGCATCGCGCTTACTACCCGGCGCCCCGCTCCGTCGAGCTCACTGATCGAGCGAATCGTGTCGCGCTCAACATCGATCAGATCGACCCGGTCACGCCGCCCGAGCAGCAGCTCGCGGTCGGAGAAGACCGAAACTCCTTCGACTCCGTCGACCCTCCCTTCGCCGAGCGTTTCGAGGTAGTTACCGCTCTCGTCGAAGGCAAAGAGCGCATTGTGAGCCGAATCGGCTACATAGACGGTACCGTTACTCCACGCAACGCCGGTCGGCTCCCGTAAGCCGGGAAACGCTCCCTGCGCCCGATCGCCGAACGCGTGGATATACTCTCCCTCCTCGTTGAAGCGTACGATCCTCCGGTTACCCCAGTCGCTAACGTAGAGGTAGCCGTGACCATCGGCAGCGATATACTGCGGGCCGATCAACTCACCGTTGCCGAGTCCCGATTCTCCGAATGTAGCGATCCTGTTTCCGTTCCGGTCGAGCCGTGAAATCCTGTCCGCGCTGAACTCGGTAACGAAATAGTCGCCTCCGCTCTCCACTATGTCGTACGGAGCGTCGAACCCGATCGCACCGCCGCGCCACCGGCCGATTCGTGCTCCATTCACATCGAGGACGCTGATTTCGTGCGTTCCGAACGAAACTACGAGCAGCGATCCGTCGTCTCGAGAGAGAATCGACGTCGGTCTACGAAAAACGTCGATCTCACCGCGACGACCATCGATCTCACGCGCGTTCACATACGGCTCGGTCGCCATGGCGTCCGGATCAACCAGCTGCGTTTGTGTCAGCTGATCGAGTAGCTGCTCGATGTAGAGCGACCCGGCCGTTCGATCCAGCAGGCCGCCCCACTCGCTCATGGCTGCTTGCTCCAGACCGGCCCGGAAGTACGCACGGCCGAGCCACTCGCGAGTCAATTCGTTTTCCGGATCGAGCGAGAGCGATCGAGTGAAGCTTCGAATCGCATCCTGGAAGTATCCCCGATGAAACGCGCGTACGCCCCACCCGAACTCTTCGGCAGCCTCGAGCTCATCGAAGTCGACGCTCTGCGCGTGCACTTGTTGCGGTACGAGCGAAACCAGGACGGGTAACGCCGAGAGGAGCATAATCATTGGAACGCCGATAGCAGCTAACTGACCGCACCGGAATCGGGGCCGCATTACACTGCCTCCTCGCGGGTAACCACGCTGAGGTGCTCACGGATCTCCTGATCCTCGGGGCGGAGCTCGAGAGCACGCCGCAGCACTTTCTGCGCCTGATCGGTGTTACCCGCCTTGTGGAGGGCCCATCCCAGACTGTCGAGATAGGTTGCACTTTCCGGGTTCGCAGACAGGGCATCCTTGCAGTACCGAACGGCAAGCGCCGGCTTCGCCCCTTTCTCGGCGAGCACGAATCCAAGATTGTTCAACGCAGTCGGATTCTTCGGCTCGAGTTGCAACGCTTTCTGAAGATTTGTGACCGCCGCGGCGATGTTGTTCTGATGATACTGGTTGTACGCGAGAGCGCAGTAGACCTTGGGTGACTCGTACCCATCCTCGAGCAGACGTGCGAACTCGAACTCCGCGAGACGGTACCGACCCGTTATCGCGTATATGTACCCGAGTATCATGCGACTCTGGTAGATCTTCGCAAAGGAAACCTCGGCGGTCACCACCTGCTCGAGATAGAGTAACGCCTCGTCGTACTGTTCGAGCTGGGTATAACAGAGGCCGAGATAGTATGAGAGCTCCGAGTACCGGTCGGAGTCAACGTCCAGATTCAAAAGGGCATCGAGTGCTTCCTCGTACTTACCCTCTTCGTACAGGCGGATCGCTTCGTCCACTCCTGTCACCCTCCGTCAGACCAGAAACTCGGCCTCCCGATAGTCGCCGACATCGGTATACTCAACCGGGTGTATCGAGACCGGCGACAGCGAAATATAGCCTGCTTCGACCGCAGCCCAGTCGGTGCCTGGAACTACCCCGTTATTGGTTGGAGCACCGTCGAGATAGTAATACATCTCGCCATTCCGGCCCGCATGGTTGCGAAGTCGATTCCCATAGTGCCTCCGGCACAATCGTGTAAGAACGACCGGCAACTCCTCGCCTTCGCGGTTCGGTGCATTTATGTTGATGAAATGCTCGCGATCCCACAGGCGGACCAGCTCGTGGAGCCTCTGTGAGACGAAGCGTACGAGCGGAGAGAAATTGCACGGAGGTTCGGCATCGGTCAAGCTTACGGCGATTCCGGGAATACCCATGAACGCGGCCTGACGAGCCGCGGCTGCCGTACCGGAATACACGACATCGGTTCCGAGATTTGCGCCCAGATTAATGCCCGAAAGCACGACATCCGGCTTGGAATCGAGTACGCCGAGCACGCCGAGTATTACACAATCGGCGGGTGAGCCGCTGATCACATAACCGCGGCCGTCGATCCTGCGGCAGCGAATCGCACCCTTCATCGTGAGGTAGTGCGACATGCCGCTGCGCTCCCCATCGGGTGCGATGACATCTACATGGTGGTCCGACGAGAGCGCTTCGACGAGGGCCTGCAGACCCGGACTCTCGATCCCGTCGTCGTTGGTGATCAGAATATTCATGCTCCCCTACCCAGCCAGAGCATACTGTATCGCTATTTCGCCGTTTCGTGAACCTGTGCGGGGTAACCTTTGTCAACTTCAATCCAGTCCGTTTCGAACCCGAAAATCCGCTCGTAATCGTTCAGACGCTCGCGGATCGCCTCCATAGCTTCGCGAGAGGTCAGCGTCGCAAGATATCCGCCGAGGCCGGGGCCGGTGAGACGACTTCCGTACACGCCCCGAATGTCGCGGGTATGCTTCGCAAGCCAGTCGAGCTCCGGGCAACTGAGCTCGAGCAGATCGCCGATATTCTCATGAGACCGGCTGATCAGGCGGCCGAGGGCGTTCGCATCTCCTTTCAGAACCGCATCCTTCGCAAGCTCGACCCGTTCCACCTCGTTCATCACATGCAGGCACGTTCGCCGCTCACGAGGCGGCAACTGTTCGAGCTGGTCGTTCAGGTCGTTCTTGACGTCGCGAACCTGATTACCTCCGCCGGCATTCTCCTGACCGTCCGTGCCGTTATCGGGGGAAGATACCGCTCGGTCGGGATCGACATCCGCGCAACCGAGCAGCACACTGTCACGCGCTCCGAAATCTTTCTCGTCGTCCGGTTCGGGCGGAACCCGCGAATCAACGAGCAGCAGCACCGCACTACTCGGGATGGGGCCGACCGGCTCGATCCTTCGACTGCCGTGTCGATAGATGACGACCGGGCCCGGATCGGCAAGCGAACTGATTGCCGCGTCCGCCTCGCTCGGACGCATACTCGCGTATTCCCTTTCGGCATATTCCGCCGCGCGCACCGCATCGATACTACCCCTCGGCAAATCGAGCAGACATTCGAGAGCGAGCGCCATCGCGACGCATACCGCTGTGCTTGATGCCAGACCGCGACTTATCGGGACGTCGCCCATTATCGTAATGTCGAGCCCTTTCATACGATGGCCGCGCGAGAGCGCGTACGCGATAACACCTTTCGGTACGTTCGCCCAGCGATCTTCTCGTCGAGGCTTAATGCTCGCCACGCCGGTACGCTTCCGTTCTCCGAAATCGGGAGCGTAAAAGCGAAGACTCAGGTCGCGGCGAGGGTTCAAGGCGACATGAACCCCCCGATTGAGCGCCAACGAAAGAGTCGGAACACCGGCGCGTTCGACGTGTTCGCCGAGAAGGTGTACGACGCCCGGAGCAAAGGCGACGACCTTCGGCGGAGCGTTGTATTCGGCGCTGTGTAACATCCGTACGTCGCTGTCTGCCATCAACATCCCCTGCTACATGAAACATTCTTCCGTCACTGAAGTGACTCTCATAGTAGACTATATTCGGCTACCGTTGCTGAATGCCGGAAAAGCAGTATATCATTTGTATGCGTATGAGGGCACCCACGCTCGCACTTCTTTCTGCGGTGACCTATTCCGCGGCGCTTCCAAACGAATTCCTTCCGTACGGCAGCCCCGTCATCGGCATCGTAAGTCTCATACCGCTCTATGCGGCGTTTCTCTTCGCCGCCGACATGCGCTCCGCCATACGTGCCGGGGCGGTATTCGGCGCAATCTCGACCATGCTCTCCAACTACTGGCTCGCGAATTTCGGGGAATTCTCCGCCTGGACTCTCGGCGGGCCTACCGTCGGCTATATCGGATATAATGCTCTTCTCGCCGCGGTATTGTATACCATTCTCCGCTTGCCCCGCCACATCCGTCCGCTTGCTTTCACCGCCGCGTGGACCGGCTACGAGCTATTGAAGAGCATAGGCTATCTCGGATATCCGTGGGGTCTCGCCGCCTATTCATTCGGCGACGTTCTTCCGGCGATGCAAATCGCCGATGTCACCGGTGTATACGGACTGACCTTCCTCGTGGTCTACGCGAACGCCGCCCTGGCGGAATTGTGGGTCGGCGACCTCCGGGAGAAACCGCTTCTCTCCGGCCGAACCGTCGGCGCCGCATGGCACTTCGAGCCGCAGGAGCGATCCATCGCGGCAACCGGCACGCTCCCGCGCCGGGCAACCCGCTTGCTCCGAACGCACGCTACCGCACCGGCGGTCGCCCACCTCGTTGTCGCCGCCGGGCTCTTCGTCGTCGCCTTCGCCTACGGCCGGCAGCGGCTGAATGAATCGAGAGAGCCCACCGATACTCTGCGAGCGCTTCTCGTACAGCAGAACACCGACTCATGGGCACCCGGCAATCTCGGGCATACCGTTCAGCAGCTGCAGAGTCTATCGCTGGACGGACTCGAGCGTAACGAACACGACCTGCTCGTCTGGAGCGAAAATTCGCTCTCTCTTCCGTATGCAGAGTATCAGGAGGGGTACTACAGCCGGACTCCCGCAAACTATCCGCTTACCGACTTCATAGCCGATCTCGAGATACCGCTTATGACCGGCAGTCCGTACGTGATCGATCGCGAAAGCGGCGAGGCGTGGAATGCTGCCTTGCTGATCGAACCCGGTACCGGAGAGATACTCCAACGATACGGGAAGCAGCAGCTCGTTCCGTTCGCCGAGCATATTCCGTTCTGGGAGCTTCCATTCGTGCGCCGCTTCTTCAGGGAGGTTGTCGGGCTGCAGGCAGTATGGGCAATGGGGAGCGAACAAACGGTATTCGAGCTACCGGCCCGTAACGGTACGGTGGCCGGTGCGGCGCCGATCTGTTTTGAGGATGCCTTCGCCCCGATTGTGCGCGAAATGACTCATGCCGGGGCCGATGTATTCGTAAATCTGACCAACAACGCCTGGTCGGAGACGAACTCCGCCCAATACCAGCACTTCGTCGCAGCGCGTTTCCGCGGGATCGAAGCTCGCCGGGCACTCATACGCTCTACGAACTCCGGGCTGACGGGAGTCGTCGACCGCACCGGGGCGCAAACGGCCTCGCTACCGATGTTCGAGGCCGCTTCGCTGTCGGTGGAAGTACCGATCTACGCTGACGAACCGTTAACAGTCTATCACCGCATCGGCGATCTGTTTGCCTGGATAATGATCGTCGCAACCGCTGCGGCGGTCGCGGCTGTTGCGTATCGCGATTCGCGCCGGATCAATTCTTGATATTGTAGCGCTTCTTGAAGCGTTCCACGCGACCGGTAGTATCTACCAGCTGCTGTTTCCCGGTGTAAAACGGGTGTGAGGCGCTCGAGATTTCCACGGTAAAGAGCGGGTATTCATTCCCGTCCTCGTACTGGACCGTCTCGCTTGTTTCCACCGTCGAGCGGGTGAGAAACATGGTTCCGGTGGAGCTGTCCTTGAAAACCACCGGTCGATACTCGGGATGTATTCCTTTTTTCACGATGCTGTCTCCTTAAACGTCCGATCCTACTCGCCGACCGTCGAGGTATTCATGGATCTGAGGAACGCGTCATTGTTCTTGGTCTTCCGAAGCCTGTCAACAAGCAGCTCGATGATCTCTACGTCGTCCATGGGGTTGATCACCTTCCGCAGGACCCACATCTTGTTCAGCTCCTCCTCGGTCAGGAGCAGATCTTCCTTTCGTGTTCCGGAGCGCTTGATATTGATCGCCGGGAAGAGGCGCCGATCGGCCAGCCGGCGATCGAGGATAATCTCCATATTGCCGGTGCCTTTAAACTCCTCGAAGATGACTTCATCCATGCGGCTGCCGGTCTCAATCAGCGCGGTCGCAACGACGGTGAGACTACCGCCATCCTCAATATTCCGAGCAGCGCCGAAGAAGCGTTTCGGCTTGTGAAGGGCGTTCGAGTCGACACCACCGGAGAGGATCTTGCCGCTCGTCGGTACGGTCTGATTGTAGGCGCGCGCGAGTCGAGTGATCGAGTCGAGCAGAATAACCACATCTTTCTTGTGTTCAACCAGCCGCCGGGCCTTTTCGAGCACCATCTCGGCGACCTGAACATGGCGGGTAGCCTGCTCGTCGAACGTCGAGGCAACTACTTCCGCTTTCACGTTCCGCTGCATATCGGTGACCTCTTCCGGTCGTTCATCGATGAGCAGAACGATCATATACACCTCGGGATGATTCTCCGTAATAGCGTTGGCTATCTTCTGCAGCAACACCGTCTTTCCCGTACGAGGCGGGCTGACGATCAGGCCGCGCTGCCCCTTGCCGATGGGGCAGAAGAGGTTGATCATGCGGGTCGCAGCGTCACCTTTCGCCGTCTCCATGTTAAGTCGAATATCCGGATAGAGCGGCGTGAGGTTATCGAAAGGGATTCGAGATTGCGCGACACTCGGGTTGTCAAAGTTGACGGTCTCGACGCGAAGCATCGCGAAGAATCGCTCTCCCTCCTTCGGGGGGCGAATCTGCCCGTAGACCGTATCGCCGGTCTTCAGGTTGAACAAACGGATCTGTGACGGCGAAATATATATATCGTCCGGACCGGACAGGTACGAGTTCTGCGGACTTCGCAGGAAGCCGTATCCGTCCGGGAGGATTTCCAGCGAACCGTACGCGTATACGTTACCGTTCCGTTCGGTATGCGCTTTCAGAATGGCGAACACAACTTCCTGCTTCTTCATGGAAATCAGGTTGTCGTGGCTAATACCGAACTTGGCACCGAAACTGCGCAAATCCTTGAGATTCATCCAGATGAGGTCGTTTATCGACAGCGCCTTGCCGTCGTACTCCCAGTCGGTAGCAGTGCGGTAATCGCCGGTGTTCAACGTGGGCGGGGGACTTGTCGGTGTGGGAACGCCACCTCCGTTATTGCCTCCACCGCTCGAATTGCGTCCACCTCTCCGTCGCCCGGACCGACTTCGGTTTCCGCTGCGGCGCTCCTCGCCGTCTCCGTTCGTTCCGGCCTCGGGTGAGCTCTCCGATGCTCGTTCCCGTCCCTCGTCGTTGTCGCTTGCGCCCCCATTGTCCGAGTCGGAGTCATCTTTCGACTTCGTGGCGCGCACCCGCTTCTTCCGAACGGTCGCTCGACTCTTGGAGGAATCGTGCTCGTCGGAGTCGGTCGTTTCGTCACTTCCACCTTCGGTGGTCATTTCGAACTCATGCTGTGTGTCGTCCGAGGGAACACTCCCATCGGAACCGTCGTGTGCATTTCGTCTTATTCGCATTGATGCCATTCAACACTCCAGGTGTTCTGCATTGTCATCGATTTGGGTTCGGTTCATGCTTGCTCGTAGCCGGGTAATTACTTCTATCGGGAAATGCTCTCGTTTGTGATCACCCTGCGCAGGGAACGCTATAGCGTAGCCCCGTTTTTATATACCGTTATGTGAAATCCACGATGTTCGCAGGGAGCCGCCGCAAAGGCTTGACTGAGCTCAAGCGGGAGGCGGAACCTCCACTCAAGACCTGACAAAATCATAGCTCTAAGCGGAGCGTCTGTCAACTACACCGCCGGTTTCGTTGCCGTGTCTCCGTCCGTCAGATGCGGCAACCCCCGAAACCGCTCCGCACTATGCGCGAGCTTCCAGGTATGTCGCTGTGGGTCGCTGCAACGTGCCCTCCCGTTGGTATCCGGGAATGACGACGGTGTCTCCCGACTTCAGGAGAGCGGCCACTACCCCTCCGACTGAAAGACGCCCTGTACGCTCTTCCGAAGCTGGTTTGCGGGAACGGCAAAAATATCGACCGCATTCACATTCTTGATCATCTCGCACTTCCCTTCAAAAATGACCCCTTCGCCGATCCGCACTCGCGCCGTCCGTACGTTCCCGTACATCTTCGCTGCGGGAAGCATCTCGACGCGTTCCGTCGCGTGTGCATTCCCGCGAAGGGTGCCGCCGATGACGATCGCTCGTGCACGTACATCCGCGCGGACGACCGCGTTCTCATGAATGTAGAGCATCCCGTCGGACTCAATCTCGCCTTCAAACGTACCACTGATGCTTAACGATTCACGGAAACGCAGCTTTCCCTTGAGCAGCGTACCTGTACCGATTCGCGTCGCAGTACGCGGCGCCTTTCCGCCTTGATTTCGTGCCATTATTCCGCTTTCACCGCTTCCTACTTAGTTTGCATCTCGAAAACTCCGTCCCAATCCGCGGGAGGCGGATACTCGAGATAGTGCCTACAGCGCTCCACATAAACCTGCGACGGCCCGTCGGTCGGATCGTGTTCGAGCGCCGACTCGAAGCAAGCGAGCGCCTGCTCGAAGTCTCGAAGTTTGTAATGACGTCTGCCCTCGGAGAACTTCTCGCACGCGGCGCGTTTTTCTTCGCTAACCACGATTACCGTCCGTGTCCGGCTTCTTGCCGGTCTCAAACCGCTCTCGATACTTTCGATCGAGTACCTCGACGGTAACTTCCTCTTCTCTTATCTCGTCACCCTGCCGGGTAAGGTCATCGATCTCGCTCTGAAGCGCGTCGAGCGCGGCGATAGTCGAGTCGGCCTCGTGTTTTACTTCGGAAACGAACTCCTCGAGCGCCTGGCGGTCATCGAGTGGCAAGGTATCCGCACGAGCCCGCAGCTCGATCATCGGTTCGCGAAGCTTCTCGGTGAAATAGACAAGCGACTTGTTCAGCGATTGCGTCACCGCAATTCGCCGCTCCCGTCTCACCACCTGTTCGGCCATCTCTCTGTGTCGCAATACCGCTTTGATTCTGGCGAGAACCTCGGAGAAGTTAAACGGCTTGGTGATATAGTCCTCGACACCGAGCTCAAAGCCCTCGATCTTATCCTTTACATCGTCCATGGCCGAGAACATGATCACCGGAACATCCCGGATCGTCTCGTATTCGGCGTCGTTCTTCAGTGCCCGCGTCATTTCCCAGCCGGTCATACGCGGCATGATATTGTCGACTACAATGAGGTCGGGCTTCATATCGAGAGCCTGCTGCAACCCTTCTTCGCCGTCGGAGGCTCGGCATACGTCGAAGCCAAGCTTCGACAGCATTACCTCGAAGAAGTCGAGATTAATGGGCTCGTCGTCGACGATTAAAATCGTTTCGCTTCTGTGCATTCCGTCGTCGCCGATTCTTTATCGGACAACTCCCGCTTGTCAATGTAAGGTCACGGCGACGCGAAGCACCGCACGTGCGTGAACCGCCCTACCGTCTTCGTCCGTCGCGCACCGCTCCGAATATCATGGCGATCGCCGCACCGGCGAGCACGATGACGGCGAACCAGTCACCGAATCGGGTATACACCGTCTGCGAATCGGTATATACCGGCGCGTCGGCAATCAGGTAGCTTTCGACCAACGGTTCGTCGATCGCGGTAATGACACCGTTTGGATCAACGACGGCGGTAATGCCGCCATTCGTTCCGCGTACCATGGTCCGCCGGTTCTCGCCTGCGCGAAACACCGACATCGCGAAATGCTGCATTGCGGCGGACACGCTGTTCGCCCAGCGATCGTTCGTAAGATTAACGATTACCTCGGCGCCCTCTCGTACGAACTCCCGCGAAAGATAGCCGAACGTATCCTCGAAACAGATAGGCGTGGAGAATCGCACTCCATCGGATGTCTCAAAAACGGTGTACTCGGTGCCTTCACCCCAGAAATGGGTATCAAACTCAAGCAATATGTCACGCATCCAACCGAAAAGCATACCATCGTACGGAAAGTTTTCGGTGAACGGGACGAGATGCACCTTCCGGTACGTTTCGACGATTTCACCTTCTTCGAAGAGGAGCGTGGCATTGTAGTCGACTCGCGAAACGGTCCCGTCTTCCTGGCGCTCCCGCCGTGCATCGCTGTTTCCGATGATATACGGAACCGTCTGTTCTGCCATGAAGGCGCGGATCCGATTCACGAGCGCGAGCGTGTCCGGATTCTCACGAAACTGCGAGTGGTAGCCGATCGGCGGAACGAAGCTCGTCTCCGACCATATTACCGTCTCGATCGAGTCGTCCTCGGCGAGCGCCGCCTCGCTCTGGCGGATCGAACGACGGAGACTCTCCTCATAGGCGGCGAGCCCGCCCTGGTGTGGGTCGACATTCTGCTGAACCAGCGCAACCCGCCAATTCCGGCTGCCGGAATAATCGGTGCGCAGTACAACTCCGCCGACGAGAAGCGCCGCCGCGAGTGCGACCGCGTATGCTCCGAAGTCGATACGATACCGTAGGAATGCCTGCCGCACGGTACCGGAGAGATCATCGACTTTGACGCTCAAGAAGATGGTCGCCAACAGCATGGACGGGAGCACGACGAGCAGCGACACCCCCAAAACGCCCGGCACACTCGAAAAGCGTACAAGCGCCGGAATCCGGTATTGCGAGTATCCCAGAATACCGTACGCGTAACCGAGGAATCCGAGAGTGCGCAGGTACTCATAACCGACCCAGATGGCCGTTTGCACGAGATAGCCGTTTCTCGGGAAGAACCGCTTCGCCAGCTGCAGCAACGGAAAGAGTACGACATAGTAGACGCCGTAGATCAGTGGAACGATGAGGATCGCCAGCACGTGAAAGCTGCCGATCCAGTAGTTGTGGAGCATGTAGCTCACCAGGCCGTACACCAACCCGTACAGTGCTGCCCGCAGCAGGCCGGACTTGTTCACTACGTAGACCGCCGGCGCAATTGCGACGTACGCCAACGGCCACCACCCTGCGTCGCTGAGAAAGTGTGGGAAACTAAAGGTGAAAAGGAGCGCCGAGACGGCGAGCAACAGGAGGTCGAAAAGCGTGCGCCGTGCCGGCATACGATCCCGAGCCGATGTCACCGAATCGTGCCGATCCGCCTGCGCAGATGTGGACGCGCCGACCTGATTCCGGCGTGGCGACGAGGTTGGCGCCGCGCCTCGAGACCGCGCTCCCCGCCCACTCTTTCTCCTTCCCGACTTTGACGCCATTACCCCGGCTACTCCCTCAACGGCCAGGAAGCCTGCTTCAGCTCCTTGCCCGGGCGGAAAACGACCACACCGTGATTGCGCACTCGCACGGTCTCGCCGGTCTTCGGGTTTCGGGCACGCTCCCGCCCTTTTCGCGTTCGGATCTCGAAGGTCCCGAATCCGCGGAACTCTATCGTCCTGTCGCTAATCAGCGCCGTCTTCACCTCGTCAAAGAAGGAATCGATTATCTTATGGATGTCCTTCTTGCTGCACCGTGAGGTTTCGGCAATACTCTCGACTATCTCGGCCTTCGTAAGCTTACCGTTTTCTTCTGACACCCCTGACGCTCCTTTCTCTTCACGAAAGATTGCTTGCCGCCGTAGAGCCGGCACGAGTTACTCGTCAGGATGATGCGCGCGATGAGTTCAGTTTCCTATTGAGTCGTGATTTCGTTCGGGCTACCGTGTTCCTGTGGAACACGCCCTTGCCCGCTGCGGAGTCGAGCAGTTTTTCGACGCTCACCAGCTGCGTTTCCGCCGCAGTGGTATCTCCCGCGCTGAGCGCCCCGTTGAATTTGCGAATGCCCGTGCGGACACTACTCCGCACACTGCGGTTACGCAGCCTTCGCTTCTCGCTTTGTTCGTGACGCTTCTGCGCCGAGCTCTTAGCCACTATGAAATCCTCCGTTCGATGTCGGCTATTAATGTCAGTGTAATAACGAGCGCGAAAGCTACCAGATAACTCGTTTCGTGTCAATGCTTAAGAAAATCGGTTGTGCGGTTCCTGGTGACAAATCCGGTCGATGAAGGGGCGATGACCGAGATTTTGCCGCGCCTGCTTCGCACTTCCGTCGATTTCGTGCACACTGAGAGCCGTCCATTCGGTTCCGGAAAAAGAAGTAGAGGAAGTGCCTTGGGTAAACTCGTCTTCGTAATCTACGCGATTTCAATGCTGTTCTACTGGGATCTCTCCATGAAGACGCGCGACGCGATCAGCAGGCGCTGGGCGCGCTCATATCTGCAGCGCGGACTCCCCGTATGGTGCCGGCAGCTATTCGCTGTCGCCAATCTGTTGACCGGCTTTCACATCGAATACTCGTCACAGCTCACCGGGCCCCCGCCCTCTCCGTGCTTGGTCGTTAGCAACCATCAGAGCCTGATCGATATCGTAGCGATCGCAGCCGCTCTTCCCCGGCTCGATCTGCGCTTTATCGCGAAACGGGAGCTGCGACGCGGCTTCCCCGGAGCATCCGAAGCATTGCGCCTGCAACAGCACGCGATGGTGCCGCGTTCGGGGAACGTAGAGGTCGGTCTCTCCGAAATTCGACGGATCGGGCGAATGGCCCGGGAGAAAGGCGTATCTCCGGTGGTATTCCCGGAGGGCACCAGATCACGAGGGGGGAAGGTCTTGCCGTTTCGAAGCGGAGCGGTCCGAGTTCTCATGGACGAGGTCCGACTCCCTATTCTCGTCTGTGCGGTTCACGGCGGGTACCGCTTGCGTTACCTTAGGGAGATCGTCACCCGTTTCGGACAGAGCATCTATCGAGTTCGAACGCTCGCTCGACTTCCGGAGCCGACCGATCGTCACTCGCTGAACGAACGGATCCGCCATGCGGAGAGACTGATCCGCGAGCAGATCGAGAGGTGGCGCGAAGAGGAATTGCATGCTTAAGGAATATCGGACTCTCCTCCCGTATATGAAGCGGTATCGCCGCGCCTATATTGCCGGCGTACTCATGCTGCTCGTCACCAGCGGCGGTCAACTTCTCATACCGCAGTTCATCCGGGTCGCCGTCGATATGATCGCAGCCGGCGAAATAGATTTACGCAAAGTCGCCACTCTCATGGGCGGGCTGATCGGGGTTGCGATCGTGATCGGGGTTGCGCGCTTCGGCTGGCGCTACTTCATTCACGGTGCAAGTCGCCGGATCGAGAAGGAGTTGCGCGACCGGCTGTTCAACCATCTGCTCACCCTCTCGAGCAGCTTCTACGGACGTAACCGCATCGGCGACCTCATGGCGCGGGCGACGAACGACATGAACGCGATCCGCATGGCCAGCGGCATGGCGCTCGTGGCGCTGACCGACGGCATTATGATGACAATCGCGATTCTCACGATTCTCTTCATCCAGAATCCGGGTCTCGCGCTCATCGTCATCATCCCCCTGCCATTTATTACCTTTCTCGTCCTCGGCCTCGGTAAGATCATCGGGAAGCGTTTCCGGGCCGTACAGGAGGGATTCTCCATCCTCAGCGATCAGAGTCAGGAGGCGCTCTCAGGCGTTCGCGTAATCAAGAGCTTCGTGAAACATAACTACTTTCTCGAGCGGTTTCGGAATGCGAACGAAGACTACCAGGATCGCAACATGCGCCTGGTGCGTATCTGGGGGATGTTCTTCCCGATGGTCACCTTCTTCTCGGGAATCACGTCGCTGCTCCTTCTGCGCTTCGGCGGCGAAGCGGTCGTGCTCGAGGATATTTCCGCCGGCGATTTCGTGGCCACATTGAGCTATCTGGAGATGATGATATGGCCGATGCTCGGAATGGGTTTCACCGTCAATCTGATCCAGCGCGGCGGCGCGAGTCTCGCCCGCGTGAATCAGATTCTATCCGAAGAGCCGGATATAACGAGTCCGGATAACGGTGTGCAGCCGGAGGTCGCCGGTGATATTCGCATCGCGAATCTCAGCTATACCTATCCCGGTTCGCCGGTGCCCGCGCTGAAGAATGTCTCGATAGAAGTAGCCGCCGGCAACATTCTCGGCATTCTCGGTCGCACCGGTTCGGGAAAGAGCACGCTGCTGAAGCTGCTTCCGCGGCTGCTCGACCCGCCGCGCGGGACGGTCTTTCTCGACGATATCGATGTGCGCGACTACGATCTCAACTGGTTGCGCTCGCAGTTCGCAATGGTCGCCCAGGATACGTTCCTCTTCTCGCAGTCGGTGCGGGACAACATCGGCTACGGGATGGAGCACCCGGATGAGAATGCCGTTCTTCGCGTCGCCGAGATATCGACAATAGACCGCGACGTTGAGAACTTCCCCGCCGGCTGGGACACGCAGATCGGCGAACGCGGGATAACCCTCAGCGGCGGGCAGAAGCAGAGGGTGAGTATTTCGCGGGCGCTCGCCACCGGCCGCGGGATTCTCGTATTCGACGACGCACTGAGCGCGGTAGATACCGAAACCGAGGAACGGATTCTGAATCAGCTGCTCGAGGAACGTCGCGGCAAAACGAGCATAATCGTAAGCCACCGCGTTTCGACGCTCAAGAACGCCGACCGGATTGTGGTGCTCGAGCACGGGACGATCGTACAGCACGGGACTCACGCCGAGCTCATACAGGACGAAGACGGTTTCTACGCGGAGATCGCCGCATTGCAGCGGCTGGAGGAAGAGGACTAAGGCACCGACATGACGATGGATGATGAAAAGGTCATTTCCGGTTACAACCCGGAGCTCATGCGCCGGTTACTGCGTTTTCTTGCGCCGCACCGCCGGCGTTTCCTGATCGCCGTCGGGGCGCTCGTGCTCGCAACCGCCGGAGAGCTCTCCATTCCGATCGTGATTCAACGAACCGTCGACGACTTCCTCGTACGCGCGTGGGTTCGGATCCCGCAGGAAGCTGTCGAGGATGACGACCTTGCCTCGGTAGAGCTCACCGGCGACGAGACGGCGATCGGGGAGTACGTTTACGTGCACGAACAGCGACTCAACGATCTCACCGAGCTGCAGCGAGACCGGCTCATGGAAGAGGGAATCATCGACGAGGAGCGGTTCTATCTCTTTCGTATCGTCGATGATGAGACGGCGGCGGTCGTTATGCAGCACCCGGATCTTTTCACGGCGGATGGCTCCCACGCGGTGATTCGACTCGGGGATCTCGGTGAGCTTTCGGCCGGCGACCGCGCGACGGTCCGATCGGAGGATCTCGACGGGCTCATTACCATGACGAGCATCTTTCTCGTCGTGCTTATCGTAGTGCTCTCCCTGAGCTTCGTGCAGGTATATCTCCTCGCGCTTACCGGCCAGGGCATTATGAAGGACATGCGTCTTGCCCTCTTCCGGCACATTACCACTCAGAACCTCGATTACCTGAGCCGCAATCCGGTCGGCCGAATGGTCACCCGCATTACCAACGATGTGGAAACCATAAACGAGCTCTTTCAGAACGTGCTCAGCAACCTGATCCGCGATCTGACCCGAATGGTCGGAGTGATCATCGCCCTCTTCCTGCTCAGCCTGCATCTCGGAAGCGTCACGGCGCTCAGCCTGCCGCCGGTCATAATCGCGTTTGTCTTTTTCCGGCGCCGCGCGCGTGAGGCGTTTCGCCAGGTGCGTGTCTGGGTGAGTCGCGTGAACACCTATCTCAGCGAGCGGCTTTCCGGAATGGGTGTCGTTCAGATGTTTACCCGCGAAGAGCAGACAGCGGATCGCTTCGAGTCCGACAACGAGCAACTCATGAAGGCGAATCTGACCGAGATGTACGTCATGGCGACCTTTCGCCCGATAGTCGATCTTCTTTCCAACGTTTCGGTGGCGGTGATCATCTACTTCGGCGCAACCTTCTTCGTTCAGGGATGGGTTAGCCTCGGCGTGGTAATCGCGTACATCAACTACATTCGGCTTTTCTATCAGCCGGTCATGAGCATCTCCGATCAGTTCACGATACTCCAGTCGGCGATGGCCGGTGGCGAGCGGGTCTTTCAGATCCTCGACCACGAGGAGAAGATTCCGGACACCGGAACGCGCGAGCTACCGAAGCCGGTACGGGGACGAGTTGAGTTCGACCACGTGCACTTCGCCTATAAGGCGGACACACCGGTAATACGGGATATGACCTTCACAATCGAGCCGGGAGAAACGGTTGCCGTCGTCGGCTACACGGGGGCGGGTAAGACTACCATAGCAAACCTGTTGACCCGTATGTGGGACATTCAGGAGGGCTCGATACGCCTCGACGGCGTCGACATACGAGATGTCCCAGTGTCCGATTTGCGGTCGACCGTGCAGCCGATTCAGCAGGATGTTTTTCTGTTCAGTCAGACGATCGAGGAGAACATACGCCTCGGTGCCGACCTCAGCGACGAGCAGGTTCGCGAAGCGTGCCGTATCGTGCAGGCACAGAGCTTCATCGATCAGCTACCGGACGGATACGGAACCCAGCTCAATGAAGGAGCAACGAACATCTCGACCGGACAGCGGCAACTGCTCAGTTTCGCTCGCGTGCTCGCACACGATCCGCGCGTGATTATCATGGACGAGGCCACCGCGAATATCGACACCGAAACCGAGCAGCTTATCCAGAAGGCAATGCTCAAGGTGATGGAAGGACGCACGAGCTTGGTGATCGCACACCGGTTATCGACGATCCGCCACGCCGACCGAATCCTCGTGCTCAGCCACGGACACCTGGTTGAGGCAGGGCGTCACGAGGAGCTGATAGCCGAGCGGGGCCTCTACTACAACCTCTACCGGCTGCAATACCAGGACGATCTCACATCCGCTTAGGAGTTTGTCGGACATATGGGCAGAATTGAATATCGGAAGGGCTTAGCGCATATTGTCGCCGAGACGTATGCATTCCGATGTCGGTGTATACGTCCGATATTCAATTCCGAAGTGAAGTCCGACAAACTCTCAGGGGACGATAGTTTTGCCCACGCCAGGGAGCGCCGTGTTCCGAACGTCGAAGCGCCGGCGGAACGCCGTTCTCTGCTGCATCGGGTCTACTGCATGAGATCGACGAGCAAGCCGTATATCTCTTCGATCTGCTCGAGTAGGTCGAGTTGTGATTCCTGCGTCTGAACGAGGCCGGCGGCGAGGCGATCGAGCTTCTGATTGACAAGCGATACGAGCGAAAAGCGTTTGCGCTTGAGAATCGCCGCACCGCTTTCGCGATGCTCGAGCCCATACGCACCCGCGACGACCTGATTCATGAAACGCTGAACGAGCCGGCGGTACTCTTTCAGGTTCGCCACCGTCGGGTTGCGCTTCAGCTCGGCACCAAGCGTGTGAATATCGTCGAGCAGCGAGTGTGCTTCCTGAAGCTCGACGGCCGACGCTGCCGAGGCGAACGAAGTGCCCGTGGATCGTGTCGTTCCGCTGTCCGCAGCAGCGGCTGTCGAGCGATCGTTCGACTTCGCGCGGTCGGTTCGTTCTTTATCGGATTCCTTTGCCTTTCGCTCACCGGAAGCGTTGAATGCGTTGAAGTAACTGCCGGGTTCAATTCGGTCGAGCATCCGGTTTCAGTCTCCTTCGCCGTTCCCGGCCCCCTGCCCGCTCTCCGATGAAGCACTTACCCGTTCGGCACGGTCGTAATCGATCGTTGCAAACGGGTCGTCTTCACCGCCGATTCCGAGCGACTCCGCCGGTCGGAATACACCCTGCCGGACAGCGGAACCGCTCCCCTTCATACCGCGTCGACGGCGTTCGAACTCCTCTACACCGGTAATCACGCAATGGCCGTGAACCATCGTGCCTTCCTCGGCGACCATTCGCGGGGCGTGTAAGTTCCCGATGACGACGGCCGACGAAAGCACGATTACCTTCGTCGTACAGAACACCTCGCCGCGGAATATACCGCCGATCACGACAACACTCGCTTCGATACTGCAGTCGGCGCGACCGCCATGTCCGATTATCACCTTCCCGGAGGTATTAATGCTGCCGGTATAATCTCCGTCGATCCGAAGCAGTCCCGATAGCTCGAGATCACCGCGAAAGTGTGTTCCCTCACCGACGAGAGAGTTTATCAGACGTTCATCGTTAGAATCGTTTCGAGCCACGCTTAAGCCTCACTCCAACAACCGGCATTACGGGCCCCGAAGGTCCACAGGAAGCATATCGCCGGCGAAATCTCTCAGTGACGATCGAACCGTCAGGAACGCATCCGGATCGACGTTTTCGGTACCGAGCCAGATCTCGAACCCGAGCTGTGGCTCAACTACACGGCCGGTTTCGCCGACCGTGGCAATAGTCTGTCCCTGAGTAACTCGATCGCCCGACCGTACGCGAATTTGCTGAAGGTGAGCATACCGCGTGCGAAAACCGTATCCGTGCTCGATATCGAGGTACCAGCCGTAGTAGTCGGGGTCGAAATCCACACGGAGCACGCGGCCGTGGGCACTCGCCAGTACCGGCGCTCCGGCAACATCCCACACCCTCACCCCCGGATTCATGGAGAACTCACCCGTAACCGGATCGGTACCGGGGCCCCAATTGCGTTCTACCCGACCGCGACCGCTTTCCAGAGGCCATATTACCGGGAGATTTGCCAGAAACTCCCGTTCCGCTTCGATAATCGAGGCAAGCTCGGCGAGCGGGTCCGCAACGTCATCGAGAAGCTCGGAGACGAGGCTAACATACAGATTCTCGAGCAGCTCCTCGTCGCCCACCTCCCGCAGCCGCTCGAGCTCGGCAAAGTCACCGATGCTATCGGTTTGCTGTTCAGTCTCACCGTCGACCAAATCGAACTCATCGAACGCCGGCTGCAGTGCCGTTCGGAACTCCTCGGCCCCGGTACGCAATCCGGAAACCGACTGCCGGACCTGATCGAGCCCTTCCCTCGCTTGCTCGACATCCTCCGTTTGCCGCTCGAGTGATCGTGCTCGCGTGCTGTATATGGTCGACGCGTAGAAGAATGCGGAAACAATACCGAAGGCGAGTACGGCGAGCACCACCAGCGCGAGCGCTGTAATCCTGAGGTTGACGATTCGATTCTCGGAATGGGGAATGAGCATGACGGTGAACCGACCACGCCCTTCCCGCTGCAACCTATTGCGGCGACGGAACATAGACCATGCAGACTGACTGGATCGCGAAGGCTCGTGCTTCAATCGAACGCCTCGATATAGTGAGTGACGCTACCACGCCCACATGGAGGGTGTCAAAGCTATTGCGTCAGTTGACGGGGAGGCCCAAACATCGTATTGTGTTCACTGTACCTAATTTCACCGCAGTTTCGTGACAAAGCGGCCAATAAGGCAGTGCAGAACAGGCAGGGGTTCGTATAGGCGTACGAATCGGTAAATCGCTCGAACGGTAGCCAACCAAGACGACAAGAACGGACATACGGAGCTATGAGGTTATTCGATACTCACGCCCATATCGGGTTGATCAATGAAGACCCGATTGAACAGCTTATCATCGTGAAGGAAGCCCAACAGGAGGGCGTCCGTGGAATTCTCAGCATTTGTAACAATCTGCACGACTTCTTCGAAGTCTACGAGAATCTCCGAACCGCCTCGAATGTGTACTTCAGCATCGGTGTCTCGCCGTCCGAAGTAACAAATCCGGGACGCGATTGGGAGTCGAAGATCGAACAGGGAGTTGAGCTCGACCGCGTCGTCGCGATCGGCGAAATCGGACTCGACTATTACCGGAAATTCGGTGATAAGGACAGCCAGATCGAGCTTTTCATCCGGCAGCTCGAGCTCGCCGACCGACTCGGATATCCGGTCGTGATACATAACCGCGAAGCCGGCCAGGATGTGATCGAGATACTCGAAGAAAAACTGCCTGAGCGCGGTGGAGTACTGCACTGTTACAGCGAAGACTGGGCGTATGCACAGAACGCGCTCGATCTTAACCTCTACATTTCGTTCGCAGGGAACGTAACCTACCGGAACGCTCGCAATCTCCACGAGACGGCACGGAATATGCCCCTTGAACAGATGCTCGTAGAGACCGAGAGTCCGTTCATGGTTCCGAGTGCGCATCGCGGGAAGCGGAACAAGCCCTCATATCTTGCCGACACCGTGCAATTCATCGCGGAGCTGCGGGACGAACCGGTTGAAGAGGTTTCCGAGACACTCTACCAGAACAGTCTCCGATTATTCGGCATAAAGGAAACATAGGCCGGCGAAGGGATCCGGCGCCGTCACGTCCGAATACGTGACCGCGGACCTCGGAGCTTCTCAGGAGTGGAATAATCCCGCGCGGATACGCGCGGATATGGCGCTCCGACGCTGTAGCACATCACGTCGCGACACCCTTCATGCGTCGGGGCGGCGTCGCGGCGCCGTCCTTGACCCTCGTCTCCGGGCGGTGCTATACACTGGACATCGTGGCAAATGGGGACCTGCACCACTTCTGCGGCGTAGCCGGATTATACTCGGACCAGGAAAGGAATATCCCGAGACAGTTGTTCTTTCCGCTCTTCTCCCTTCAGCATCGCGGACAGGAAAGCGCCGGGATCGCATATCGGAAGAACGGGAAAACGGTGGCCTTCAAGGACCTCGGAATGGTTTCGAGTGTCCTCTCACGCTATCTCTCCGGCGACCGAATGACCCGGGTCGGAATTGGACACGTCCGCTACAGCACCCACGGCGGAAACAAGCTCGAAAACGCCCAGCCGATGGTCGTCAGCTGCAACAAGGGCGATATTGCGATTGCCCATAACGGGAATATCTCGAATGCCCGGCAGCTGAAGCAGGAGCTCGTAGACGAAGGAGCAATCTTTCAGACGAGCTCCGATACCGAGCTCGTGCTTCACCTCATTTCGCGCTCACGTTGCCGAACATTCGATGAGGCATTGCTGGCAACGCTGTCGCAACTCGAGGGAGCATTTACCATGCTGCTCGTTCACAATGACCGTTTGATCGCCGTCCGCGATCCACACGGCTTTCGCCCCCTGTTTATAGGGAGCACGGCCGGCATGCGGGTGTTAGCAAGTGAGAGCTGTGGGCTGGAAATACTCGGTTGCAGTCAGATGCGTGAGCTCGAACCGGGCGAAGTGCTTTTTCTGGACGTGAGTGGGGAGCGCTCGGTGCATATTGCCGACGAGTCGGTGCAGCCGGCGCAGTGCGTCTTCGAGCTCATCTATTTCGCCCGCCCGGATTCCCGCGTTTTCGCCAACGGAGTGCACGCCGCCCGTGGTCGTATGGGGGCGGCGCTCGCGCAGGCGGATGCCGATGACGGACTCGCCGGAGACATTGTCGTTCCCGTGCCCGATAGCGGCACGAGCGCGGCGGTCGGTTATGCGCGAGAGGCCGGGCTTCCTTTCGATTTCGGATTGACGCGCAACCATTACGCCGGTCGATCGTTCATTATGCCGACGACAGCCGAACGAGAGCTCGCGGTCCGCATGAAACTGCATCCGGTGGAAGACGTTATTCGTGATAAGCGAATAATACTTGTCGACGATTCGCTCGTACGTGGAACTACCGCCCGCAGCCTCGTTCGCCTTCTTTACCGCGCCGGGGCCCGCGAGGTGCACCTGCGGCTCTCCTCACCCGAGCTGCGCTGGCCGTGTTTCTTCGGTATCGATATTCCGACGCGGAAAGAACTGATTTCCAATCGTCTCGATCCTGAAGAAATAGCCGAGTATGTCGGTGCGGATTCGGTCCGTTTCCTCGACATCGACCGTCTTCGCGGTATGCTTGACCGACCTGACCGGTATTGCTACGCCTGTTTTACCGGCTCCTACCCGATTACCGTACCCCTGACAGCGGAAGAACGAGCGCCGCAACCACGCGACCGAAAAGAGGGCCGATTACAACCGATCGATGCAAAAGAGCCACGCACGGTGCGTTCCACCAAACCAAATCCCGCAACCGACGGCGGTGAGAGATAGTAATATGGACTATAAGAGCTCGGGTGTAGACATTCGCTCCGGGGACGCCTTCGCCGAATACATCCGGTCAATTGATTCTCCCTCGATTTCACCCGACATCGGAGGATTCGCCGGTGGGACGGCTCTCGACTTGAGTGGATATCAACATCCGATTCTCCTTTCTTCGACCGACGGTGTCGGGACAAAGCTCCTCGTCGCGGCTAAACTCGGCGTGTATTCGACGATCGGTATCGACCTCGTTGCCATGTGTGTGAACGATTTGCTGGTATGCGGCGCAAAACCGCTTCAGTTTCTCGACTACATCGCATGCGGTTCACTGTCAGAAACACCGTTGCGCGAGATTGTCGACGGGATCGTTACCGGCTGCGAACAGGCAGACTGCCCTCTCGTCGGCGGCGAAACCGCCGAGATGCCAGATGTCTACGGGCGCGGACAATTCGATCTCGCCGGTTTCGTTACCGGAATCGTCGAACGCGACATGATGCTTCCCAGATACGAGAGAATTGCGGGCGACGACCACATCTACGGAGTGGAATCGAGTGGATTGCACTCTAACGGGTTCTCTCTCGCACGACGAGCCCTCGCGGATGCGCCCGACGACGTGTGGCACTCGATTCTGACGCCTACACGCATCTACGCACAGGAGTGTGCCGTCCTCAGGTCGATTTCCGGGGTTTCGGCAGCCGCACATATTACCGGCGGAGGTCTTGCATCGAATATAGACCGAGTGCTCCCGGACGGGCTGACATGCGAACTGACGTACGATTGGCCGATACCCCCGGTCTTCGATGAAGTGCAGCGCCGAGGGAATATCGCGAATGATGAGATGTTTCGCATATTCAACATGGGAATTGGACTCGCGATCGTGGTTGAACGACCGAGTGCGCCGGAGTTTGATCGATTAATGGAACGCGCCGGTATCCGGGCGACTCGAATTGGAACGGTAAGACGTGAGTAGCTGCGCCATTCTCGCAAGCGGTACCGGCTCCAACGCACGTGCAATCGCCCGGCACCTGCCGGAGCGACACGAAGTTGCTGCGATCATAAGCGATCGTCGTGAAAGCGGCGTCATGTCCTGGGCACGGAACGAAGGGTATGCAACGATTCACGTTCATTACCGAAATCGTTCACGCGAGGATGCTGAGAGTGAGCTCGCGAACACGGTATTGGAGCTTCATACAGATCTGATCGTTCTTGCCGGATTCATGCGTATCCTTTCGGCATCATTCGTTGACCGTTTTTCGGGGCGGATTGTGAACATCCACCCCTCACTTCTCCCGGCACATCCGGGACTGCACGCGATCGAACGAAGCTGGGAGTCGGATGATCGCCGGGCAGGCGTGAGCGTTCACTGGGTAGACCACGGCGTCGACACCGGACCTACCATCGCTCAGGTTTCGTTTTCGAAAGCTGCAGCAACCGATTTCGACGATTTCGAGCAACACATTCACGCGATAGAGCACGCTGTTTATCCGGTGGTTGTAACTGGTTTGTTGGACAACATGGACACGCCTCGATCGGATTCCGAGGTGGCGACCCGCACGCAACTGGAGGACGCGATTCCGGAATGGGCCACACTGGGGGTGCCGTGACTGCTGCGGCGGCCCGTCGCGTCCTGAAAGGCACATGTTGATGCGTAAAGCGTCGGAGTGAGGGAAACGATGAAGGTTCTGATTCTCGGTAAAGGTGGGCGAGAACACGCGCTCGCATGGAAGTTTGTACGAAGTAACCGAATAACCGGTCTATACTGTGCTCCGGGGAATCCGGGCACGGCCGAGCTCGGCACGAATGTCGAGATTAACGCGAACGATGTTGATGCAGTCGTCGAAACGGCGATACGTCACAGCATTGACCTGGTATTCGTGGGACCGGAAGAGCCGCTCGCAGCGGATGTCGTGAGCGCCCTCGCCGATCGCGGTATTGCCGCGATCGGACCGCCGGCGAGCTCTGCTCGGCTCGAATCGAGCAAGTCTTTCGCAAAGGCGTTCATGGAACGCCACGGCGTGCCGACGGCGGCCGCAGACGTTGTGCAAACAGAGTCGGATTTACACGCGTTCGTCTCCGGGAACCCCGGCCCCGTTGTGGTCAAAATGGACGGACTCGCCGGCGGCAAAGGGGTTCGGGAGTTCAACTCTGCAACCGACGCGGTTCCATTCGCGAACTCCGCTCTGAAATCCGGACCGGTCTTGCTCGAGGAACGGCTGCACGGTATCGAGGTGAGCGCGTTTGCACTCATAGATTCGAACGGACACCGCATTCTGCCGCCATGCGCCGACTATAAGAAGTCCGGTGAGCGGGGAACTGGATCCAACACGGGCGGGATGGGCTCTATTTCGCCGGTACCGTGGATCGCCGACGAAACGTGGAGTTCGGTGAAGCGTACGATCATCGAACCGTCGATCGAAGGTCTCCGCAACGATGGGCTCGACTACACAGGAGTACTCTATATCGGAGTAATGCTCACCGAACACGGACCGTACACCCTCGAATACAACGTGCGCCTCGGTGACCCGGAAACTCAGGTCATACTACCGCTTCTCCGGGCGGATATTCTGGATGTATGCGAAGCGATGATCGACGGCTCGATCTCCCGTTGCCGAATCGAAACCGATGATCTCGTTTCGGTCGGCGTCGTGGTCGCGAGTGCCGGTTATCCGGACTCGTACCAGAAGGACGTTCCCGTCACAATCGACAACGTTGACGGTGCCTACGTTACACCGCGCTCATTGGATCGGCTCATCTTCCACTCCGGCACTCGCTCGAACGAACACTCGCAGATCGTTACGGCCGGTGGGCGGTGCTTCACGTGCGTTTGCCGGGACACCGATGTATTTCGGGCACGAACGGGAGCATACGAGTTGGCCGAGAGCATACATTTCGACGGAGCCTGGTCGCGGACCGACATTGCCGCTCGCGTATTCGGCTCCTAATTGAGGCGGCGAAAAAGCTCGTACAGAACGATCCCGGCGGCGACCGAGACATTCAGGCTGTCGGCAAACCCTGTCCCGGGTATTGAGAGCAACTCATCGCACGCCGAGCGCACTGCGGGACGCATACCTTTGCCTTCACTACCGAGAACGATAACTGCCGGGACGTTAATCACAGCGGTTCGAATATCGCGCCCGGAGGCGTCGCATCCGTACACCCAGTAACCGGCCCGTGCGAGGCTTCTTAGACTCCGTGCCAGATTGACGACCGGACCGTGATTGATGTGTCCGGCGGTTCCCGCACTCGCCTGCATCACTGTCTCTCCGATCGACGGGGCTCCGCGTGCAGGATAGATTACCGCGCGTGCACCGAAACGATCGGCACTTCGTATGATCGCTCCGACATTATGAGGATCGGTGATCTGATCGAGCGCAACCACAACGCTTTCAGGTGCTGCATCAAACAGCGAGCTCAACTCGAATCTTTGCGTACCGCTCGCCTTTTCGCTTCCCGTCGATCGAAATGCTGCGATACGTGCGTTCCGTATTCCGGTGCGGCTCCGAAGTTTCGAGCGTGAGACCTCAGCTACGCGAACCCGCTTACACCGTCGAGCATGCACGGCGAGCGATTCGGCGCGCGCGTGGCCCTGTTCCAGAAGCAACTCGCCGGATGAATCGCTTTCAAGATATCCCTCGATGGCACGGAACGAAGTTACCCACTCATTCCTCGCCATACTCCTCCACCCGGTCTTTGGTCCCGTCGTGATTCGTGTCCTGTTCGTAACGGGAGATGTACTCCCCATCAGCGAGGAAAATGCGCAGGTCTATAGCGCGGTCACCGTTCGTGTCGATTTCGTGCACGGTCAACGCGCCGCGATCGTAGTAGTAAAAGTTGTCAAACGAGCCGTCCCCGGAGTAATCCATCGCTGCGCGTACCAAGCGATTACTCCGATCGACTATCACAGCGTAGTCGTACCGGCCGTCGTCGTTTGTGTCGATAAGCTCCCACTCATCACCCATATCCGATGCGGAGAAGATCGGACTCTCCGGTGGATCGAACTCGTCGAGATCGACCGCATAGTCGGGAGCGTCTTCGGAAGGCTCGTCGAGCACCTCCGGGGGTTCCTGAGCAGTGAGAACAGCGAATGAGCCTATCATAGCAAGGATAACCGTGACGGCGATACGCGCGACTTGCATAACGGGACAACACCTCCATTACAGAGTATCGTCGCAACACCGTCCGCTATTGAACATGTTATTTGAGTTGTGACAGACGCACCGGTTCCGGGTCGTACACCTCGCCTTCCACCTCGGAAAGCTCCTTCAGAAGCGACTTTGCCTTGCCGCTGAGCTTCTCCGGTATCTGGACGTGAACCCGGACATACATATCACCCCGGCGGCTTCCGGCATTCAGATACGGAATCCCCTCACCCTTCAGCCGCAGAATCTTGCCGTTCTGTGTGCCGCTGGGAATCTTAACCCGAACACGCTTCTTATCCAGTGTAGGGACGTTTATTTCACCACCGAGAGCCGCCTGCGTGACGCTTATCGGGATAACGCAGTACACGTCGTTTCCCTCGCGCTCGAAGTACTTATGCGGTCGGACACGAACGAACACATACAGGTCCCCATTCGGGCCGCCGTTCGGACCTGCGTCTCCTTCCCCCGGTATATTGATGCGCTTTCCGCTGTCGATACCGGCCGGAATCTTAACGTTCAGTTCGCGCTTCTGCTTCTTCACTCCGCTTCCACGACATACCCGACACGGACTCTCGATAACTTGACCTTCGCCGTTACACGTCGGGCATGCGGTTGCGATCGAGAAGAAGCCGGAGCTACGCCTGACTTGGCCCATGCCGCCGCACGTTTCGCAAGTCCGCCGCCCTCCGGCGCCCTCGGCACCGGAGCCACCGCATTCGTCACACGCCGTCCGGCGGTCGAACTCGATCTCCATCTCTTTGCCGAACGCCGCCTCTTCGAAAGAAAGCTCCACATCGTAGCGCAAATCGGAACCGCGGCGGGCACCACCGCGGGAAGCACCGCCGCGCCCGGAGCGCCGGCCACCACCGAAGAACGTGTCAAAGATATCGGAGAAGTCGGAGAAAATGTCACCGAAGTCGTGCGCACCGCCGGCGCCACCATTGCCCATGCCTTCTACGCCGGCAAACCCGAACTGGTCGTAGGCGCGCCGTCGTTCTTCATCTGCAAGAACTTCGTACGCTTCGGTTGCTTCCTTGAACGCTTCCTCGGCGTGCCGATCGCCCGGGTTTCGATCCGGATGATACTGAACCGCGAGCTTTCGGTACGCTTTCTTTATCTCTTCGGTGCTCGCCCCCTTATTCAAGCCGAGCACCTCGTAATAGTCCCGTTTAGCCACGGATGCCATCCGACCCCTGCTTATTGTTTCTCGTCTTCGTCAACTACCTCGTAGTCGACATCTTCCACATTTTCGCTGTCGCCACTCTCGGCACTTTCGCTCTGGCCGTTACCACCTGCCTGCTCGCTCTCGCCCCCGGTGTCTGTCCCGGCCTGCTGAGAAGCGGCACTCTCCTTGTAGACCTCTTCGGCGAGCTTGTGCGACGCCTGCTTGAGAGCTTCGCTCTTTGCCTTGATATCGTCTGGATCCCCGCTGTCGAGCGACCCGCGCAGCGCGCTGATCGCTTCGTTGATCTGCCGGCGATCCTCGTCGCTGATTTTGTCACCGTAGTCACTCAAGCTCTTCTCGGTTGAGTAGATAAGACTGTCGGCCTCGTTGCGTGCCTCGGCAGCCTCTTTTGCCCTACGGTCTTCCTCGGCGTGGGACTCGGCATCCTTCACCATCCGATTGATCTCGTCTTCCGAAAGCCCGGAGCTCGATTCAATGCGGATCTTCTGCTCCTTACCGGTTCCGAGGTCCTTCGCCGAAACATGCACAATCCCGTTCGCATCGATATCGAAGCTGACCTCGATCTGCGGAACTCCTCTCGGTGCCGGCGGTATCCCGACGAGATCGAACCGACCGAGAGTGCGGTTCTGACTGGCCATTTCGCGTTCACCCTGAAGGACATGGATGCTCACGGCCGTCTGATTATCGGCTGCCGTAGAGAAGATCTGGCTCTTTCGCGTGGGAATAGTCGTATTACGCTCGATCAGCTTCGTGAATACTCCGCCGAGCGTTTCGATCCCGAGCGAAAGCGGCGTAACATCGAGAAGAAGGACATCCTTAACATCGCCCCCGAGGATACCGCCCTGAATCGCCGCACCGACTGCTACAACTTCGTCCGGATTGACCCCCTTATGAGGATCGCGTCCGAAGAGATCTTTCACCAGTCGCTGAACGGCGGGAATTCGAGTCGATCCACCGACGAGAATAACCGCGTCGATATCCGACGCACCCACACCTGCGTCCTTCAACGCACTCTGACAAGGACCTTTGGTTTTCTCGACGAGATCTGCCACCATCTGCTCGAACTTCGAGCGGCTCAAGGAATACTGTAGATGCTTCGGGCCGGAGTTATCCGCCGTGATGAACGGCAGATTGATCTCGGTGCTTTGAGTGCTCGAAAGCTCCTTCTTGGCCTTTTCAGCAGCTTCACGAAGTCGCTGCAGCGCCATACGATCCTTCGAAAGGTCGATCCCATAATCGTTCTTGAAGTTCTCAACAAGCCAGTTAATGACCTGCTGGTCGAAGTTGTCGCCCCCGAGATGAGTATCGCCGTTGGTACTCTTCACCTCGAAAACGCCGTCACCGAGCTCGAGGATCGATATATCAAACGTTCCACCCCCGAGGTCGTACACGGCGATGCGCTCTTCGTTCTTCTCCTTGCCGAAACCGTACGCAAGCGCTGCCGCAGTGGGTTCGTTCACAATCCGCTTGACCTCGAGCCCGGCGATGCGCCCTGCATCTTTTGTCGCCTGTCGCTGCGAGTCATTAAAGTAGGCGGGCACGGTAATCACCGCTTCGGTGACCGATTCACCGAGATAGTCCTCCGCAGTTTCCTTCATTTTCTGAAGCACCGCCGCGGATATCTCGGGTGGAGAGAGTTTCTTCTCGCCGACATCCACCTTTAGTCCGCCGTTGTTATCCTTCTCGACCTTGTAGGAGACCATTCCGATCTCTTCTTTTACCTCGTCGAAACGGCGGCCCATGAACCGCTTGATCGAATACACGGTATATTCCGGATTCGTTACGACCTGGTTCTTTGCCGGTTGTCCGACGAGCCTCTCGCCCTTCGAGGTATATGCGACCATCGAGGGGGTCGTACGCTGCCCTTCGGCGTTCTGGATAACGGCCGGCTCGCCGCCTTCCATGATTGCGACGCACGAGTTCGTTGTTCCGAGGTCTATACCGATTATTCTACCCATCCCTGACTGCTCCTTTCGAGTTCCGAGTTTATTCTATTCCGCACCGCCGTCATCGGAAGCCGGCTCCGATTCGGCGTCTCCGTCGGGCTGCGTCTGCTGCTCGTCGGCCGTTCCTCCGGGCATGGATACCTTGACCTTAGCAGATCGCAATACCTTATCATGGAGAAGATACCCTTTCTGGAACGCTTCGAGGACCTTCGGCGTATCCGTATCCGAATCCGTTTCCGCGGCGACGGCCTCATGACACTGAGGATCGAAGTCCTCACCCTCCGCGTCGAAGCGTTTCAGCCCCCATTTTCGTTCAAGCATCCCCGTGAACTGCTTCTCGATAAGAGCGATTCCGTCATGGAATGCGTTGAAGTCTTTCGATTCTTCAGCGGACTGAATTGCTCTCTCAAAATCATCAATTACCGGGAGGATGTCAAGCAACAGCTGTTTATTTGCAAACCTCGCCGACTCCTCCTTCTCGCGCTGCATCCGCTTTCGGAAGTTCTCGAAGTCCGCCTGTTTGCGCAGAATCTGTTCCTTCAAGTCGCTGTTCTCTGCCTCGAGGGCAGAAACCCGCGCCTCGAGCTCCGCAATGCGGTCCGCATCGGCTGATGAAGTATCCTCACTTCTGTCTTCCGAGGCCTCTGTGCCGGAGGCGACCTGTTCCTCGTTCATCTGTTCTTCATAAGCATCGCGAATTTCGCTCTGCTGATCCTTCGACTGTGACATGGATTCCTCTATATCTGCTCTGTGCTGGGAAGTACCAGGGTGCTCGTCATAATGTAGCCAACCGCCGGAGGCGGGGTCAAGTGAGTATGGGTACTGTAGCGGCCGGAGATCGGACGAAACGAACGATCGACCGGGGCCGGAATAACCGCCGGGACCCCGCCGATGCACGCATCGATCGCGCTACTTTCTCGGCATTTCGAGAATCAACTCCACCTCGCCGAGACTCAGTTTCGTGGCACGCGCGATCTCGTCGGCCTTCCAGCCCTGCCGTGCGAGCTTCGTCACCGTATCCCGAACGCTTGCCGGTGGAGCGCCCTCTTCTGATACTTTCTCCTTACCGCTCTGCTTCATAATCGTGCCGAGGAGCTTGACCTGTTCTTTCGCCTCTTCACCGACTTCCTGGAGTCGGGTTTCAGTTCGCGCGAGCCATTCCCGTGCCTTCTGGAGCTCCTCCATCCGGCTTTCGGTGTCCCGGATCAAATCGTCCAGCCGACTCATCTGCTCGACCGCATGGTCGGCGTCCTCTTTGCCGCGGGCGAGCTCCTGGATGTGACTGCGCACGTCCGATAGCTCTTTGGGCAACGATTCGATCTCCGAGTGGAGCGTGTGTACGCGATTCTCCAGCTGTTCGAGATCGTTGAAACTCTTGTCGATCCCCTCGGCGGTCGCGTTAAGCACATTCTGTTTCTTCTCGAGCCGGGCGAAGCCGTGATCGACCTGCTCCCGAAGCTCTTCGACCTTTCGAAGTCTCACCTGCAAGTCCTGAAGCGTGTCGTTAGATCCAGTGACTTGCGCCAGCTTTGACTCCACCGCCTCCGACAGATTCAGTAGCTTGGAGTAATCCTCTTCGATCGCATCGATCCGGCGTTTCTCCTGCATGAACCCGTTGAGCCGGTTCTGTGTGTCGTCAACCATGCTCCGAATCGCCGATACCTCACTATCGAGGCGCTCGATCGCCTCCCTTCTCTCATAAACACGATCGAGGTCACTCGAAAGACGCTCGATCTCTGCGTCCAGGCTTTCCTTAAGCTCGTCGGCCCGGTCGAACGCGTGAGTCTGCTCGACGAACTCTTCCTTCGCCTGCTTGAGATCATCGATTTCCTTCCGCAGATGCTCCGCATCCCGTTGAATAGTACCGAGCAACTCGGACCGCTGATCGCGGGCGGTATCCCCCGCTTCCTGTATCGAGAGCCGAAGCTCTTGAAGCTTCCGTTCGCTTTCCAGTTCCACCTGTTTCCTGCGCTGTTCGATCTCCTCGCGGAACGATGCGGTATCCGCACGGAATTGCTCGACAGCGTCCTCGGCGCGCTCGTCTACACGACGCGCAACTGTCTCCGCGCGCTCGCCAATTTCGCCGACACGCGACTCCACCGTTTGCAGGCGCTTCTCGGTAGCCCCGTCGACTTCCGTGATCCGCTGCTCGACACGATTCGTCAGATCGCCGAGAGTCTGGTCCACATTACGAACAGTCTCCGCGATCTGCTCCTGCCGATCGGCGGTATCGCGCTCAAGCGCCTGGAAACGAGTATCGATATGGTTGCGAAGCGCACGCTCGCGTTCGGACAGGTGCTCCTCGAAATCGTCTGTGTAACGCCGTTCGAGTTCGGCCCGCTCCTGTCTGGCCTCCTCGGCAAGTGAGATCAGCTGCTCTTGCATCGAGTTCTGCCACTCATCGAGTTTCCGATCCATCGACACACTTCGATTCCTGAGATCGGTGAAGAACTCGTCCTCGAACACTTTCAGCTTCTCATTCACATTCTCGTAGGCGCTCGACTTCAGGCGCTGCAGCTCGGCGTCGAGCTCCTCCATGGTCGATTGAATTCTTTGCGTCTCCGATTCAGCCCTCGCGAGGTCCTCTTCACGCTTTGACCGCAGAGACTCACCCGTTGCTTCGAGTTCCGACTCGAGACGGGAGGCGAGCTGTTGCATGCTGTCCCGAATCGCCGACTCGAGCTCCTCCATTTCGTTCGCCGCCGCCTCGAGTCGCTCCATTCGGCCGTTGAGTGCATCGTTGGATTGGGTGAGCCGTTCGTCGAAGCCCGCGTACAACGAATCCGCCGCACCGTTGATCTTACCGTCGAACTCAACTCGCCACGTCCCGATTCTCTCGTCAACCTGTGCATCGAGCTCGCTGCGCTGCCGCTCAAGACGGCTCTCGATCTGCTCGGAGATGCGCTCAACCTCCGAGGCCGTTTCATGCACTCTACTTCTGCTCTGCTCGACCTTTTCCAGATGCTCATTCATCTCGGTCTGAGCGGTGTCGAGACGAGACGTAACGTCTTCCCGCCACTGATCGTATGTCTCGGTTGTCTGCCGAAACAGCGCCTGCAGCCGATCACCCGTTTCCGACTCGGTCTCGTCCACAGTGCGTACGAGCTCCGTAACCCGCTCGAAAATGTTCTGAATCCGATTTCCGGTTTCCGCCTGAAGCTCGCCGAGTCGCTCGTCGAAATCCGAGGCCAGATGCTCGCGGTCGGCGCTAATCCGATCGGAGAGCTCGGAGCGTGCCCGGGAGAGCTCCGTCTCGAGCTCGGACCTCAGTTGCGACTCACGCTCGGCTACGTCGCTGCGCAATGCGGCCGCGCTATCTTTGGTCCGTTGTTCTATGTGAGCGCGAAGCTTCTCAAGCGACGCCGACGTGAGCTTCTCTCCCTGTTCAGCAAGCGCTTCGAAGCGTTCTCGCGTCCAACGTTCCAGTTCGTCGATGTCAGAGCCGGCGTCGCTGCGAAGCGATTCGAGGCGCTCGGCAGCGCGTGTAATCACGTCTGTAGCGCTCTGCTCGAGTTCGGATGCCGCACTATCAATATGCCGCTTCGCGGCATCGCTGCGATCGTCAAGCTCCGCCAATGTAGCCGTCACACGCTCGTCGGTCTCGGAAACTCGTTGCTCGATGCCTGAAACGGTCTCGCGAACATCGCCCAGCAACTCATCCCGCGTGCGCTCAAGGGCGTTGCGATTCCGCTCCGCGAATCGCGTTTCGGTTTCGGAAAGACGCGTCTCGATCTCCGTGACACGTTCCTGTGACGCCTTTACGCGCTTGCCGACGCTGTCGATATAGTCGGATTCCTCCTGAATGCGGCGGATTCCTTCCTGCGCCTGCGCCGTGCGAGCATCGAGATCGCTCAATGACCGATCATACGCATCGATCCGCTCACCGATAGACTCGACGTGCTCGGCGCGCTCGAGTAGCTGTTGCTCCGCCTCATTGAGCCGTTTGAGTATTTCCCGTGAAGTCTTCTGATTGACGTCGACTTCTATCGCTACGTCACGAAGCGCGGTAACACGCTCTGCCACCAGATTATCGATATCGCTCTGCACCTTGTCGGCAAAGCGCTTCACCTTCTCCAGGGATCGATTGTTGCGGTCCATCTGCCGGTATACAGCAAGCACCACAAGCACGATCCCGACGACGATAACGTCGCCCGCGGTAATCGGCATATGTTCCCTCTCCCAGTAAACATGTTCCCAGTAATAGTATATAGCACATAATCGCCAGTAAGAGAAGGAAAGATCGCGTAGAATAGAGGCCAATTCGCTCTGCCGGCGGAACCGGGCGCAAAGCCGTGTGTAGTGTCTACTATTGTATACTTTGGGTTCCTGAGGTGAGATACGGGCCCAGCCATGTACGGAGCTCGCGATAGTGCGAGAAGGTGAAATCGGGCTGGATTGAGGCTTCGGTCGCGTTACTCGTGCCGCCCCGATCGTTGAGCCAAGCGGTGCGTAAACCCGCGCGGCTTGCTCCGACTACGTCATACTCGTAGCTGTTACCGACGTAAAGTATCTCCGAAGGGTCTACGTCAAGGCACTCGATCAGCCTTTCGAACGGCTCCGGATTCGGCTTCAGATAGCCGACTTGCTCGGTGGAAATCGCACAATCCCATCGCCCGTCGAGACCGAGTAGCTCGATTTTGCGCGCGACGGGAAAATCACTCATCACCCCGAGTCGGAGTCCGGATCGTTCGAGCTCGTCAAGCAAGTCCGGAACCTGGTCATATAACGGAACACGCTTCAACACGAGCTCCCATCGATCGTATATGTTCCGTTGAATCTCTGTACGTACCGATTCCTCCGGGCGTCCAAGTGCATCCGCCATGAGCCGTGCCTGAAGTCGATAGAAGTCTTCGATCGGACGAGTCGAACGGATTACCTTGCGCACTTTCGCGAAATGATACAACAGACGCGCGTGACGTATCCCGAACCCGACACTACGACGCATCATGACGCGATTGGGGTAAAGAGTTCCATCGATGTCGAACGCTACAGCGCGAAGATGCATAGGGACGCAGCGTACCCGTTCCGGTGGGCTCTACGCAATTGACTCGCGGCCTTCGGCTCCATACAGTTTGGTCGTACGCAGGAGGGGGCACCCATGGACCAACGAGAACGGCCGTACGCTTCAGATTCGAACGGAGATCCGGGTCCGCCGGAAGACGATGACTTTGACTCGGATGATTTCGAAGAGGTGGATACGGATATGGACGACGAGATCGCCGGTGATGCTCTGGACGATATCGACCCGGACGACGAGGCGTTCGATGACGATGGTCTGGACGTGGACGAGGAGTACGATTTCGACACGGACGAAGACTTGTACGATGGTGATGACGACGATGACGAATTTGATGACGAAATCGACGACTCACTCATAGACGAGTCGGACGACTAGTTTGTCGGACAAACTCCCGAACTATTCCGCCCGCCCTTCTACGGCACCACCGTACACCTTTTCTCCGGCGAACCAGAGGCGCTCCAGCTCGTAAAATTCGCGCATCTCTCGAGTCATCAGGTGGAACACGACGAACTCACAGTCAAGCAGCACCCAACCGGTATCATCGGGTCGTTTATGCGAGTTGAGCTGAGCGACCTGATAGTGGTCACAATGCTCGGCAAGTCGCTCCAGCAGCCCACGCATCTGCATATTGCTGGTTACGGTGGTTATCACCAGATAGTCGGTGATCGAGGAGATACCGTGGACATCGATCGCGACCGTATCCCGCCCCTTGTGGTCATCAAGCAGCTCAGCGGCCTCGAGCACGAATCCTCTACTGTCGAACGTATCTACCATCAAAATCCTGTCCAAGTATCAAGGTGACATCGACCGGGTCGTTCGGATCCTCGCTCGGCTCGTTCACAACGTTCCGAGCACGTATAACTTCGGCTACCCGGTTCGCCATCCAGCCGTCGCCCCGCCGGTCGATGACTTTCGTGTGCTCGTAGTCGTGTGAATCGGCGTTATCGTACCTGTGGACCTCGAAGAGCCCGAGCCGTTGGTACAGATCGTGTGTTCGACGAGCAAGCCCTACCGAGGTCGTCCCATTCAGAACTTCGAGCACAATTGTGTCGGTATCGGGCTCAGTAGGCCTGCTTGTACGAAGGCTGTCGCGAACCTGCGACACGGTCTCACGTATCCATTGTCCTTCGAAATGAGGAAACAGGAGCTCGCGCTCCTCCCCGTCGACCTCGACACTCCGATAGGAGCCGGCGATCCTCTGCCGAGCTATACGTCCGGTATCCATTCGCCCGAGCTCACGAAGAAACGATTCCAGTGCTCGCGAGTCCATGTTAGTGTCGATCAGCGACTCCACGACCCGCAACCCCCGCGGTTCGACCAGCACTTCCGCTTCATCACTCAGGCGAATGAGTAGACTCTCGACGAAACCCTGCCGTCGGTTGAGACGATCGGTATCCAGTTCGTCGGCAACCGAGGACTCGAGATACGCAAGCGCACGTGGCCCCTCCAGCCGAAGACGTCCGGACGGGAAGCCGATGGGGAGATCTCCATTCAGACCACCGTTGCTCTCGACGACCGTTGCGGTAAGATTCAGGTCGGTACCGATAGGCTGGACGGAATCCGCAGGGAATAGATCCATCCCTTGTAACAGATCTACGAGATCCTCGCTCTCCGACCGTCCGATGTGAACATAAAACGGTATCGATATCGAGAGCATCTCACCGATTCGATCGCGATACGGCTCGATCCCTGAACTGACGAGCAACTCGTCGATTCGATCGGTTCGTCCCAACGAGCGCAGAATCGCACCGGTATCACCGGGGATATCGAATAGCGCCGCTCGAGCGGTCGTAGGCTCGTAGATGAAGACTTGCGTCGTCAACGGTCGATCGTTGTCGTCGGCCAGTGTCATCAGAACAACAAGCTGCTCTTCCCGATCGACGTACTCGGAAACCACATCGCTGCGCACCTGCAGATATATGAAGAGAGCCGTACCGCCGAGAATAAGCAGGATCAGCAGTACAAACACCAACGAACTGTCGATACGGACTCGCGCGCTCATGGATGCTCCATCTCCTGGTCGACCTTACCTGTACAGATGATGCGTTTCAATGATGTTGTAGACCGTCTCGGGAACAAGATCGCGATACGGCAATCCACCAGCCACTCTTCGTCGAATATCGCTTGCAGAAACGGCAATTGCGGCATTGTCCAGCTCTACAAATCGGGCACCGAGCTCTTTAAGTCTCTGATATCGCGATCGACTTGCGGGCTCCTCGGGCGGACGTGCCCCGACAACGAGTGTCGCCCTCGAGAGAATCTCCTCATAACGCTCCCATGTGTCGAAATGCTCGAGCAAATCGTCACCGACTATAAGCCCGGGCTCCTCATCGCCGTCATATATTTTGATGAACTGCTCGAGCGTATCGATGGTGTACGACGGCCCTGGACGCTCAAGCTCCCACGGCAGCAGATGCATTCGCGCGCGACGATCGATCGTGGAACGAACCATTGTGATACGCGCCTCATCCGGGGCCCCGTAACCATCCGCCTTGTGTGGGGATCGAAACGCGGGGACAAAGAAAACTGCATCAAAACGCCCGCCGGCGAGGGCGGCATCGGCAATATGGAGGTGCCCTATATGCAGCGGATCGAATGATCCTCCGAATAGTGCGGGTCTACGTGTCTCGTTCATTACCGGTACCGTGAACCGCCTCGAGCAACGTATCGCCAAGACTCCGCAACCCTTGATGTGTAGCTACGCTTATCGTCAGAACTGTATCGGTTGGAAATGCATCGCGAAACGCGGCGACACGTTCGGGATCGGCGATATCAAGCTTGTTTCCTACCAGCAGGCGCGGTTTCGACTCGAGCCCTCCCCCGTAGGCGGAAATCTCCCGCTCGAGGGTGTGAACATCGGAAACCGGATCGGGATTGGAGAGGTCGATGAGATAGAGCAATCCGGCGGTGCGAGAGATATGCTTCAGAAAACGCAATCCCAGCCCGTGTCCCTCCGCGGCTCCCTCGATTATCCCCGGAATATCCGCGATAACGACGTCGAGCCGATCTTTGCGATACACACCGAGATTAGGCACCGTGGTCGTGAACGGGTAGGAGCCGACTCGGGGCCGGGCATTGCTCACGGCGCTGAGCAAACTCGACTTACCCGCGTTCGGAAGCCCGACAAGCCCGACATCGGCAACGAGCCGGATCTCGATACGGGCACGCAGCCGCCTGCCCGGTAGGCCCTCCTGTGCAAACCGAGGAGTCTGATGAGTGCTGGTGGCAAAGTGCGTATTTCCTTTGCCGCCGCGCCCTCCGTGGAGCAGCACATAACTCGATTGTTCGGCGAGGTCGGCGAGGCTTTCGGCGGTGTCCGCATCGTATACGACACTTCCCGGTGGAAGATCGAGCACGAGATCGCGACCGTCGGCCCCGTGTCTATTTCGGCCCGACCCGCTCCGTCCGCGCTGCGCCGAGAGCGAGCTCTTTCCGGCCAGATGGGAAAGAGTTTTAACGTTTTCGCGCCTTCGAACGATTACGTTGCCTCCGTCGCCGCCGTCGCCTCCGTCCGGCCCGCCTTTCGGAACGTACTTCTCACGGCGGAAACTCACCGCGCCCGCTCCGCCGTGGCCCGACTCGAGTGTCAGCGTAACCTCGTCAACGAAGGAAGCCACAGTGTACCGTTGAGAAATAGCCCCTACGAAGCGGCGTTCGCACTCTGAGCCGGTTCTTCAGCATGCGAACCGGCGACCTGAACCGGCTCGATCGAGATAAAACGCCGGCCTTTCTTACGGCTGAATGCTACGGTACCGCTTAGACGAGCAAAGAGCGTATCGTCCTTGCCGATTCCCACATTCTGACCCGGATGAAACTGTGTTCCTCGCTGACGTACCAGTATCGACCCGGCCTTCACGGTTTCACCGCCGAATCGCTTCACACCAAGCCGCTTGGAATGGCTGTCACGTCCGTTCTTGGAGCTTCCTCCACCTTTCTTGTGTGCCATACGCTCACACTCTCCTGTCTGTATGCATAATCTTCACTTCAAGCTCCTCCGGGAAGTCGCTTTCAATTCCGCGCAATCCCGCAAGAATGACATCACTCACGCCACGGAGCCACCGCTCATCGTAGACCGCTGTAACATTGATCGCAAGTGAACCGGGACTCGACGCGGAACCCACCGCATCCACGGCCGGGCTCTCGGCCAACGACGCTGCGGCTGCGCGCAGCAAGGACGATACCGCCGCGCACGGTATACTCCCCTCCGCCTCATCGGTTCTCGAAACACCCGTTACCGCGTGTCCGAGCGACTCAAGCCGTCGGACCGTTTCGTTTGCGATCTCCACCGTTACGGTAATCACGTCTATCGTAAACACGTCGCCGCAAATCAGCGTCTACGCGCCTTTCACATCTCGCACTCGTAGAAGTGAATAGTGCCGGCGGTGTCCGTGCTTTCGCTTATATCGCTTTCGCCGCTTGTACTTGAAGACGGTAATCTTGTCGTCGCGCCCGCCGCCTTCCACCGTCGCGGTGACAACCGCACCGTCGATGAACGGGTTACCCACGGCAACGCTTCCCTTCTGGTTGAGAAGCAGCACCGAATCGAGCTTGAGCGTATCCCCCTCATTCGCGTTCAGCTTGTCAACCTTAAGGAGCGCACCTTCTTCGGCCTTATACTGCTTGCCGGCAATCTCTACGAGTGCGTACATAATTCCTCTCAACATAATTGGTTCAATGGCGTAGCAGTCTATATACAATGCAACGCGAACGAGGGTCAACCGGGCGGACGGCGCCGGGCGGACGGCGCCACATCCGAGTCTGATATTATAGTCATGCGCCGGTACTACTATTTCTCCGCACACCCTTTACAGCGGTTGCACGGCGCGGTACTTTCTGGTAGTAGATAGAAAAATATCGATTTTGTTGATGTCCGCGAATATTTCGTCGAGCGGAAACTATGACGAATTCGGGGCTGTCGAGCCGAGTGCGATATACACACGCCGCCGACGTCGGTACTATGGCGCGGACGATGAGTCGAGCTTCGCCCCCAAGGAGTAGCCTTGCATGGCAGAAACACTGAAGAAATTCCCGATTGGCGGCTTGCACCTGCCGGAAGAGAAAGATCTCACGACCGATCGCCCAATCGAGACAATGGCGGCGCCGGCGCAGGTCGCGATTCC
>SLIN01000049.1 GCA_007135605.1 Spirochaetales bacterium | reverse complement strand
TCGTCGGCGCCTTCGAGGCAGTCGGTGCGGTACTCGTCGTTGCCCTGCTTATCGGCCCGCCGGCGAGCGCATTTCTTCTCACTCGCCGGCTACACGCTATGATCGCACTCGCGGCACTGATCGGTGCAGGCTCGGCGGTGGCCGGCTTCATCCTCGCCTACCATACCGACAGCGCCACCAGCGGAACCATGGCGATGATGATCGGTGCAGTTTTTCTGCTTGTGTTTCTGGTCGCGCCCAAACGCGGCGTTTTCGCTCATGCCTTCCGCCTGAGGCGAAACCGGAAACACTTCGCCGAGCAGATGCTCATGCTCTGCCTCGATCACCACGGAGGCGGTCAACAGTGTCCCGGCGGGATGAACTCGGAGAATATCGACTCGCTCGCCTTTCACATCGGGTGGAGCCCGGAATACACATCCGAGGTCGTACGGCGATGCATCAATCGACGTATGGTTACACACCATCACGGAGTGTTCGTTCTGACGCCGAAGGGAAAGGATGCCGTTTCGTCCCTCTCGATCGATCGCGTGACGTGAGCCACGCTCCGTAGCGCACCGTCGGAAGCCCTGATAGAATGCCTGGAATCCGCAAGCGGCAGGAAAGCCTGACCGGAGGAGGATAGTCGATTAATGAGCTCGAGTGACCTCACCGAGATGTTCGCATCACTCACCGCTGAGTATGCACCGCGACTGCTGCTCGCGATCGTCATTCTGATTGTCGGACTTATCGCCGTACGCGTATTCGTGCGGGTTATCCGACGCGTCGTATCGCGCCGCGAGGTCGATCCCGGAGTCGGTGGGTTTCTGACAAGCGTATTGAACGCACTGCTGAATATCGTAGTACTTGTCAGTGTCGCATCGACCCTCGGAATACAGATGACCTCGTTTGTGGCCATTATCGGTGCCGCCGGCCTCGCGGTGGCGCTCGCGTTCCAGGGGACGCTCAGTAATTTCGCCGGCGGACTCTTGATACTCATATTCAAGCCGTTCTCGGTGGGTGACTTCATCGAAGCAAACGGAATCATGGGTACGGTGGTTGAAGTCCAGATTCTCTACACGCTGATGAATACCTTCGACAATAAGCGGGTCACGGTTCCGAACGGCGGACTCGCGAACACCGCCGTGACCAACTTCTCGGTTAATCCGACTCGGAGACTCGATCTTACGTTCGGCATTTCGTACCACGACAGTATAGATCGTGCGAAAGCGCTCATCGGGGAGGTGATCTCCGAGACTGAAAGCGTGCTCGCCGAGCCGGAACCGGTCATCGGCGTAATCGAGCACGCGGCGAGTTGCATCTCTATTACAACGCGCGTCTGGATGAACCGGACCGATTACTTTCCGACCCTCTTCGCGCTGAATGAGGGAGTGAAGAAAAAGTTCGACGAGCACGGCATAACGATCCCGTTTCCCCAGCGCGACGTGCATCTCTACCGTCACGAGATCGGCGACGGTTCGAGCGGAAGCTGATGCCGGTCGTGGTCGCGCGGTTGGTCACAGCTCCCCGACAAGCTCGAGCGCCAGATCCGGCCTGTCGGTAAGAATTGCATCGATCTCACGCTCGATGAGTTGGTTCATCGTCGCCTCGTCGTTGATCGTCCACGCGCCGACGAAAACGCCCCGCCTCTGCGCGTTCGAGATAAACCGTCTCGTAGTGACCGGCAGAGGTCCGGTACGCGTCGGCACAAGAAATGATTCCGCGGGAGGCGAGTATACTCCCGGGATCAGCATCCAGTTCAATATGAGAAACGGCACGATTTCGCTCTGCACGGCCGCGGTAGCAACATCGGGATACTCCTGCCGAATCCGTTCCTGAACCTCCCCGGAGAAGCTCGCGACAAGTGTTGACTTTTCGCGGCCGAACTCGGCAATCAGATCACCGACCGCCGCCACAAGCTCGCCACTCTCCGGCTTGATTTCGACGATAATCGGGATATCCGGTAGCTCCTCGAATACCTCGCGAAGCGTCGGAATCGTCAATCCCATGCCACGGTACGGCGTCGAAGCCTCGTCGTTCGGTGCGGTGAATGAGTAACCGGCATCCAGCTTCCGCAACTGCTCGACGGTCATCCCGGAGACCGCCCCACTCCCGTCGGTTGTCCGATCTACCGTAGAATCGTGCACTACCACCGGGACTCCGTCGGCGCTCGCATGCACATCAAGCTCGATTCCGTCGACTCCGAGATTGCGAGCGGCACGAAATGCAGAAAGCGTGTTCTCCGGCCAGAGATCCGCGCCACCGCGGTGGGCGATTACAGACGGGCGATCGACGGGAAACGCGTCGAAGAACGGTCTTTCGGTCGCCGGCTCGGAAAGAATGCGCGCTATTCCCCACACCACTATGAGAACTCCGAGGACGACTGCGGCGGCAATGAGCCGTCGTTTCGTCCGATCGCGATCAGCCATGCAACTCGGACTCCCTTTCCGCTCGATACTCCTGCCGGGCGCGGAGCCGCTCCTTGATATCGGTACCGAGCGCAAGGCTCAGGACGAGTCCCAGCATACCGAAGAGAACGCTCGCAAGCGATCCTTCTCCTCCGCTCCAACCGGGCCAAACGCCGACGAGCGACCCGAGAACCAAACCTACGATGGCGTAGTAACTGGCAGCGTGGTAGTTTTGAAGAAACCACGATATTACCTTGCTGGCTATAACGAGACCGGCGAATGTGCCGAACAGGAATAGTGCCAGCACTGGAATATTGAGAGTTCGTGCAGCATTGGTCATCGTGGCGTAGAATCCGAACAACAAGAGCAGAAAGCTACCGCTGAGACCGGGAACCACCATCGCGACGCTGCCCACGCCGCCGGCGACGACAACTATAAGCGCAGAAACCGCATCAATCTCGGTTATCGGCTCACCGGCCGGCGGTCGTTCGGCCAGTCCCATGACAACGACAAGCACGAGGGCAACGATAAGCGAAACGACATAGCGCAAACGGAAGCGGGAGTCCCCGGCGCGTTTGACGAGAAACGGTACGCTACCGGCGATCAGTCCGATGAAGAAGAACAGGGTCTGCTCCGGATACGCTTCGAGAGCGGCGTCAACCAATCCTGCAAATGCGATAAACCCGGCGAGCGTCCCGACGACGATCGGTGTCAGATATGCGAGCGTTCGCCACCACCCGCCGCGAAAAAAGTTACCGAAACAGTATACGAGGTTATCGTAGATTCCGGAGATCGCGGCAATCGTGCCGCCACTCACTCCCGGGATCACGTTCGCGATCCCGATTCCGACTCCCCGTAAGACATTCAAGATCGCTGTTGTCCAAGTCTGTTCGAGATTGACCGATTTCTCCGCCAAGAATCACCTCCGGCCGCTACTTTACCCACAAAACGGCCGGCCCGAAAACAGGGTTAGGCTGTGCAGCGGCTCATTATGATTGACTCAACGCCGGTCCGGCAATACGCTCATGAGAGTGAGTGATCGAGTTCCACGGTGTGTAGCGATCGGACCGAGCAGTTCTTCGGGGTGTTTCGGTATACAGGCGGATCTCAAGACGTTTTCGGCGCTCGGAGTGTACGGAGCCGCGGTTATCACCGGAGTCGGTCCGGCCGGAAAGCCGGGTCAGGTTCAACCGCTCGACTCCGAGCTCGTCCTCTCACAACTCCTTTCGGCTATCGAGTACGTCGGTGTCGCGAGCGCAATCAAGATCGGACGTCTGTGCTCATCGGAAACCGCTCGCTTACTCGCGGAGGAAATCGAGGGACAGCTGAGCGACATTCCGCTCGTACTCGATCCGTCGCTCTTCTGTCGATCGGGAACCATGATCGCCGATGAGGAGACAACCGCTACGGTATGCGAGCGTCTCCTGCCGATGGCGACCGTCGTGACCCTCAACATCGCCGAGGCCGAACACCTTGTCGGTCGGCCGTTACCGGATGCTACGTCCGTCGAGAATGCCGGAAAGGAACTACTCGAGCACGGTGCCCGTTCGATCGTAATCGAGGGAGGTCACCGGGCCGGGGCCTTCAGCGACGATGTGCTCGTTCTTCCTCCGGCGGACACGGCCCAACCGAGCACACTCTGGCTTCGGTCGGCACGGATCTCCATCGATCGACTCGAAGGAATCGGGTGTACGTTGTCCAGCGGTATCGCAGCGGGTATCTCACGCGGACAGCACATTGACGTTGCAACCGAAGAGGCAAAAATCTATCTGACCGCCGCACTCCGTGCCGGTTCGAGATGGCAGAGCACCGATAGAACCGGTCCGCTCCATCACTTCTACGCATGGTGGAACTACTCGGAATCAGAAGCAGAGAATCTCGCTCGCAGCGACGATCGTTAGCGTCATTCCGTTGTCGGTCGAGTCGGCGACCGGCTTCGCACCGAACGGGCGTTTCGATCGAGTCTCGATCGGGAATACCACTCCGCAGGAGTACCACGTTGGCTTGCCCGACGAAATTCAAGCCGATATAGTCTTAGGCCTATGCTCGACCTGAAGTTCATTCGAGACAATATCGAGCTCGTTCGTGAGAATACCCGCCTGCGAAAGGTAGACATCGATATCGACGAGATCGTCCGGTTGTATGACGAACGCAATTCGATTCTCTCGGAGCTCGAATCGTTGCGCGGCAGGCGCAATGACAATGCCCGCCGCATGAAGGAACGCCCGACGGAAGAGGAGCGTTCGAAACTCATCGAAGAGGGGAAAGCGCTCAAGCAGAAGATCCCTGAGCTCGAACACCGGCTCGCCGAAACCGAACGGAACGTGTACGAGCTCGCGTCGATGGTCCCGAATCTCACACATCCCGACGCACCGCACGGCGATGACGACACCGCCAATCGCGAGATTAAGCGCGTCGGCGAGCCGGTCCGCCTCGACTTCCCACCGAAGGACCACGTCGAGCTTGCGAACGCGCTCGACCTTATCGACTTCGAAACGGCCGCGGACGTATCGGGTACCAAATTCTACTATCTTCGCAACCAGGCGGTACTGTTAGAGCTTGCCCTCAGCCGCTATGCCGTCGATGTCGTGACGCGTCACGGTTTCACCCCGACGGTCACCCCCGACATCGCGCGCGAGGAAGTGGCAAGCGGAATCGGCTTTCAGCCGCGGGGAGAGGAAAGCAACATCTACACCCTCGAAGGCGGCGAAGGATGTTTGATCGGCACCGCCGAGATTACCCTCGGCGCCTACTATCGAAACCGCATTCTTTCGGCGGACGACCTGCCGATCAAGCTCGCCGGTCTCTCACACTGTTTCCGGCGCGAAGCGGGAGCAGCCGGACAGTTCTCGAAGGGGTTATACCGGGTTCATCAGTTCACGAAGGTGGAGATGTTTGTCTACGTGCGCCCGGAGGAGAGCGATGCGATGCTCGAGGAGCTGCTCGCCATTGAGGAGGAGATCGCACAGGGGCTCGATTTCCCGTATCGCGTCGTCGACACGTGCACCGGCGACCTCGGTGGCCCGGCCTACCGGAAGTACGATATCGAGGCGTGGATGCCGGGCCGCGGCGAGTCGGGCGACTGGGGCGAAATCACGAGCACGTCCAACTGTACCGACTATCAGGCGCGCCGACTCGCGACCCGCTACCGTGAAAACAACGGCAAACCGCGCCTCGTTCATATGCTGAACGGAACGGCGATCGCCAACAGCAGGGCGCTCGTCGCTATTCTCGAGAACGGCCAACAGAGCGACGGCTCGGTGCGAATACCGGAGGTGCTCGTGCCGTACTGCGGCTTTGACACAATCCCGGCGCCGGACCGCGAGCAGGTCAAATGAGCGGACGAATTCGGGGCGCCGGCGCCGGACCGCGGGCAGGTCAAATGAGCGGACGAGCTCAGGGGGCCGGTGGTACCCCGAATCCGGGAACCCGCTCGGAGTTGCACCCGTCGTGAACGGACGAAGCCGATGAAACTCATCGCGGAAATCGGAACATCGCACGCCGGCTCGATCGAGACAGCGCTCGCGTTGCTCGACCGCGTTGCAGAGGCCGGTTTCGATACGGCGAAGTTTCAGTGGATCTACGCCGATGAGATTCTTCACCCGAACACCGGAGATGTGGATCTGCCTGGTGGCGCTATTCCGCTCTTCGACCGATTTCGCAAGCTCGAGCGCGATATCGAGTTCTATGCCGCACTTCGTGACTCCTGCGTCGACCGCGGTCTTGAGTTCCTCTGTACGGCGTTTGGACCACGTAGCCTCGCAGAGTTGCTCTCGCTCGAACCGACCGCACTCAAAATCGCGTCCCCGGAGCTCAACTATCTTCAACTGCTATCGCAGGCTGCCGCGAGCGACGTGCCAATATATGCGTCAACCGGCGTAAGCACGCTCGCAGATATTTACGAGGCGGACGCGACGATCGATTCGGCGGGGAAGCGATGCAGATCGCAAACGGACGCTGCCGGAGCCCGATCTGCCGGCGTCGTGTTTCTCCATTGTGTGACCGCCTACCCCACTCCTGAAGAGGAGTACAACCTCGACGTTATCGAGTCGCTGCGCGGTGTCACCGGCCGGCGGTGGGGAGTGAGCGATCATACCCTCGACCCCATAGCGGTTCCGATTGCTGCCTGCGCAGTCGGAGCCGTCGCGCTGGAAAAGCACGTTACTCTCGATACCGCCGGCTCGGGACTCGACGACCCGGTCGCTCTTCCTCCCGAGCGTTTTATCGAAACGGTTTCCGCTGTCCGCGAGGTCGAGACGATGGAGCCGTCGGAGCGAATGGCTGCAGTCGTCGAGCGACTCGGAGAAGAGCGGGTCACCGCGATTCGAGGCGACGGGGTGAAAAGGCTCGCGCCATCCGAACGCGGGAACTACGGACGAACGAATCGCTCGCTACACGTCTGCCGCCCGATCCGGGCCGGGCGGCGGATCGAGCCCGAGGCACTCGGCATACTCCGCACCGAACGACGCCTTCGCCCCGGCATTCATCCCCGCTACGCGGAGGCGCTCGCGGGCGCGGTGGCGGTGCGCGATATCGAGGATGGGGCGGGGATTGTCTGGGATGATGTAATCGCCCGGCGATAGCGTACGCCGCCGGCGCGCAGCTTGGTTTACCCCCGTATCACGGTCGCGCTCGGCATGGGCGCAGCTTGGTTCGCGCCGGCTCTCACGGCATGCGCGTAGCGGCTCGCCGGCGGCAACCGGCGAACCATCACCCTGCTCTACTTCTTCAAGTCCTCAGAGAGGAAGCGTCGTAATACGGTGTGCAGGATGCCGCCGTTGCGAACGTAGTCGATCTCCACCGGGCTGTCGATGCGAGAAATCGTCTCGAACTCAATCGTCTCGCCGCTCTCCGTGCGCGCGACAACCGGCACGACCTGCTTCGGCTCCGTCTCGTCGCTGACAGCAATGGTGAAGTGCTCGCTGCCGTCGAGGCCGAGCGACTCGGCGCTATCGCCTTCCTGGAATTGCAGGGGGAAAATACCCATACCGACGAGATTCGACCGGTGAATCCGCTCGAAACTCTCGGCGATGACCGCGCGGATACCGAGCAGGTGTGCCCCCTTCGCCGCCCAGTCACGGCTCGAGCCCATTCCGTAATCCTTTCCGGCGAGCACGATCGTCGGTGTATTCGAATCGATATACCTTCGACTGGCGTCGTAGATGTCGGTCACTTCGCCGCTCGGGAAGTGCTTCGTCCAGCTCCCCTCGGTGCCCGGCGCGAGCTGATTCCGCAGCCGGATATTCGCAAAGGTACCGCGCGTCATAACACGGTCGTTACCGCGCCGGCTGCCGTAGCTGTTGAAGTCCCGAATCGCGACTCCGCGCTCCTGCAGGTAACAACCCGCCGGGCTGTCCGGATCGATGGCGCCGGCCGGACTGATGTGGTCGGTGGTAATCGAGTCACCAACTTTCACGAGAACGCGTGCATCCTCGATCGGCTCGATCGGCCGCACATCGAGGGTCATATCCTGGAAAAACGGCGGCTCCTGTATGTAGGTCGACTCCTCATTCCACGGGTAGAGCGCGCTGTCGGTCATTTCGATGGAGTTCCACGTCTCATTGCTCGTCTCCAGCCCCGAGTAACTGGCGATGAATGCCTCGCGGTCGAGCGCCTGTTTCACATACTCCTCCAGCTCCTCGGTCGACGGCCATATATCCGGGAGGTAGACCGCATTGCCGTTCGAGTCGGTTCCCACCGGTTCGTCACGAAGATGAACACCGACATTGCCGGCGAGCGCGTAGGCGACCACCAGCGGTGGGCTCATGAGGTAGTTCGCCTTCGTATGCGGATTGATGCGCCCCTCGAAGTTGCGGTTCCCGCTCAACACTCCGGCAAGAATCAGGTCGTGCTCTTCGACTGCCTTTCGCACCGGATCAGGGAGCGGTCCGGAGTTTCCGATACAGGTGGTACAGCCATAGCCGACGAGGTAGAAGCCGCACTTCTCGAGATAACTCATGAGGCCGGCGCGCTGCAGGTACTCGGTAACGACCATCGAACCGGGCGCGAAGCTCGTTTTCACCCACGGCTTCGGCTTCAGACCCGCCTCGATCGCCTTTTTCGCCAGCAGTCCGGCGCCGAGCAGCACGCTCGGGTTCGACGTATTCGTACAGCTGGTAATCGCGGCGATAGCGACATCGCCGTGCTTCAGAGTCACCTGCTCACCGGAGTCGAGCGTTACTTCCGCCTCCCGCTTCAGGTCGCCATCGGACAGACCGTAGCCCTGTGGTCCCTGCTCGGCGGTAAGCGCGCTGTGGAACGAATCTTTCACCTCCGGGAGGTCGATGCGGTCCTGCGGGCGTTTCGGCCCGGCGATACTCGGTTCAACGGTGGAAAGATCGAGCTCGAGCACGACCTCGTATTCGGGGTCGGGCGTATCGTCGGTGCGGAAAATCCCCTGCGCCTTCGTGTACTTCTCCACCAGATCGATGAGGTCGGTCGGGCGGCCGGTGGAGTACATGTAGTCGAGGCTCTGCCGGTCGACCGGGAAATAGCCGCAGGTCGCCCCGTATTCGGGAGCCATGTTACTGATCGTCGCCCGGTCGGGCACGGTCATGCCCGAAAGGCCGGGACCGAAAAACTCCACGAACTTTCCGACGACTCCGTGCTTCCGCAGCATCTCGGTAATGCGGAGCACCAGATCGGTCGCGGTGATGCCGCTTTTCATGGTTCCGACCAGTTTCACCCCGACCACGCTCGGCGCGAGCATGAAAATCGGCTGGCCGAGCATTGCAGCTTCCGCCTCGATACCTCCGACTCCCCAGCCGAGAACGCCGAGCCCGTTGATCATCGGTGTGTGACTGTCGGTACCCACCAGCGTATCGGGGAAGGCCACCTTTACACCGTCTCGCTCTTCGAGCTGTACGGCCCGACCGAGATACTCGAGATTTACCTGATGGCAGATTCCGCTCGCCGGCGGTACTACGCTGAAGTTCTCCAGCGCGCCCTGTCCCCACCGCAGAAACTCGTAGCGTTCGCGGTTTCGCTCGAACTCGAGCTCGGCGTTCTTGCGCAATGCATCACTCGAATTGAAAAAGTCAACTTGAACCGAGTGGTCGATAACAAGATCTACGCTCTGCTTCGGGTTGATGCGTGCCGGATCGCCGCCGAGACGTGCCATGGCGCTGCGCATTGCCGCGAGGTCGACGACGCACGGCACACCGGTGAAATCCTGCAGAAGCACACGAGCCGGCTTGAATGGAACCTCGATCGCCCGCGAGTTCTCGGGCCGGTACTCGGACAGCTGTTCAACGTGCTCACGAGTGACTTCACGGCCGTTCTCATTGCGGAGAACACTTTCGAAGAGGATCTTCATGCTCACCGGCCAGCGCTTCATATACGGCTTGTCGTGCCGATCGGCGAAGTCATCCAAATCGAAATACGTGACATCACCTTCTTTCGTAGAAATCGATTTTGTTACACCGAAGGTATCGAATGCGGTACTCAATGCTCACTCCTTGGATACAAAGCCCACGCCAATACCGTTAAAGCTGATCAGGTCGACTTCGGCATACGCGCGTGCTATAGTGGTCGAGCTTAAAGCTGCAAATATCTGTAGGCTCAAATATAGTATGCCTGCAGCGCATTCCCTCTGTCAAAGCCCGGGCTGATCGGACTTCGACGGAGCGGGTCAGCGGATACCGTATGAATAGATCGACCAATCAGGAGTGAGTAACCGATGTCCACCAAAGTAGCTTCGGATACGGCGGCCCTAGAGTTGTACCGCACTATGCTGACGGCGCGCGAGATGGATCTGCTCGAGCAGGATTTCACCGGACGCGGAGAAGCGTTTTTTCACGTCTCCGGTGCGGGGCATGAAGGGAGCGCGGCGATTGCCGAGTTTCTGAAACCCGAGGACTTTTTACACGTACACTACCGTGACAAGGCGCTCATGCTTGCCCGCGGCGTAAAGCCGGAGATGTTCTTCATGGCGCTCTTCAACAAGGACGGCAGTCACAGTCGCGGCCGGCAGATGAACGCCCATATGAGCGCGCCGGAACTCAACATTTTGAGTCTCGTCGGGCCGGTGGGAAACAGCGCACTGCAGGCGGCAGGCATTGCCGAGGAGATCAGAGAGAACGAGGGGGCGCCGATCGTTCTTTGCGGCCTCGGCGACGGGATGACGCAGCAGGGTGAAGTGCTCGAGGCGGTCGCCCACACCGTCCGCGCCTCGCTTCCGGTGCTCTTCCTCGTCCAGGACAATACGTTCGCGATTTCCACACGCACGAAAGGTCAGACCTTCTACGATCATCCCGACGGGCCGGCCGAACAGTTCTACGGTATTCCGATAGAGCGAATCGACGGCCGCAAGCCGCTCGAGGCGCGCGAGGCATTCAAGCGTATCGTCGGCCGCATGCGGACCGAGCGCAAACCATCCATCGTGATCTTCGAGGTTGACCGGCTCCACAATCATACCAACGCCGACGACCAGCGCATGTACCGCTCCCCGGAGGAGATTGCGGCGGTCGCCGAATCCGGCGACCCGATTCGAAATATCCAGACGCATCTCAGCAATAGCGGATACGGCGCCGAAGAGCTCACCGGCATGAGCAAGGAGATTCGCAGCGAGCTGGCCGACGTCGCACGCCGGATTCAGCGCGGTCCCGAGCCGGAGCCGCTTTTCACCGCCAAGGCCCCCGTTCCCGAACGCCTGCTCGAAGCAGGAAACGAGTACACCGGTAAGCCGGAGGGCGACAACGTCTACACGATGCTCGAAGCAATCCGTGCGGTGCTCGATGACCGGCTCGGCAGGGACGCTCGGGTGACACTCTTCGGAGAGGATATCGAGGATCCTAAGGGTGATGTATTCGGCATCACACGCGGTCTGACCGGGAAGTATCCGGGACGAGTGCGTAACAGCCCGCTCGCCGAGGCGAGCATTGTCGGGATCTCCGCCGGCCGCGCGCTCGCCGGCGGAAAGCCGGTCGCCTTTCTCCAGTTCGCCGATTTTCTGCCCATCGCCTATAACCAGATCTGGGCCGAGCTCGGCAGCATGTGGTGGCGCACCGACGGCGGATGGAAGGTGCCGGTAATCGTTATGATCACCTGCGGCGGCTACCGGCCCGGACTCGGACCGTTTCACGCTTCGACACTCGACGGATTGGCCGCGCACACTCCCGGTGTCGATGTCATGATGCCGGCGAGCGCCGGCGATGCGGCGGGGATGCTCAATGCCGCCTTCGAAAGCGACCGCCCCACCCTCTTTTTCTATCCGAAGAACTGTCTGAACGACCGTTCGGCGTTAACCAGCCGCGATGTCGACAAGCAGTTCGTTCCGATCGGCCGTTCGCGCTATGTGCGGCGCGGTCGCGATATTACGCTCGTCGGTTACGGTAATACCGTCCTGCACTGCACAAAGGCCGCCGAGACGCTCGTGGACGCCGGGCTCGATCCGGAAGTAATCGATGCGCGATGGATCTCCCCATGGGATGTGGAAGCGATCACCGGGAGCGCGGAGAAAACCGGGCGCCTCGTCGTCGTGCACGAGGACAATTCGAGTTGCGGGTTCGGTGCGGAGATCATCTCCGCGGTGACCGAGCGGGCGCGCCGGCCAATCGCCGCCCGGCGTGTGGCACGCGCGGACACGTTCGTGCCGTGTAACTTCGCGAATCAGTTGGAGGTTCTACCCGGCTACAAGCGGACACTCGAGTCCGCCGCCGAGCTCTTCGGCGGGACGGTGACCTGGAAAAAGGCCGACGAGGCGGAGGCCGGCACATACCTCGTTGAGGCGATCGGGTCGAGTCCTTCCGACGAGAGCGTCACACTTGTCGAGTGGCGAGTGGAACCGGGTAGCGAGATCGAGTCCGGACAGCTCGTTGCCGATCTCGAAGCCGACAAGGCCGCGGTGGAGCTGCGTTCGCCGGTCGGCGGTACGGTGGCTGAACGGCTCGTCGAAGAGGGTACGATGGTGAAAGTCGGCACCCCCATAATGAAGGTTCAAACCAATTCGGCCGAGGGTCATGAGGGTGAGGACTCACGCGAGCACCTCAAGCCGGTCACGCGCGAGGAGCCGGGTGAGCCGATCCTCGAAGGGTTGTCCCGTTCATGGTTTCCCGACATCGCCGCATCGCGAGACGGCCATTCCGCCGACACGGCCGCGCCGGCGGCGCCCGTGTCGGCTCCGGCGACGCCGCGGACGGCCGTGACCGTCTCGATCTCCGGCGTCCGCGCGGTCGCAGGCGGCCGGACGGTCACGAACGAGGAGATCTCGCAGATGTGTCCGGACTGGAAACCGGAAGAGATCGCCAAGCGCACCGGCATCGAGTCACGACAGTGGCTGGCCGAGGGTGAGAGCGCGGTCGATCTTGCCGAGCAGGCCGCTCGAAAGCTTCTCGCCGAGCTCGAGCTCGAGATCGACGATATCGGTCTTATTATCTGCGCAACCGAGACCCCCGAGCAGAATACACCGGCGGTCGCTACACTGGTGCAGTACCGGCTCGCGCACGGCCGCGACGATATCATGCCGCAGGCGTACGACCTGAACGCCGCGTGCTCGGGCTATCTCTATGCGTTACAGGCCGGATACGACTACCTCCAGTCGAAGCCGGACCATCACGTACTCATTCTGACCGCGGAGAGCCTGTCGAGACGCACGGATACATCCGATCCGGGTACCGCACCGATCTTCGGCGACGCGGCCAGCGCTACGGTGCTCGCCGCCCGCCGGGAAACCGGTTCGGGTGAAGAGCGCTCGGGCGGTGGCGGTCGCGGCGGCAAGGGCGCCGATCTAACGCCGAAAGCGATCCTGCGCCGGCCGTCGTGCGCGGCCAAGGGCGAAGACGGCAGCGCGTTGCGCGTGCCGGCCGATCCTGCCGAGCACATATTCATGGACGGACCGACTGTCTTTGTCGAGGCGGTCCGCGGCATGATGCGCAGCCTGCGCACGGCGTGCGAGGAGGCGGGAACCGACCTGAAAGACCTCGAGCTCGTGGTGCCGCACCAGGCGAACCAGCGTATTATCAATGCGGTTCGCCAACGGATGCATGTGCCTGCCGAGCGGATGTACTCGAATATTGCAAGCTACGGAAACACCTCGTCGACGACTATTCCGCTGTGCCTTGAGGAGATTTTCGACGCGGGTACCGACGCGCGGCGGATCGGACTGGTGGCATTCGGGGGCGGATATACGTTCGCCGGGGCGGTGCTGGAGTCGCCGGCGGGGTAAGGGCCGGCGGGGCGGTGTTGCTTCAGCCCTCCGCCTTTCGGGAGAAGCGGGCTGTGAGCTCCGGGTAATCGGCAAGCGCCCGTTCGCCGGCTTCGGTCAGGCCGTACACGCCGCGATCGACACGAACAAACCAGCCGTAGTAGTTCTTCTGGAGGATCGACGGCGCTTTCGGCGGCGCGCCGCTTTTCCGCACCTCCCGCGGGCTCGCCGGCCCACGCTCGGAAAGGGTCCACGCCACCTCCAACGCCTGCTCCCGATACGCAGTGAGGCGGGGGCGCGCCGATGTTCCACCGACATTCCCATCGACGCTTCGGGACGAGATCTCCCTCAATAATCGCGAACGCTTGGTGCGCCGGCGACGTGGCCGATACGGTTCCGGATGGAAGAACGGTTCGACGACACCGCCGGAGCTCACAACGAGACAGCCGAGCTCCAACCGGCGGATGAGCCGTTCCTGTTGTGCCCGTCGGGTTCGGCGGGTCGCGAACGCTCCCGACGGCACGGCAACATACACGAGATCGGCGCTTCGCTGGCGTTCCACCGCCTGCTCGAGCAATCGCAGTTCCAGCCGTCGTTTCAGTTCCACGGCGACCAGGCTACCGTCCAGCTCGGCACACAGGTCGCACTCACCCACCTCGCCTCGCACACGGAAACCGCGTTGTGAAAAGTAGCGTTTGATCGGTTCGTAAAGATCAGACTCCTCCAACCGCGTCCGCTCCTTCGGGCTCGTGCTTCACGTCGGGCACATCCGGATTCTCGGTAAATGGGTGAAATATGTGATAAAACTGCGCCGGAACAAGGAATGTTAGTGCCTGCGGCAGAATTTCGATATCGATTCCGTAACGGCCTCCGCTCAGCGGCGTTCCGGCGTGTAGCAGCTCACCGTCGATATGGTACGCGAACGGCGAATCGCGGCCGATACGCGTGTGTTTCACCTCGTATCGCTCAATAACCGGCTTCCTCGCACGTGAGAGGGTGCGATTAATCATACTATGCCGCCCGGTCCATATGTAAGCCGAATTCCGCACGATCTCCCATTTCCTGCTGAAATCGAACAGGTAGACGTTCATATCCCCGTCGTTGCAGACAACATCCGGACAGACCTTGAAAAGCTTTCCGTAGTATGGCCGGGTGCCAACTTCAATCATCAGCGGACTGCGCCTCATGGTCAGTCGATGGATCGGGAACTGCGCGTTCACTCGGGGGCCGTGAAAAGCGTACTTGCCGTCCGATAGCTCCAGGTCGTAGGTAGCGCGATCCCGTCCGAAATCGTAGGAAAGAAAATGCCGAATGCCGGCCGACACGTACTTCGTGACACCGCTGCGTGCACCGCTCCGCCTGCCGCCTGAGACCCTGCACTCGCGAAGAACGAGAATATCAGCATCGAATCCGACGCCGACGAGCTGGCCGTATCGCGGTCCTCTCCCGTCATCAATCCGCAACAGATCGACGTCGATACGGTAGCCGTTTCTCATGCTCCGCGCATAGGAGGCGAGCTGCGCGCTCAATCGATATGGCACCTCGTAGCTGTCCTGAATGCCGTTTCCGGTTCCGCCGCGAAGAAATCCGACCGCCTTACGCGGTCCGCTATCGCCACGAAACTCTTCCACAAACGGATAGATTACGTTGATCGCATCGTGGGCCGTCCCGTCACCGCCCCACACGAGAAGATTTTCATAAGAGGAGAGGAAGAAATCGCGGGCACAGCGACGAAAGTGCTCCTTGCTTTCGGTTACGACAACCTCGATGCCGTGCGAATTCTCGAGCTTGCGGGTTAACCGGTCGACCATGCGAGGATGCCGGGTTGGATTGATCAGAAGCATGCACGAACGAAAGCGCAGCGGCATGAACCGAATGTACTATGCCGCGTACTGCCGCTGCAATGTTGATCGCCCCGCCCTGCCGAGATGCTGATTGACTCGTACACTTCACCCCGTTAGCGTACACGCAATGCGTACAATCCGTACCGGTTTCCTCATCGCGCTGGCATACCTGACAATGCTGCTCTTCGGCGGCATGGACGGTCTGCGCGGCGTCAGTATCCCCGCCGTGCGTATGGACCTCGCCGTCTCCTATAACGCGATCGGCGCCACGTTTTTCGTCTCAATGTTCGCATTCATAGCCGCGCTGTACGGCGCCGGTCGACTGGCGTCAAACGGAAGACTCAAGGCAATACTTGCAATCGGGCTGTCGCTCACCGTCACGGCTCACCTCGTTGCGCCGTTCGCCACTCATATTCTGCTCTACGCACTCATGATGATCGCACTGCATTTCGGCGGTGGGTGGCTCGAGATCGGACTGAACGCGGTGGGAGCGGAAGTCTTCAGAAAACGCGCTGCGGTCGGTATGAGCATCCTCCATCTGTTCTTCGGACTCGGATCGACAGTGTTCAGCAGATTCGGCGGCGAAATCATTGCGTCGGAGATCGGGTGGCGCGGGGCCTATTTCGGCGCGATATTTCTCACGGTACCGCTTCTGATCTCGACGCTGCTGATAGCCTTCCCGAAACCGGCCGACTCGCCGGAGACTTCAAGCGAATCACCGTTGCGTGCGTTGCGCGATCCGTTAGTTCGACGTATCGCGCTTCTTCTCGGCGCAGCGATTATCGTCGAAATCGGAATCGGAAGTTGGATGGCCAATTACCTCGTCACGATGCGCGGGCTCAGCGAAGCTCAGGCGGGCACCTGGCTGGCAGGCTTTTTCGCCGCGTTCACAGTCGGACGCCTTATCTGCCCCTTTATCGCCGAGCGTTTCGGTTACGTGCGAACGCTTGGCGCATTCGGGCTCGGCGTACTCGCTATGTTTATACCCGGCTATATTCTCGCCGATTTTCCGCTCGGACTCAGCCTTACCGGCCTCTTCGTGAGCATAATGTATCCAACGGTCATGGCCATTCTCATGCATGAGTATCCGGGCCGCGCATCGCGGCTGATGAGCCCGATTCTCATCCTCGCAATCACCACCGCGAATATCGGTAACTGGGTCATAGCTGGATTACACGACCTGCTCGGCGAGCAACTGGCGTTCGGAGCGGTGGCTATTACCCCGATCTACATGTTAATCACACTTCTCGCGGTTCAGCGGGCGGTCCGCCGCCGACCTGCCGATGCACGAACCGCTCACTAGACCTCAGTCGTTCTCATCGTCGTCTTCTTCGATGTCGACCTCGACGTCCTCGGCCTCCTGCCGGACGCTGTCATCAAAACGAGCCTCTTCGAAGTCGCTGTTTTCTCCCGAACGACGACGCCCGACCTCGTCGTCCTCGGCGTCGGTTTCGGCCCGTCTCTGAGGTGACGCCTGGTTCAGTTGCTCAAAGAGGCGGCCCATTTGTGTCAGACCGTCCCGGATCCCGGCTTCGGCGGCAGACACGAAGCTCCGCACGGATTCGCTGGTATCACCGGCCCGGAAATTATCGGCCGCATCCTCCAGATTTCGGCGCACCTGATCGACCGTTTCCTCAATGCCTTCGGCAACACCCTTCCGTCCGCTGGCGATCTCGTTAAAGCTCTTGAAGCCTTGATATACATCGCTGGCGAAATCACCTTTCGTGTTGGCCAGCCGTAGCTGCTCCCGATACAGTGAGC
>SLIN01000079.1 GCA_007135605.1 Spirochaetales bacterium | reverse complement strand
TCCGGCCGGGTGTCGAGCATCTCGAAGACGCGCTCGGCGCCGGCGAGCGAGCGCTGAATCAGGTTGTACAGCTCGGAGAGCTGCCGCATCGGCTCGAAGAAACGCCGCGAATAGATCACGAACGCGGTGATCAGGCCGACGGTGTACGGATCGCCTTCTGTGACCGCGAGGTAGCCGCCGACGCCCACGACGAGCGCCGCCGAGAGCCCGTTCACGATGCGCATGACCGGGTGCACGGCGAAGCCGATGACCTCCGCTCTCGTACCCGCCCGCATCGCGTCGGCGGAAATCCGCTCGAAAGAATCGAAGGTTGATGTTTCGGTATGGAAGCTCTTGATCAGCCGCGCGGCGGCGACCGTCTCGTTGATCGTGCCGCTGAGCGCCCCGACGAGGCGCTGGTTCTCGCGGTACGAGCGCCGCACGAGCCGCCCGATTACCGCGGTGACGAGCGCCAGGAGCGGCAGCAGCGCCACGACCACGGCGGTCAGGCGCAGGTCGAGGATAACCATCGCGGCGAAGATGCCGAAGATCGAGACCATGCCGCCGAGGAGGTTCGAAAGGCCGTTGGTCAGCGCGTTGTAGATCATCTCGATGTCGTTGGTCACCCGCGAGACGATGTCGCCGACACCGGTGCGGTCGAAGTACGACATGGAGAGGTTCTGGAGATGGTCGAACGAGTCGCGGCGCAGCCGGTAGACGAGTCGGTTCGCCGCGCGCGTCATGAAGCCGCCGGAGAAGGCGTCGGCGACCCAGCCGCCGACGAAAATGGCGGTGACACCGATCATGCGCGAGGCAAACGCCGCCGCATCGGGCTCGCGCTCGACGTGGTCGGTGATCGCTCCGCCGAGCATCGCCGGGCCGACCGAACGGAATACCGAGGCGGCGACGATCGCTATTGCGACGACGATCAGCGACGGCCACTCGCGCCCGAAGTAGCGCAGGAGTCGGCCGAGCGCCGAGCGCACGCTCTTCGGCGTTTCGATCCGGACCGAATCCCGCCGTCCGACCGAGCTCATACGCGCAGCTCCGTGCTCTGGGTTTCGGCGATCTCGCGATATATCTCGTTCGTTTCGAGTAGCGAATCGTGCGTTCCCTCGCCGCAGATGCGTCCCTCATCCATGACGATAATCCGGTCGGCGAGCCGCACGGTGTTCACCCGCTGGCTGATGACGATTACCGTCTTCTCGCGCAGCTCGCGATAAAGACTGGAGACGATCTCGCGCTCGGTCTGCGCGTCGAGCGCGGAGGTCACGTCGTCGAGCACCAGAATACTCGGGTCGGCGGCGATCGCTCGGGCGATGGCAATGCGCTGCCGCTGACCGCCGGAAAGGCCGACACCACGTTCGCCGACGTGAGCCTCCCAGCCCTCCTCCCGTTCGTCGATGAAGTCGGTAGCACAAGCGAGCTCGGCGGCACGGCGAAGGCGGGAGTCGGGGGCGGCCGTGCCCGGGGCGCCGTCGACCGGGACCGCTGCATACCCCACGTTCTCGCGGATCGTGCCGGTGAGCAGCAGCGACTCCTGCAGCGCCACGATCGCCGTACGCCGCAGCTCGTCGAGCACCGCCTCGCGCGCGTCGACCCCGGCGACCAGCACGCTCCCGGAATCCGGATCGTAGTAGCGCGGGATGAGCGCGGCGAGCGTCGATTTGCCCGACCCGGTTCGCCCGATTACACCGATCGTCTCGCCGGCGGCGATCCGCAGGCTCACCCCGTCGATCGCCGGCTCTCCCCGGCCGTAGGCGAACGATACATCGCGAAACTCCACCGCCGGCGACCGGCCGGCGAGCGAGGACGGCTCACCCGGCTCGACGATATCCGGCTGCTCGGCGAGCAGCTCGTCGATCCGCACCGCGCTCGCCGCCGCGCGGGTGAGAAACTGCAGCGTCATCCCGAGCGCGAGAATCGGCCACATCGCGAGCATCGCGTACTCGTTAAAGGCGACGAGCTGCCCGAGCGTCAGCCCGGCGGCGAAGCGGCCGGCCGCCGGCTCGATAATCGCCAGCCCGCCGACCCAGGTCACCGCGACGAGCGCCATCTGCCCGAGGAAAAAGAGAAAGGGAAAGGCCATGGAGATGAGATAGCCGACGCGCAGCGAGAGCTGCAGAAAGGCGCGGTTGCGCTCCTCGAATCGCGAGCGCTCGTGCTCCTGCCGGGCGAACGCGCGCACCACCTTCGCTCCGGCGAGGTTCTCCTGCAGCGTGTTGTTCAGCGCATCGAGGCGCTCGCGCACGCGCATGATCAGTGGTCGAATTACGGTCGCGAGCACGAGAAAGAGCGCGAGCGTTCCGCCGAAGATGGCGAGCATAATGCGGGCGAGCTCGGCGTTGGTCGCGAACATGAGCGCGAGGCTGCCGCCGAGCATGGCGAGCGACTGCATCATCATGAGAAATCCCATGCGAACGAACATGCGCACGGTGGTCACGTCCGAGGTGCAGCGGACGATCAGCTCGCCGGTTCGCCACCGGTCGAGATTGGAGAAGGAGAGCGAGAGGATGGTGCGGAACAGGTCGTTGCGCACGTTGTATGCCATGCCCTGCCCGGCGCGGGTCAGAAGCAGACCGGAGGCGAAGTGCAGCGCCCCGGAAGCAACCGCGGCGACGATCAATGCGAGCGTGGCAACCGCGACGGTGTGAACATCACCCTGAGCAATGCCGAAGTCGACCGCCCACTCGACGACCTGCGGCTGCACGAGGGTAGTTGCGGTCGCAAGAAGCATGAGCAGAATCGATGCGGCAACCGCACGGCGGTGCCCGGCGAGGTATTGCATGAGACGCAGGAGCGCAAGCATTGACTACTTCTCTACCGGAGAGGGCGAACATTGACAAGCCGGTGGATTCCGGCGTTCGCGGGCAGCCGACGGCGAACGGGAATCGCGGTGCCGGCGAACGGCAACGCCGGGGCGCTCACGACCGCGGGTGGATTCCGGCCACCGGCTCCTCTCCATCGTCGTCCTCGAGTGCATCCTCGTCGACTGCCGCCTCCTGCCTCGCTCGTTTCATTCGGATTGCGATGAACGCGGGGCATCCGACGACGACAAGATAGAGACCGGCGGCGATCCAGAACCGTGGTGATTCGAGATCGGAGAGCGAGCTGCCGAAGTTCACCATTGCAAAAAGAATCGGAATATCGCCGAGTGCGGTTGCGAGCATAAACTCCCGGTAGCGGATGCGGCTGACACCGGCGACGTAGTTCTGCACCTCGTATGGGAGCGTCGGAAGGAGGCGGAGGTAGAAAAAGACGAGGAACGCATTCTCGTTAATCCGGTCGGCATGTCGTTTGACCCGCGTGTTTCCTATCACCGCCTCTACCCACTCGCGGCCGATCCGCCGCGACACGACTAACGGGAGAAGGCAGGCGGGAATCGTTACGACGTAGACGAGTACTGTTCCGTACGCTGTTCCGAACGCAAGCCCGGCGACGAAGGTGAGTATGGATGTCGCATACGGAATGAAAACGGCGACGACGTATAACGCCGTCCAGAACAGCGGCGCGTACGGTCCGAAAGAGAGCACGTAGCGTTTAAGCTGAATCGGATCAACGAGATCCGACTGGAAAAGCAGCACGGTGAGCGCGATAACGCCGGCAACAGCCGCGATTCGCGGAACCGCATCGACAGGTTTGAAGTGTGTATCGTGGCGTTCGACTACCATGCGCCTCCTTCGGAAGATAGTTCAATGGTAGGGCATAGCGGTTGCATTCGCAAGCGACGGCGACCGCGCGGGGCGTATGGACGTCTTACCGAGTCGCTGGTAGTCTGAATCAGGAGCTGCTTATGAAGGCATCCGGAGGCAATTCACTCCTGCCGCTCGCCGTCCTGATCGCTGCGCTGTTCGTACTCAGCAGCGGAATCGACGGCATGGGATTCTCCGAAGGATATCGTGTGGACCTGTCGGCAATCCGCCGCGGCGTCTCCGCCGGCGGTGGGGTTCCCGGCTTCGGCAGCCCGATCGCCTTCCTGGCGGTCATGTCGACATTCGTAGTCGCGGCGCTCGCGAGCGTGCTGATCTCTCTGCGCACACGCAGCGGCCGCAGACGCCTCCTCGCATATGCGGCGATCATGGTGACAGCCATATTCGCCGTCGGCGCACTCTCCGAGCTCATTCCCGAGCTCGAGCCGCACGAAGAGGTGCGGGAGCACGAGGGATTCAGGACCGGCGCCGGGTTTCCGCCGGGGGATGCGGATTTCGATTCCGGCCACCGGCCGCCGGGCAGGCAGTCGGCGCCTCCCGCTCTGCCGTACTTTCTCGCGTTAATACCGGCCATTGCGGCGGCCGCCGTCGCGTACCGGCTTACGCGGCCGGATGTGGATGAAGAGGTTGAGGGAGATGATGATGCGCCGGGCGGCGAGCTCGAGCGTGCGGCCGAGCAGGCACGCGTGCGACTTGCCGATGAGCGCACCGATGTCGATCTCGTGCGCGCGAGTTACCGCGATCTCGAAGCGCTCGCATCGGCCCGTCTCGGCAGCGCACGTGCGGTGCACTGCAGCCCTCGTGCCTTCGTGAGAACGCTCGTCGAGCTCGGTTTGCCGCAGGATGCGGTCGAGGAGCTCGTAGCGCTGTTCGAGGAGGTCCGTTACGGCGACCTCGAGCCCGATCGCGGGCGCGAGTCGCGGGCGCGGCAGGCGCTCGCCGCGATTGTCGCGGCCGCCGACGAGGCGGCGGCTCGAGACGACGAACCCTCCGATGCCTGAGAAAACCGAACGTCGACGCAGGGCGGCCGCCGCCGCGATCGGCGCCGGCGTAATCCTTGTCGCCCTTTCGCTCGGACCGGGCAGAGAGGTCCTGACTTCCGCCGCCGAGACACTCTACTCCGCGTGGCTGTTTGCGCGCTATCTCGTTCTCGCCGTGCCGGGCGGAGTATGGTGGGCGATAATCGTGGTCGTCGCCATGGTCATGGCTGTCCGGTCGGTCGTGCTCGCCGCCCACACGACAGACCGCGCCGTCGAAGACGCG
>SLIN01000127.1 GCA_007135605.1 Spirochaetales bacterium | reverse complement strand
GCAATCCGCTCCGGCTCCCCGCCGAGCTACGGCGCGCGCCAGGCACGCCTCGACCAGGAGATCATCCTTGCGATTCGGGCGTCGGCGGCCGACGGAAATCGTCCGGTCGAGTTGCCGATGCAGCGGTAGGTGGCGGCAGCCAACCGCCAGGCGGAGTCACCGTTGACGCGATTGGCGCACCACGGCCGCTCGAGCCGAGCCTCATCCGCCCCGCGGTCGGCACCAACGCTGCCCGGGGGCGATCAAGTCCGCCACCGTTCGGCTACGGCGCCGCCCGGTCTTCCTTTCTTCACTCGTGCAAGTGCCGGTTCACGTACTCGCGAAGCGCGGCATTCACGAGGGTCTGGTACCCGACTTTCCGTTCGCCGGCTTGCTTCTTGAAGTAGAGCACGATGTCGTCGTCGAGCCGAATGGTGGTCGTTCGTTTATTCGGCTGGTAGAAGCGCCCACGGACGGCATGCGAGAAATCGTACTCTTCCTTGAGCTCGAAATCGTCGTCCATGCCGAATCCCGACTCATACTGCTTTCGTTCGGACATCGTTGCCCTCCTCGCCGAGATAACCCGGATGACTTCGTCCGCGTCGTCGTCAAAATAGAGGTGGGCGACGAGGACGAGACCTTCCCCAGCGGTCTGTCCGAGCGTAACCCAGCGTTCTTCGTAGTAGCTGAACCTTCGGTCGAGCAGTGACAAATGCAGTGGATCGCCGAACACCTCGCACGCCTCTTCAAACGTGACACCGTGCTTTCGGCGATTCGCGTCGGCTTTGTCTCCATTCCACTCGAACCGCATAATATATTATACAGTCGTGTATGTATGATGTAAATACATTGTGGTGAACGTTGATCTCACATTGCACGGAGTAACGCATGGGGCGCACACAGTCCGGGTCCCGGTTCGGCAGATTGACAAATTGTAAATTCAATTTACAATGTGCACGAATGATCGCACGGACCGCCGACCAGACGCTCAAAGAATATGAGAAAGGCTTCCCGGTAATCGCGCTTGTCGGGCCGAGACAGTCGGGCAAGACTACGCTTGCGAGGACGCTGTTCGGCGACCGGCCGTACGTCTCGCTCGAGAACCTTGACACCAGGGAGTTCGCCCGTTCGGACCCGCGTGGCTTCCTCGAACGGTACGCCGGCGGTGCGATCTTCGACGAGATCCAGAACGCGGTCCACCTGCTTTCGTATCTGCAGGAGAGGGTCGACACCTCCCGAGCGATGGGCCGCTTCATCATTACCGGTTCACAGCAATACAACCTCCGTGAAGGCATCTCCCAATCGCTTGCCGGCCGAGTCGGCGCGGTGACCCTGCTACCGTTCTCGGTGGAAGAGTTGACCGCAGGCGGCGCGATGAACGGGCAACTCGACGATCATCTCTACCGCGGCTCTTATCCGCCGTTGTACGACCGACCCGTATCGCCGAGCGCGTGGTACGAAAACTATGTTGCCTCGTACGTTGAGCGCGATGTGCGACAGATCATTGCCGTGCGAGACCTTACGCAGTTTCAGACCTTTCTCCGGCTCTGCGCCGGGCGCACCGGTCAGCTCCTGAACCTCTCCAGTCTCGCCGATGATGCCGGCATAACCCACAACACCGCCCTCGCCTGGATCAGCGTGCTCGAGGCCGGATTCCTGCTCTACCGACTGCCGCCGCATTTTCGCTCGTTCAACAAGCGGCTGACGAAATCGCCGAAGCTCTTCGTTACCGACCCGGGGCTCGCGGCCTGGCTTCTCGGAATCCAGTCGGCCGAACAGCTTGCCTTTCATCCGTTGCGTGGAGCGCTCTTCGAGACATTCGTGGTCTCGGAGTTTCTCAAGGCCCGGCGGCACCGCGGGTTGGGCGACGCGCTCTACTTCTGGCGCGACCGCAGCGGACTCGAGGTCGACGCGCTCTTCGACCGCGCGGGCACCCTCCACCCTGCCGAGGCAAAAGCCGGCGCCACGGTTACCGACGACATGCTGCGCAACCTGCGCCGCTGGCACGCCGTCGCCGGAAATGCCGCCGGCGTCGCCTCGCTCATCTACGGCGGAACCGAGCGCTACCGCCGCAGCGGCGTCCGCGTGCTGCCGTGGTGCGACCCCGTGCCCGAAGAGATGCGCGCGTGATCTGCCCGCCGGGTTGCATTCTGTCCGAAGCGTAGTTACCCGATGATCCGGCTGTGCGTGTCCCCGGCTCGCGCTTTCACGAGATACACACCAGCGAGCAGGCGAAGCAGCGCACCATCTCCGGCATTCCACTCGGTCGTGCCGGTACTTGCGAAGATGTCGCACACGCGGTCGCCCTTCTCGCGAGCGAATATAACGGCTTTATCACCGGCGCCTCGTTCGATATAAATGGCGGTGCGTACATGGCGTAGCGGGAGGAGCCGAAAATGGAGTATCACAGCGGGCTGGGGATGAACATGGCAAATCTGGCCTATCTCTCGAAGGCCGAGACACGGTCGATCTCGCCGGAAAATCCCACCGGTGAGCCGGGCAGAGGAGGCAGGGCGAGCGACGGTACCGGGGCGCGGGCCTCCAGGGATCTTGGAGTGGGGTGGAAGGTCTCCCCGTCGATTTCCCTGAAGGCCGGAAGCCGGCAGACCATAGCGGATATCGAGGGCCCCGGGGCGATTCAGCACATCTGGCTCACGCCGACCGGCATGTGGCGCCACCTCATACTGAGGTTCTATTGGGATGATCAGAAGCATCCTTCGATCGAGTGCCCGGTCGGCGACTTCTTCGCCAACGGGTGGGGGCGCTACGCACAGGTATCCTCGCTTGCCGTTTGCGTGAATCCTCTGAGCGGTCTGAACTCGTACTGGGAGATGCCGTTCCGAGGCCGGGCGCGACTGGAAGTCGAGAACATCGGAAACGACGACGCGGTCCTCTACTATCAGATCACCTACACGCTCACCGATGTGCCGGAGAACATCGGATACCTTCATGCCCATTTCCGGCGTAGCAATCCGCTGCCGTACAAGGATGTTCATACCGTACTCGAGCGGGTCGAAGGCGAGGGGCACTATGTCGGCACCTACATTGCATGGGGAGTGAACAACACCGGCTGGTGGGGCGAAGGCGAGATCAAGTTCTACCTGGACGACGACCATGAGTATCCGACAATCTGCGGTACGGGCACCGAAGACTACTTCGGCGGCTCGTACGATTTCGACCTCGGCCTGGAGAAGGTCCCGGGGCGCGAAGGTGCAGGCTATCAGGAGTTCACCACCCCGTACTCGGGGCTTTCGCAGGTTATCCGCCCCGACGGGCGATACGATTCACAGCAGCGGTTCAGTATGTATCGATGGCACATAACCGACCCGATCCGGTTTCGACAGCGGTTGAGTGTGACCATCCAGGCACTCGGCTGGCGAAGCGGCGGGCGCTATCTTCCGCTCCAGGACGATATTTCGTCGGTCGCATACTGGTATCAGAGTTTGCCTTCGAAACCGCTGTCGCCGCTTCCCGATCCGGACTATCTCGAAATTGTCTGATTCGCGCCGCGCTCCTTCGACCGATGCGATGACCGACACGACCGATATCCTCCGCGGCCTCAGAGAGCTCGGGCTCGGCCCGGGCACGGTAGTTCTCGTGCATAGCTCGCTTCGAAGCCTGGGCGGACTCGGTGCGCAGGAGCTCTGGCACGCGTTGCGCGAGGCGGTGGGTGACGAGGGAACCGTACTCGTTCCTACCCTGAGCTATGAGCGCGTCACTGCCGCGAACCCCATTTTCGACGTACGCACAACACCGTCGTGCGTGGGAGCCTTCCCGGAATGGGTGCGCAAGCAGCCGGGTGTGATTCGCAGCGTGCACCCCACGCACTCGGTTGCGGGAGATGGGTATTGCGCCGCAGAGCTCCTCCGCGAGCACGTACACGACCGGACACCCGCCGGCCCCGGTTCACCTTTTCGCAGGCTGCGGAACGCAGGCGGCTTCATTCTCATGCTCGGCTGCGGCCTCGCGCCTAACACCTCGATGCACGGTGTGGAGGAGCTCACCGAGCCGCCGTACCTCTTCACGCACGAAACCCGATTCACGTGCATCGATGCCGCCGGCGAACGCTTCTCCGCGGTCTACCGCTGCCATGGTCACTTTCCGCAGCACTACGAGCGCGTGGAGGAGCTTCTCACCGGCGACGAGCTGCGTCGCGGCAGAGTGGGGGAAGCCGACGCGTATCTGATTTCGGCTCCCGCGCTCTGGAAGAAGGCGAGTCTGGCACTCGAGTCGAATCCGTACTTTTTCACCGAGCCACGGGAATGAGAATCACGCCAGTACGGCATTACGCCCCGGTCGAAGACCGACGAGGCCACGTCCGGCGCATCCACTGCAGACCGCGTCTCGCTGCCTCCTCGCCGGTGGGATAGGGCAGTATCTCCAGAGAGACCGCTCGACTGTACCCGATCTCCTGCAGCACCCGGGCCACTTCGTCGAAGTCCACATTGCCTGCCAGAGGATAGCGGCGGTTGCTGTCCGAAATGTGGACGTGGGCAATGCGGCCCGCGCACTGACGGAAGGCGCTCGCCATGTCCGGATCCTCGATGAACATGTGATGCGTATCCAGGAGCAGTTGGACTCCTTCCAACCCCGGTCTCTCCAGAAACTCGAGAGTTTCCTCCGTCGTGTTGAGCAGATTCGTCAGGTAGAAGACGATGGGCTCGAAGCCGAGGATCACGCCCTTTCCGGCGGCATACTCCGCGATCGGTATTAGCTCCTGCGCCAGGCGATTCAGGTACGCAGCGCGGCTCGCGTAGTCCGGGGCGGTACCACGGCACAACCCGAGAAATACGACCGCCGAAAGTGGTGCGGCGAGGTCTATGTGTTCGAAAAACCGCTGCCGCAGCTGCCGCCGTGTAGCAGAATCGTCGGATGTGAACGTGAGGCCGTTGAGGCTGTACTCCAAGCCGGTTCCGATCGCGGCAACGGTCATGTCCAGCTCGTCACACAGCGACTGCAGACTCCGCCCGTCAATGCGGCGGGGTTC
>SLIN01000191.1 GCA_007135605.1 Spirochaetales bacterium | reverse complement strand
TCAGCGGACGCACCGCCGCACCCCGCCTTCGATTGCACCGGCTCGGCACCGGGCAGGAGGCCGACGAGACGATTTTCGAGACCCCGGAGCATCCCGACCGCATGTTCTTCCCGGCGATCAGCGACGATCGCAAACGTATCGTGATTACCGTCGCCCGCGGCACCGAGCCGAAACATCTCGTCTATATTCGAAATATTGATGATGGTTCGCTCCGCCCGCTGGTCGAGCATTTCGAGGCGGCCTACCATTTCGTCGGCAACGACGGCGAAACGTGGTACTTCCGCACCGACCGAAATGCGCCGCGCGGATGTGTTTTAGCGGCGCACGCCCCGGAAGACGGGGCCGAGGTGAGCTGGCGCGAAATCGTGCCGCAGCGCGATGAGACCTTGCTCGACGCAAGGCTCGGCGGTGACGATCTTCTGCTTTCCTACGTGCGCGATGCCTGCGGTGTCCTGATCCGGCGTTCGCTCACCGGAAACGGACCACACACCGAAGGTGTGGAGGAGAGCGAGCTGTCGCTGCCCCGGATGGGAACGGTCGCGGGCATATCCGGCCGGCGGTACGATCCGGTTCTCCATATCTGGTATACGTCGTTTCTCGATCCGGCGATCTATTTCCGGTACGAGGTCGGCGGCAAGCGTCTTTCCGAGTTCGACCGTTGGAGCGCGGATTTCGACCCGAGCCCGTTCGTGACCGAGCTCCGGTTCGCGGTCAGCGCAGACGGTACACGGGTTCCGCTGTTCGTCGTCTATCGTAAGGGTATTGCCCTCGACGGTAGAAACCGTACGCTGTTGTGGGGATACGGCGGATTCAATATCGCGATTCGGCCTTTCTTCACGATTCAGCGTGCGGCGTGGCTCGAAGCCGGGGGCGTTCTGGCGGTCGCCTGTCTGCGAGGCGGTGGCGAGTACGGCAGTGACTGGCACGAAAGTGGAACGAAGCTGCGGAAACAGAATGTATTCGACGACTTCATCGCGTGTGCCGAGCTTCTTGTCGACGAACGATTCACCTCGAGCCGACACCTTGCCATCCAGGGCGGATCGAACGGCGGGCTGCTCGTCGGTGCCTGTATCACCCAGCGACCCGATCTCTTCGCCGCAGCGCATGCGGCGGTCGGCGTCATGGATATGGTGCGCTTTCACACCTTTACGATCGGATGGGCGTGGGAAAGCGACTTCGGTTCTCCCGACGATCCGGAGGAGTTCAAGGCGTTGTACGCCTACTCCCCGCTACACAATGTGGTGGACGGCGAGTGCTACCCGGCGACCATACTGACCACCGGCGACCATGACGACCGCGTCGTACCCGGCCATTCGTTCAAGTTCGCCGCGCGACTCCAGTTCGCTCAGGGGTGTGATCGCCCGGTGCTGCTGCGTGTTGAGACACGTACCGGACACGGCGCCGGCAAGCCGAAATCGGCCGCCTTGGCCGAAGACACCGACGTTCTCACCTTCCTTCTGGTTCACACCCGACGATAGCGGCGCTACCTTTGTGCGGCGGCATTTCAGGGTTACACTGAGAGCGTTATGCGGCCCGGACACATCGAGTCGCTGGTGGACGATTTCGGACAGATCGTAAGCGAGGTCAGTCTCGAGAATATCTCGTCCGCGTTCGCTCCGCTGGTCGATGCATCGTGCGAGACGATCCCCGAAGCAATCGGAGATGAGCTGTCGTCTCTCTATCTTTACGGGAGTATTCCGGCGGCGCGAGCGGTATCGGGTCGCTCCGATCTCGACCTGCTCGCCGTGCTCCAGAGTGAGCCGGCGGGCCGATCCCGTCGTCGCATCACCGATGCGGCACGGGAGCTGGAAGCTCGCTTTCCGAAGCTGGTACGGGAAGTGTCGATCGCGGTGACGTGGATTGACGAGATATTTCACGGAGATCGTGCGCTCGGATGGAAAGTCTTCATTCGACACCTCTGCGTCCTGCTCTGGGGTGACGATATCGCCGCCGAGCTTCCGAAGTACCGCGCGACGCCCGAGGTGTGTGCCAATCTGAACGGAGACGCCGCAGATGTTCTCGCCGATCTGTGGCGACAGTTCGATGCTGCCACGAGTGAAGAGGAGCACCGGCGAATCGGCGGTATGATCGCCCGGAAAATTCTGCGCACCGGTATGAGTGTCGTTTCCGCGAGAAGCGGGGAGTGGGCGACATCGCGTGCCGACATCGCCTCATATCTCATTCTCTACTTTCCGGAGATTACCTCGGATATCGAGCTTCTGCTGCATCTCGCCGAGGAGCAGGAGCTCGCGCTGGTCGGCAACGTCGGCCGTTTGCGCGGGCTTTCGCAGTGGGCGGTCGGGCTCGCCGACGAGGAGCTCGTGCCGTTCCTGTAAATCCGACCTCCCGGACGAGCGCAAGCGGATCAATTCGATGTGCGCCCACCGCCGGTCACTTACTCGCCGCAACCCTCCGCGGGACCGGGTAGTGACCGTGCCGATCCGGACTGTCCGGGTGTATACTGGACGTGTAACCGGGCCGTTGGGCGCGAGTGGCGTTCACGGCCGGTTAACGGGCGGGATCCCGGATCCGATTTCCGCCGGAGGGCACGATATGTGGCTACTCGAGGAACGGCAGTTTATCGATGTGGAACAGTTCTCCGTCGTGTCGGACAGCGGGCCTCTGTTGGTAAACGTAACGTTTCACATACCTCGCGGCGCATTCGTAAGCGTTGTGGGTCGCTCGGGGAGCGGGAAGACAACGCTGCTTCGCGGGCTCAATGGGCAGATCGGATTTTTCGACGGCTGTCGGCACACCGGCGATATTCGATTCGGAGATCTGAGTATTTTCGATGGAAGCGTCGGCGCGGAACGAGTCCGACGGCGTGCGACGATGGCGTTTGACCGACCGTACCTCTTTCCGATGAGCGTTCTGGAGAATATCGTCTATCCGCTGCGGCTCGACGGGATCCGACGCAGACAGCTCCTCCGTGATCGTGCATATACGGTTCTCGAGGCATTCGGACTCACTCGGGAGATCGGTCCGGTGCTCAATCGGTATCCACATGAGTTACCGCTGAGCATCGCACAGTTGGTGAGTTTCGTCCGGGCGACTATTCGCGAGCCGGATATGCTCCTTCTCGACGATCCGTGCTGCAGGCTCGACCCATGGGCGTCGGCGCACCTCGAGGAGCTTATCGAGAGAGCCGCCGACGCTACAACGGTGGTTATGAGCACGAACGACATCGCGCAAGCCAAACGCCTCTCGGATTTCGTCGTTGTGCTCGATGATGGTCACCTCGTCGATCTTGTGACTCTCGCCGGCGGTAAGACGCTGGTCCTCTCGAGGCCGCTGCAGCGCTGATGCAAGCTGCCGACCGTTCCGTCGGATTCCGGGTTCTCGGTTACCTTCCTGTACATCGGTGTACCCGCGCTATCTCCGACTCCTTCGATCTTGCGCTTTTCTTGCGGACGAGCGGAAATGCCGCTAAAATAGGAGCCGGTTCCTCTGGTACGAGGCCGTAGCGACCACTAATATGTCGTAGCAAGGAGTAAATCTTGAGCGAGATGGTTAAAACGAAGAAGAAAAGCGCCGCGAGCAAGAACCCGACCGCGGCCGCGGTGATCTATGCGGTTGCCGCAGTGCTGTTCGCACTGCCGATCATCGAGTGGGCGGGTAACTTCGCCGGCGAGGTCGGTCCCAATCCAGCATGGAATTTTCTGAATCTTCCCGCGAGGCTTTTTGCCCTCGCGGGGTTCGTGCTCATGTTCTATCAGTTCATTCTCGGCATGCGGCTGCCGCTATTCGAGAAGGTCTTTCCTCGAGCGACCAATCTCAAACGGCACCGTACGCTCGGCAAAGTCGCCTTTGTGCTCATCCTTCTGCATGCGGTAATGATGGCCGCATTCGACTACTCGATGGCGGGGCAGTTTCTGTTCGACACGTATCGCGTGCTCGGACTGATCGCCGTGATCTGTCTGCTCGTCGGAGTAATTGCGGCATGGTTCTTCAAACCGTTGAAGCTTCCGCGAAAGGTTTGGCGGACGCTGCATCTGCTCGGATACGTGGCCTTTCCGCTCGGTTTCTTCCACGCGAGCAGCCTCGGCACCGAGGTGCTCACCGGTGACTGGACTGTAAGTGCGCCGTTTACTGCGTTTGTCATCATCTTCGCAGTGCTTGTCCTCTATCGGCTCGTCGAGTACTACAAGGAGTTGGCCGCCGCTCGTGCGAAAACGGCCGGATGATGACGACCGGATAGGCGTCAAACGTTGCGTGACGCATGAGTTACCAGTTCATCACGGGGAGGAAGCGTGAAAGGAACGATTGCCGAGAGGATCATGCGCGAGCACCTGACTGCCGGTGAGCTCGCGCCGGGAGAAGAGATCGGCCTGAAAATCGACCAGACGTTGACCCAGGACGCCACCGGGACGATGGTCTATCTCGAATTCGAGAGTCTCGGACTCGACGAGGTCAAGCCCGAACGAGTGGTCAGTTATATCGACCACAATATCTTGCAGCACGATCACAAGAATGTCGACGACCACCGGTTTCTCCGGAGTTGCGCCGCGCGGTACGGCACCGTTCTGAGCCCCGCCGGCAACGGCGTCAGTCATCACGTTCACCGTCAGCGATGGGGGATTCCCGGGCAGACCCTGCTCGGCAGTGACAGCCACACGACCACCGGCGGGTGCCTCGGAATGCTTGCCATGGGTGCCGGCGGGCTGGAGGTCGCCCTGGCGATGGCCGGCATGCCGTACTACATGCAGACGCCGGAGGTGTGGGGTATCTGTGTTGAGGGACGCTTCCGGCCGTGGGTCTCGGGCAAGGATCTGATACTTGAGCTGGCGTGGCGGTTTACCGTCAACGGCGGTATCGGAACGATCCTGGAGTTCTACGGTCCCGGGGTCGCGAACATCGACATGTCGAGTCGCGCCGCGATAGCCAATATGAGCGTCGATATCGGTGCGATCGGCTGCATATTCCCGAGTGATGAGGTGACGCGCCTGGAGCTCGAACGCAACGGCCGGGCGGAGGAGTGGGCGCCGATTAGCGCCGAGGGCGACGCCGAGTACGAGCATATCACCGAGGT
>SLIN01000089.1 GCA_007135605.1 Spirochaetales bacterium | reverse complement strand
TCGCAACCCCGCCGACGAGCGCCCGCATGGTGCCCGCCATATTCGTGCCGGTATCGCTGTCGGCGACCGGAAAGACGTTCACCGTATTGAGTTGGTCCTTGTACCGCTCGATCCGCCGACTTCCGGCGATGAGCGCCCGTTTCAGTCGAGTGCCGTCAAGATAGGTTATTCGCATTCATCGCGCCTCCGCGTGTGATGTCCTATGGGTATAGTGTACCATTCCGGCGGAGAGAAGGATACGGGAATCGCCACAACGGTACCGGCCGCGCCAATCCACGGCCGGCGGTAACTCAAACTGTCGAAACCGGCTACCGTTCCAGAGCCTCCGCTGCCGCGCGTCGACCGCTCGCGATGCAATCGGGTATGCCGACACCGTCGTAGGAGCTGCCGGCGATCGATACTCCGGGCAGAGAGTCGGCGAGCGCCCGCCGAATCGATGTCACCCGGTCGAGATGCCCGACCCGGTAGACCGGCGAGACGTCGCGGTGCACGACCACTCGACTGAGCTCCGGCTCCACGGAGTGGTGCTCGGTACGAAAACGTTCGGCGGCGTCCGCCGAATCGCCGCCGCCGCGTCCTGCGGAACCCGTGATCGCATCTCCGGCCGGATCTGCGCGATCGAGCACATCCGATAGCTCGGCGAGTGCGAGCTCGACCAGGCGACTCCGCTCGCGCGCGTCGACCGCACCGCCGCGATGTCGACGGAAGAAGAAGCGGATAAGCTCCCGCCCGGGCGGAGCCCGCCCGGGCCACTTGCGACTCGCGATCGTGCAGGCGAGCAGCTCGTGCGATGGAGACCGCTGTGCAGCTCCGGAGGGCGCCGGACCGGTTTCTTCGTCTTGCGGGCGGCGAGAGCGTCCGGGCGCCGGGCCGCCGCCGGCCACGACATACCCGGCGCCCGGCGGCAGCACAGACAGCGTCCGCTCCGGCACCGCCAACGTCACAAGTGCCGCTGACCGCATTTCGATACCGTTCAGCTCTCCCTCGAGCAGCCGCCGGTCGGGCTCCTCGCTTCCGCCTCGAACGATACCAGCCAGTGCATTCGCAGAGACCGCGGCCACCACCCGGTCGGCATAGATCGATGAGGCCGCACTCCCGGTATCTCGCCGGGCCTCCGTGCGATCGTCGGAAGCACCGGGGCCGCGGCCGAGCTCGATCCGATAACCGCCGGACTCGGAGACGATCGCAAGCGCCTGGTAGCCGGTGCGAATTGCCACCCCGCGTCGCTCGAGCTCGGTGCGGCACGCCTGCACCAGCTTCCCCATACCACCGGCGAGCGAAATGAACCCGGCACGCGGTGTGCGCTCGGCACGATCGCCGTGACGGGGGTCACCACCGCCACGCTCCGGGTGTTCGCTGCCGCTCTCGCCGGGGACCAATCGATCTCTGCGTCCAGAGCGATCGCCGCTTCCGGTCGGGCCATCCACCGCTGTCCGGCGCGCGCGCATCCCCTCGATTACGCTTCCGTACTCCCGCTCGAGCTCGATCAGCTGCGGGAAGAGCGCGCTCATGCTCAGCTCGTCGCCGGAGCCGGCGTATATCCCCGATACCAGCGGTGCCACAAGTCGCTGAAAGAGCTCACCGCCGAAGCGCCGGGAAAAGAAGGAAGCGACCGATTCGTCGCCGCCCGGCGCACCGCCGGAAGCCTCATGGGCGGCCGACCGGTCGCCGGCAGATCCGTCGCCGCCCGGCGCACCGGCGCCCTGCGGAATCTCCGGTTCGCGTTCGACGCGGGCGAGCCCCTCCTCGCTAAGAATCTCACTCTCGCGCAGACTCTCGAGATCGAGCGGCACCATCCCCGTAAGTCCGGCCGGAAAACGACGGAGCCGGTTCGCGCTCCGCAGATACGCACCCGGATGATCGGCGCGCCGCCCGACGACACGGTTCTCGATCCCCAGCTCGCGAATCAGCTCGAGTGTCTCCGGCTTGCGGGAGAGCACCCCATCCGGACCACGCTCGATGACATATCCGTCGTACATCTCGGTCGAAACCACCCCGCCGAGACGGCCCGAAGCTTCAACCAGGACCACATTTGCCCCCCCGGCGCACTTCGCGAGCTCGAGCGCCGAAGCGAGTCCGGCGATCCCGCCGCCGATCACGGCATATCGATAGCTACTCATCGTTCCGCAGCGCCTGGAGGATCGCCTGATAGGCGGCGAAAATCGCCGGCTCGTCGAGCGCCGCGTCCTCGCGATTTACCGTCAGCGAGACCGTATACCGCGTCCCGTCGGCCGCAGTAAGCGCGGTTGTCAGGTTCATGATGCCCGGCTCGGAACCGCCCTTGTACGCCACACGGTCCCACGCCGACCGTCTCGCGAGCCCCGGATTCACCGTCAGCAGATCGAGATACTCGAGCCGCTCTATGAGATCGGCGACCTCCGTAGTCGACATGAACCATTCCACGTCCGGAGCGACCGGCCCTCCGGCGAATAGCGACGCGTCCGGCAGCGGCCGGCCGGACAGTCGCTCGAGCACCGCGCGGCGCTCGTCGGTCGAACCGGCGCGGTATTCGGACAGCAGATGGTCGTTCGCCGGATTCTTGAGCCGGAATGCCTCCGCGGTCGTCAGAAACGGCACGCTGTCCGGAGCGTGACGTTCGACCGCCTCGCGACCGACTATCGAAATGAGCGCATCGGTGGCCGTATTGTCGCTGATCGAAATCATCAGAGTCGCCAGCGTTTCGATGGTGATACTCGTCCCCTCCGGCCAGTCCTGTAGAATGCCGCTCGGAAGACTCTTCCACGACTCCTCAAGCTCGACGGCGCGGCCCCACGACAGAGATCCGCCGTCCACCGAATGGTCGACGGCCGCCAACACGGCAAGCTTGAACGACGAACCGACCGCCATCGGCTCGTTCTCACGGCGCGCCTGAATCACCTCGCCGTCTCGCCGGATCAGCAGCGATCGTTCGCCTTGGAGCTGCTCGACCCGCTCGATCGCCTGCTCGAGCGTACCGGCAGTCGGGATCAATTCGGTGAACTGCAGCCCCGCGACCCTCCCCTCACCGTCGAGCGAAATATGAGTGGTCGCCGTCCCCTCCTCGAACACAACCGTGTACGGACTCCGCGTCCCCTCCACAGTGGTAAACGCACCGAGCTGCCCGGTGATCTGCCCGAGAATCTGCTCGAGTTGCGCCTGCGCAACCGCCGCCTCGAACTGCGACGTATACGACAACGCACCCGGCCCTTCCTCGAAAAGGCGGGTCAACGCATCCGCCCCGTCGGTAACCTGGGAGAACGACGGCATAGCTGTTACTCCAAAGAGAATAAGGGTGATGATGATGAGCGCACGGCGTGTCATGACCGCCAAATCGTACCGAACTCGGCGACGATTCGCCAGTAGCACGCCGCGCGACTACGAGTACCGGTGGTCAGGTCATCGGAGGACCGGTTTCGAAAAACTCGAACTCCCCTGTATCACCGAATACCCGCCACCCGTCAACAGTGCCGTACCGGAACTCAACCAACCGGCCGGACCCGGAGCTCCCGAAGTCGCCGTCGCGCTGATCAATCACGATGAGCTGTGACGGATTACGAGTAGCAACAAAGCGCCGCGGGCCCCAGAATTGACCGGCCGACGGGGTGTCGCTCTCGGTTCTCACACCCCAGCTGTCCTGCAGCTCGAGCTGCAGATTGTAGCGGAAGATTACGGGCTGACCCGGCTCCGAGATCGCCGAAACCACGAAGAGATCCTCGCCGACCGCGCGGATGTCGCCGATTGGTGGCGGACCATCCATGTGCATATATTCAGCGGGCACACCTCCGGGCAACGGCACAAAGTCACCGACGAGCGCACCGGTCGCACCATTAAAAGTGAGAAGACCTGCCATGCCTTGATCCAGATCCGCTGCGACCACATGGAGATAACCGTTGCTGTCGACCGTCATTCCGGACACAAACGTCGCTGAGATTGGAATACCCAAATTGTTTAGAGGCCATTGGAAGTCTGGAGTGCCGTCAAAGCCGTACCTCTCAATGTCGACGTTCTCACCGGCATATCCTATTGCGCAGTACAGCCACTCGGCAGCGGAATCTACGGCAACGGCCATCGGTCCTCCTGAGTTCGGCACGAAATCCTCGAACTCCAATTTGTCGCTACTCAGATCGCTGAACCGGTACAGCTCTCCGTAGCCGTAATCATACGTTGGAACCCATAACGCCCCGGTGCCATCATACGCAGCATCGACCGGTCGGAACATAGTGGTAACGTCGAGATCCGGTTCTCCCACACTCCGCTGCCCCACCCCGCTCATATCACGAATCTGGACGATCTGCTGTCCGAGGTAATCGACGAACACCGGGCCGGGGTAGAGCCGGACAGTTACATGGGTTGTGGCGCCGGGCGCGATGTCCGCAGTCGTCCGCCCGGAGTAAACATCATCTACAGAAAGAATCTCTATCAGCCGGTCGGGGCCGGCGGGCACCTCGACGACGACTCTGGTTTCGTTCTCGGCGATGCGGCCGGTGACCGGAAGCATCCCCGGGCCGGAGATCGCGTACTCGTAGGTAAGGCTGCGATCGGGCGCGCCCACGAGGGAGAAGGTCGGATACGAGTCGGAGGTGCCGAGCACGCCTCCATCGCCACACGAACCGAAAAACAACGCAGTGAGCACTGCGAGTCCGGCCAGCACCATGCGAAACCCAACAATTCGAATAGACAGCATGATCGTCCCTCCAACTGTACAGAGGGATTATATCACTTTCGATCGTACATTATCGATAATCAACGGTCGATATGTGCCGTTGTCGGGTGCGGTCGCCGCGCGGCGGCTGCCCAGTCGGCCGACCGCTCCTTTACAAGCTCCGCGAGCGCGGAAGCGAATGTCGGGTCGTCGTTGATGCCTTCGGGGCGCTCGAGTCGCACCCCGTGTTCGGCCGCCGCCTCCTGTCCCTCGATATCGATGTCGAAGAGCACCTCGACATGGTCACTGACGAACCCGACCGGCACACAGGCGATGTTCTTCACCCCGCGTGCGGCGAGTGCAGCAATATGGTCGGGGAGGTCCGGGCCCATCCACGGCTGGGCGCTCG
>SLIN01000120.1 GCA_007135605.1 Spirochaetales bacterium | reverse complement strand
CTTTTCGGCATCGCACCCGGATACTATCTCGCGGCCTTCGGAGTATTCCTCGTGCTCCTTCTCCTTTTCGTTATCCTCGCTCTGCCCGGCATCCGTGACTCGACAAGAGCCGTCTCCGTCGATACTTCCCCTCCTGCTGCTTCGCTGTATCACAACGGAAGACGAATCGGCTCAACACCCGGGACGTTTGCTCTCCCCCGCGGTGAGCAGCAGATCCGGCTCAAGCGTCCCGGCTTCGAAGAAGCGGTAATCGACATTGACGTTCCGGGACGGTGGTTCGCAACACTCCTTTTTCCTCCGCACAAGAGGCTCCACCTTGCCCTGGCGCCATCCGACAACGCATCGACCGTGCTCAAAAGCGCAGCCGGAAGAGAATTGAGCTCCTGGGCGAAAATCGGAGAATCGTCCGTACAGCGCCCGATTCCTCCGGTGCTGACCACCTTCGCCCGGGATGCTGTCGCCGGCGGCCTTTCCGAGGAAGATCGCTCACAATTTCTCTTAAGTAGTGCACAAAATATTACATCGCACTCGATGCTTCGCGATCTCGTGAATGCTTTCTGGGAACACAGCGGCGCGGGATCGCCTCCCGGGTCAATCGCGGCCGGAGAAGTTGTATCACATATCATACACCTTCACACCCATTCTGAAGGCTTTCTTACGTGGATTGACTCCGTTGGTGGTGATGCGCTCTCGGATGCCCTCCGAGAGACATCGCTTCTCGAACGAGAGCTGAGCAGGAACCGGCAAACGGAAGACGGATACGCCCGATCGCTCGAAGACGAGCTCACCGAATTGCCGCCGCAATCGCAGCGGTCGATCGCCGGTATCCCGTTTCACCTTGTCCCTTCCGGACGCGTGCTGCTCGGGTACTCCGGATTCCTGGGAAACTCCGACCGCGGCGCGATACGCCTGCCCGCCCGCGTTGACGGGTTCTGGATTGCACGCTCTCCCGTTTCCGTCGAGAGTTGGCGAGGTTTTCTCAACGCGAATCCGGAATGGGATCGTTCCCGCATCAACGAGCTGACGGCAGCCGGATTTGTCGACAGCGGTTACCTGTCCGATTTCGCGAACCAGGGCATCGACGAACCGGTAGTCGGCATATCGTGGCATGCAGCCCGCGCGTTTGCCGAATGGCTGGACGAGCGAGCCGGTCCGGAGCTCCGAATCACACTTCCGACCGAGGCACAATGGGCTCGGGCGGCGGCACTCGACAGCGTTGGCGAGGATCTCGGGAATCGTGTCTTCGGACTCGCCAGTGGGGTGCGGTCGTTAGAGGAGAACCCCGATGCCCGAACCGGTCGACTCGGTTTGATAGACATGATCGGAAACAGCTGGGAGTGGACATCGACGCCTTGGTACGAGGCAGATTCGTTTCTTCGCTTACACAACGATTTGCTGCGTGGAGTCGGCCGGCCGGGCTACTACACCGTCCGAGGCGGCTCCTGGGCCAATTCGCAAGCGCAAATCGGACCGGAGAGCCGCGGAGGGCAGCACGCGACATGGGCAACACCGTTTCTCGGATTTCGGATTGTAGCAATGGAGGCCGGCGATGGCTGAAGAGTCCGCACATGTCCTCGCTCGGAACAAGCGAGCGTACCACGAGTACACGGTCGTCGATACGTTGGAATGCGGGATCGAGCTGAAGGGCACGGAGGTGAAATCCGTTAAGGCGAGACGGTTCAACTTCTCCGACTCGTATGCCCGAATCAAGCATGACGAGCTGTGGCTAATCGCATTCAACATAAGCCCATGGTCGCATGCGAGCGAGTTCAATCATGAGCCGCTGCGCCCGCGAAAGCTGCTCGCCCAGCACAGTGAGATTGAACGTCTGAAAAGACAGGCGACCGAACGAGGCTTCACCCTTGTGCCGTTGGATGTGCACCTCGTACGAGGACTTGTCAAGGTGAAGCTCGGTGTTGTCCGGGGAAAGAAGCTGCACGATAAACGGCAGACGATTCGCGCCCGGGATCTACGCCGTGAACAGGAGCGTGAGCTGAGCGGACGTTGAGCAACAAGGGCCGTTTGTCCCGGAACGTTATAGAGGCATGAGAGCATATGGAACATGGAATCGATGTTGATGAAATCGTCGCCCGTGAGCGTTTCGCCGAACAATTGTCGGTTCAGGCGGGCTCGATAATCCGCAGGTACTACTACGGAGGAACCGCCCGGACGGAGACGAAATCCGACGGTTCGCCAGTGACCGACGCCGATCGTGACGCCGAACGCTTCCTCCGCAGTCGCATCAATGACGCTTTTCCACACGACTCGGTCCTTGGCGAGGAGTACGGCGAGCAGGCCGGCGACAACGATTGGAAGTGGATTCTTGACCCGATCGACGGCACGAAATCGTTCGTGACCGGGGTGCCGCTGTTCACCGTATTGATCGCTGTCGTCCACGACGGCGCTCCGCAACTCGGCGTGATTCACAATCCGATTACCAACGAAACCGTCTCAGCGTCTATCGGAAACGGATGCCGATTCAATGGAACCCCCACCTTCGTTCGCCCGTGCAACGATCTCGCAGCCGCGATGGTACTGACAACGGATCCCGCCGAGCTCGCACGCCGACGCCCGAATTATTCCCGCGCCCTGACTGAGACGACGGGTTCGATCAGAACATGGGCCGACGGCTACGGCTACCTTCTCGTCGCGACCGGTCGAGCTGACGCGATGATCGATCCGATCGTGCAACCGTGGGACGTGGCACCGCTGTATCCGGTGATAACCGAAGCAGGCGGAATTCTCACCGACTGCGACGGCAATCAAAGCCAGGAAAAACTCGCCACCAGCGCGCTCGCCGCGACACCGGGAGTGCACGGCGCCCTGCTCAATCTCGCACACGACCGGTAACGCTTGACGCCATGCCCGGCGGCGGCATAGATTTATGGCGGAAGTTCCCGGGGGTGCACAGGATTCGACGATTGAGGTACCGGACTGTTGACTGCAGGCAGAGCGTTAGCTCTCTAAACTGACACCAATTTTATCTGCCAACGATGCAGACTTTGCAATGGCCGCATAAATTATAGCGGTCACGGGCTACCGTAACGCTGTTCCGAGGTGCGGTTCGCCTGACATAAACCGGGACTTGCCCCGGCACGCGCCCGGCCGCGTCGGGGGACACCTTTGTCGGGCTCTGGCATCCGGCCGGCTTCAGGGCCTGCGCCAACCCGGGTGCCGAGACTTTTCAAGCGGGACCTAAGCCTGTAGAGGTCTTCAGACGGCTCAGTCGGACGCGGGTTCGATTCCCGCCACCTCCATTCTCATTCGGCTGCGGGGCAATGGTTTGGCGTCAGGAATCGACGTCGAAACAATCGATTACCGGGGCCGCCACCTGTCGTCGGAGCTCTCCCTGAGCGCTATTCCCACTCAATAGTGGCCGGAGGCTTGCTGGATACATCATAGACCACCCGTCCAACCTCCGGAACCTCGTTCGTGATTCGTGCACTGATTTCCAGGAGGTCCCGGCTCTCCATCGGATACACATCGGCTGTCATCCCGTCGGCGCTGCTGACAGCGCGCAAGGCGACAACCGAGCCGTACGCACGAGTATCGCCCACGACTCCTACCGAGCGGACCGGCAATAACACCGCAAACGCCTGCCATATCTTGTCATAGAGGGCCCGAGCTCGCAGCTCATCAGTGTAGATCGCGTCGGCATGCTGGAGAACTTGTACCCGTTCCGCTGTGATCTCCCCGAGAATTCGAACCGCCAACCCCGGCCCTGGGAACGGATGCCGGCCTACAACTGACTCGGGCAATCCAAGCACCCGTCCAAGCTGCCTCACTTCGTCTTTATACAGCTTCGAAAGCGGCTCGATAATCGATCCGGCCTCACGTTTCTCGATCACCAGTGGTGATCGTACATTGTGGTGGCTCTTGATGACCTCTGCATGGGTACCAACACCCTTCCCCGACTCAATCAGGTCGGTGTAGAGCGTCCCCTGGGCCAGCAGATCCTCGCCGATCTCCCGCTCTGCAAGCTCCTCTTGCTGGACAGTCATGAAAAGATCCCCTATGATCTCGCGTTTTCTCTCGGGGTCCGCAACGCCGCGAAGTGCCGAAAGGAACCGCTCTCGAGCATCTATGAGATGGAGATGGGTCGCACCGAGCGCCTCAAGGCTTTGTCGCACCTCTTCGGTTTCGTCTTTCCGCATGAGCCCCGTGTCGATGTACATGAGGTGCACCTGCTCCGGGTCGAGTGCATCGAGCAGCAGTGCTCCGGTGACGGTCGAATCAACTCCTCCCGATATCAGAACAAGCACCGACCGATTCGCGACAGCATTACGAACTTCGCCACGTACCTGTTCGACATAGCGATCCATGCTCCAATCGCGCGCAGCACCACAGATTCCAACGACAAAGTTCTCGAGTATGCGATTACCGTACTCGCAGTGGGTCACTTCGGGGTGGAACTGAATACCGAGAATTTGTTCGGATTCCGAACGTACCGCGGCCGGAATACCTGAGCTCGATTCGGCGAGTACTTCGTAACGGTCCGGTAAAGAGGAAAGGCTGTCGCCGTGACTCATCCAACTGACAAAACCGTCGGGTACTCCCCGGAAAAGCGGATGAGCCTCGGCGTTGTTGCGAAACCGTAGCGGTGCCCGTCCGTACTCACGCCGCGAAGCGCGCTCGACAGTACCGCCTGCTCTCTCGATGAGCTGGTGAAGCCCAAAACAGATTCCGAGGACCGGCACATCCGGCGACAACTCGCTCTCGTTCACTTTCGGCGCATCCGGTTCGTGCACGCTCGCGGGACTTCCGCTGAGTATTACCCCTTTCATGGTACGCCGTATCGACTCCGGTATTGGCTCAGTGCCGGGAAGCACCTCGCTGTACACACCGAGGTCACGGATACGACGCCCGATGAGCTGCGTAGTCTGACTACCGAAATCGAGTACGACTATGGTGTCCATGGACTTCGCCGAATAATCGTTTGATCGCGATCGCTTCCAACGCTCACGATGTCGATCGGGGCCTCGACTCGACTCTCGATAAACCGAATATAATCCTGCGCCCGTCCCGGCAGCTCGTCGTATCGTTTCGCATCGG
>SLIN01000322.1 GCA_007135605.1 Spirochaetales bacterium | reverse complement strand
GCTTCGCGACCATCGACCCGCACGGTGGCGATCCGACGCGGCTGCTTCGACTCGACAATCGCGAGATCGCGCTGGTCTGCTCGGAAGGGAGGGCCGGCCGGCTCGTCGACGCGGCGATCGCAGCCGGTGCCGGGGGTGCAACGACCTCACGGATCCGACGACTGCCGATCGCCGATACCGAGGGCGGGGTCGCCGCACGCGAGCGAAGCACGATCAGCGTACCCGGCGATATCGTCGAGCCGGTAATCTCGGCGATGGTCGATGCCGGAGCGATCTCCGAGGAGTTCGGCGGCCGCATCCAGGTCCTCGATGCTCCGGCGGCGTTTTCGCACCGGTCGTAACGATACAGCGTACTCGAACGCGGCCCCGGCTCAGAAGCCGGCGTCGGTTTCTTCCGGTTCGCCGGCGGCCAGGCGGATTCCGTCGAGCGCGGCGGCTACGAACGTTTTCGGTGCGTTCGGGTGGGCGGCGCTTTCGCGGAAGATTCGGACCGCCGCGGCGAGATCGCCGCCGAGCTCTTCGTACAGATCGTAGTAGAGTGAGAGGTCTCCGGCATAGCTGTAGCCGGCGTCGATAACCGCATTGTTCAGCGGCGCCTCGGCGAGGTGACGGTAGCGCTCTGTGACAAAAAGCTTGTCGTAACGCTCTCGCAGGCGGGCTCGCGCCTCGGCGAAAATGTGCTCCTTTGCCTCGAGTCGCTCATCGCGGGTGCGCAGCGTGCGGTACGCCTCGCCGAGCTCCGCATAAACACCGCGGATCCACTCCCGATACGCCTCGCGGTCGGCGCGGCCGGCTGCGATCGCACGGTACTCCTCGGAGTCCCTCCCGTACTTGTGGGCGATGAACTGCGCGGCGCCTTCGTCTCCGAGGAAGGTGGCTATCTCTTCGTTATAGACGTTCTGTCCGGTGATCCAGGTGTTCGCGTGCATTTCCTCGTGAATGATCAGATTGGCGAGCCGGTAATCGTCGTAATCGGCCATGAAGCTGTAGACCGGATCGGAGAAGTAGCCGAGGCTGCTGAATGCGTTCACCCGCCGGATATGGACATCGTAGCCGCGCGCCTCCAGGCGTTCCGCCTCCCGCCGCGCGCGATCCTCATCGTAGAAGCCGCGGTAGAAAAGCGGACCGAGAACCGGATAGTTCCACATATGCCGTCGCAGGCTGTCGCTTTCGACCGCCGAAACGACCGACACGAGGTGATTTCGGTCGAGCTCGGTATACCGGGTGAAATTGGTGCTTCGCCGCAGGCCAAGCTCCTCGTAGGCGAACTCGCGAATTTCGTGGACACGGTCGAAGAGCTGTTCGGTGGCCGGTTCGAGATCGCCGCGTGCGCGGATGCGATCGATATCTTCGGCGGCAACGACCGTATTGTAGAAGCCGACGTACTGTTCGAGCAGGTACCATGCATCGATAGCGGATGCGAGACCGATTAGCAGAAGCAGGGCCGGAGCTATCATTACCGGTGAACGCAGATACCGCATTGGCCGCCTCCACACTCACCCTCGCCTTCGAAGGCGGTTTATGTCAAGGCTTTGTTAAGATATTGTCCGGAATAGTTGGAGCGATGTTTAGATCGTGCGATTCGATCGTCGGTCGGCGGGCAGCGGTGCCCAATCTAACCTCGGATATAAACCCATGTCCCCGGCTGCCTCTCGTCCGGCCTCGCGACAGCTGCTCCGTCGAGCGACGGTTCGGCCCACTCGATGAGCCACTTCGCATCGTGGGGGCTCAAGTTTATGCAGCCGGCGCTCATCCGCGTGCCGAAGCGGTCGTGCCAGTAGGTACCGTGCCAGGCGAAGGAGCCCTCGAAGTAGACGACCCACGGGACGTGTGCGAGATCGTAGTCGAGGCCGAAGCTGCGTCCCCGCATAGGTGCGCTGCGCAGCACGATCCACGGGCGAAAGAGGCCGGTGATGGTCTCCCGGCCCTCGCGGCCGGTTGATACAAGGGTGGCGAACAACGGTGTGTCGCCCTCGTGCGCGAAGAGGGTCTGTTTCCGCAGATTGACCTCGATCCAGCGCTCGTCGGCGTCGATCGACTCCGGTCTGTCGCCGGGCGTCAGTTCGCGAACGTTCTCGCTGTCGATCCATTGGTCGGAGCCGATGCGATACCAGCTCCCGGCAGCCGTTGTGACCTCTTCCTTCACCGTGACCAGATCGTAGCGGGTGAGCGCTCCGAGGCGGGAAGAGGTGTGGTGTATCTCGTCTCCTGCCTCCGCCGGCGGAGCATCGTGGACCGGTGCGCTATCCACATGGACCAGCGCCGGCCGCCGGCCCGAGCGATCGGTCAAGTCCACACCGCGCAGCGGCGAGAGTGTGAGGGAAAACGACAGCGAGTCTCCCGGTATCCAGGCGCTCGTGTTCCAGTCCCAGCCTGCGAGATAGTAGGGCTCGCCATCGACCTCCGTGCGGTCATGAACGACCACCCAGACCTCGGCGTCAGCGCTGCCGTGCCGGTCGGAGACGCGATCGTCGAGGATATCGTCGCGTGACTCGAAAACGGGAGTGCGTTCGGTAACGCGTGCATATCTCTTGCCGGGCGGCATGTAGTCGTGCGGGTTGTCGACTGTGCTCGACTCGGCGGCAAGCTCGTGCTCTTCGGCGGCCGAAGGAGCGGCCCCTACCACAAGCGCTCCTACAATCGCCAGTACACAGAGCACTCGGTGCGTGCGGCCGAGCCGAACACTCCTGCCGTGCACCATCTCGAGTACCCTCTACCGAACCATTATAGCATGTGTCGTCTCCGTGCGAGCGGTCCCCCGCGCAGAAGCGGAAGCAATGCGATTCCCGAAATCGTGGCGATACCGACGACGACGAAGCCTGCGCCGAACCGGCCCGCCGCCCCCGCGGCACCGAGCGCACGCGGAGCGAGGCCGGTACCCACCACGTTCGCGAGCGGAATCGCCAGTGAGACCGCGACATTGCGAAGCTCCGGCGGGACGACGATAGTGAGTCCATTAATGCCCACCGGGAAAAACGACTGCACCAGAAGCGGCTGCAGAAAGACGGCCGCGAGAAGCGCCGTTCCAGTGGTGACCCCGATCAGCAGCGTGAGCACTCCGGTCACTCCGACTATAGCCGCTGCAACGGCGCTGAACCCGAATCGGTCGGTGAACGCTCCGGCGGCAAAAATCGCGACGAACCCGGCGATCCGCGACACTCCCACGAAGTTGTTCACGAACCGCTCGCTGTAGCCGTGTTCGGTCATGAGAAAGGTCGGCAGAACCGAGTAGATGCCGATCGCTCCGACGGCGGCCACCATCAGCAGAATCACAATCACCCAGAACGACTTATTCCGTCCGAGCAGCCGCGCGTCGGAGTAGCTGATGGACCTCGCCGGGTCGGTCGAGGCGGTTCCGAAGCGCGCAAAGACGAGCGCACAGCCGATCGCGCAGGCGCCAACGGCCGCAAACACGCCGGTCCAGCCGACCAACGGAGCGAGGAGCGCCGAGATAATCGGCGCTACGATGAACGCGAGGTTCGGCCCCGATTCGTGGAGCGCGAGCGCCTTTCCCCGATGGCGATCGGGAACAGCCGATGCGACCGACGACACTCCCGAGCCGGGATAGAGGCCGGTCGCCCAACTGCAGATAACCAGGAGCACGTGAAATGCCCAAAGATTCGCTACCGTCGTGAGCGCGATGAGAGAAACGCCGGTGGCACCGATCGAGAAAACGATCGTCCACCGGTGCGTCAAGCGTTTCGCGACGAACCCCGAAGTGAGGAGGCCGGCGACGAAACCGAAGGAGGCGGAAAGAAATACCGTCGATGCCGTCCCGTAATCGACTGCAAAGCTATCGCCGATGCGAAGAAGCAGCGGTGAGAGGAGAAACCGCGGCATGACCACGAAAAAGACCATGGTCATCAGGATCAACACCGGCGATATCGATCGAGCGAAACTGTTGTCGGGATGCATTCAGCGTTTTCTCGAGCTCCCGCCCGGAGACCGAACCGCGCTCGCGCGACGTTCGGGCATCGTCTTCTCCGTGGACCACGGATAGCGTTCCGGCAGCTTCGAAATCGTCTCCAGGCGTTCTTCGGCCTCGGCGGGCAGCTCGAGCGCGACCGCGCCGAGGTTGTCCTCGAACTGCGCGGCGGTACGCGCGCCGACAAGCGCCGAAGTAACACCGGGCCGGTCGGCGATCCAGCGAAGCGCCGCCTGCGCAGGTGAGCAATCGAGCTCGGCGGAAACCGAGAGGAGCGCCGACAGCGACTCATCCGCGTTCGCGGCGAAATGCCCTTCCGGCCATACCCAGCCTTCGGCGGAGCGCGTGCCTTCCACCCGGCGCTCTCCCGGTTTGTACTTGCCGGTGAGGAAGCCGAAGGCGAGCGGGCCCCAGGGGACAATCCCGATTCCCTTATCGATGCACAGCGGCACGAGCTCCTCTTCAATATCTCGAACGACGAGGCTGTATTCAGCCTGATAGCAGATGAACCGCTCGAGATCGTGATGGACGCTCGTCCACCATCCGTCGGCCAGGCGCCACGCCGGATAGTTGCTGCACGCGATGTAGCGCACCTTGCCGTCGCGTACGAGGTCGTCGAGGGCGCGGAGCGTTTCCTCGATCGGTGTCTCGATATCCAGATGGTGTATGTAGTAGATGTCGATGTGGTCGGTATCGAGGCGGCGGAGGCTCTCCTCGACAGCGTTCATAATATAGTAGCGTGAGCCGCCGGAATCGTTCGGATTGTCGCCGACCGGATTAAAGAACTTCGTGGCGATCACCGCTCCCCGGCGTTTGCCCGAAAGTGCGGCGCCGAGGAGCTCTTCCGAGCGCCCGCCGCTGTATGTGTTCGCCGTATCGAAGAAGTTCACACCACGGTCAAGCGCGAGGTCGACGATTCGCTTCGCCTCCGCCTCGTCGGTGGTGTGGCCGAAGGTCATCGTTCCAAGGCAGATCTCCGAAACCTTGAGTCCGCTCGTGCCGAGTCTCCTGTATTGCATTCATCTTCTCCAGGGTATCATTCTCTATTAACGGTGGGTGACAGTCAAAGCGTCGCCGAGCCCGTGCGGCGATAGTCAGCGACAGCCCGCCGTCCGACGACCGCGGTACCACGCCCCTGGACGCCGCCCCTCGGATGTGGTAAAGGCCGTGTATACGCACTGAAGGGGGTTTCGGCTATGAACATCGACCTGAATTTCCTCGCCGTACTGATTTCGGC
>SLIN01000030.1 GCA_007135605.1 Spirochaetales bacterium | reverse complement strand
CTGAAGCTCGTCGCCAGGGGTACCGACGGCGGCACGTACAGCCAATCGCCGAGAATGTCCAATCGGGTGCTCTCCCCCATGGCGACCACATTCGAGAGCGTGCCGTCGGGCGAAGCCGAAAGCGCGCGAGCCACGGCAGTACGACCTGAAGCGTAGAGCGCGTCCACGCTGGCAGGCATGTACCCGCCGTTCGCCACGATCGCTACGAGATTCAGCACCATTCCGGGCATAACAGGCCACAGAACCCGCCGGTTCCAGACGAGAAACCCGACGATAAGTGCGTACGAAGCAATGTGCAGGTATTGCGTTCCAACCCGAATCGGAGGTTGGCCTATTAATGGCGACGGAAAGATGAGCATCTGTATCAGCAACGCTGCAAAGACTACCCACAATCCTCTCAGCCGAAGCTCGCCGATACCTTTCAGAGTTCCTCCCCGCGAGAATCCGATTAACAGGCCGAGTAGAACGGCTCCAACGGCAATCACTTAAGCGCCTCCCTCGTCCCGTTTTCGTCCGCTGGCCAACACCCGCTCGATGAAGACCTCGACGAGCGTCGGATCGAGTATTCTGTCGGCCATATCACGCAGAATCGCGCACGCTTCCTCGAGTGAATACTTCAGTGGCAACCCTTTCGGCGGACGATAGGCCCGCTCGGTGGTTAGCGCGCTGTATACATCCGCAACGGCGACAATGCGCGCCTCGAGCGGAATGCTCTCCCCAACCAGCCCGTCGGGATAGCCGGAACCGTCCCAGTGCTCGTGCTCGTGCCGGACGATCGGCACGACGTCCCGGTATATGTCGAGATTCGAAACAATATCGGCGCCGATCGTCGTGTGCGTTTTCATCGTCTCGAACTCTTCCGGCTCGAGCGCCCCGAGCTTATTCAGAATGGCGTCCGGAATTGCAATCTTGCCGATATCGTGAATCGCCGCGCCCACACGCACGACCTCGATCTTCTCATCCGACAAGTCGAAGGCGGACGCCAGCTCTGCCGCGAGCTCTTCCACGTCGTCGGAATGCTCTCCCGTGTACTCGTCGCGGTGTGCCAGAAGATCGGTTATACGCTTGAACGCCTGGTGCGAGTCGCGGCGCAACCTGAGGTAGCTGCGAACCGAGTAGTGCACCAGTGCGAGCGGCACAAACACGAGAATCAGATTGTGCGGCGCGCTGTCATAGAGGGTGCTGATCAGAATCGCCAGCACCCCCATTGTGATGAACTGCAGGGGTAGATTCCTGAGACCGAACCTGAGCACGGTAAGGAACCGGCCTTCGGAACTCAACGAGATTATCCCGGCGACGAGCGAATGATTGACGAGCATATACGCGAGAAACGCCCCGATCATGGCGACATAGTCGCCTTCGAGGACGGCCCCTGTACCGAAGACGGAAGCAGTGTCCAACGCAGTGATCGCGGCGAACACGTGAGCGGCGATCGCCACGCTGATCAGCATCTGGGCGGTATTGAATAGCACGAGCTCGACGAATCGCGTCCGATCGGTTTTGAGCTTGTCCCACCGCAGCACCAGCTCAGCCGGCAGCGAGGACAGTATCGTCACCCAGACAACCAATTCCAGGCCCCCGATATAGATTGCAGCGAGCGCGAGAGCCGTTTGCGTCGAGATCGTGTAGTGCGGAATAACCTCGAGCTCGTAGACCTGAGAGAAGAATGACGCAGCCGAGAGGAGCACGAGGGCGAAGAGGTACCGAGGGAAATCGAGATTGGGCAATCCCGCGGCAACGACATAGACACTCGCTACCGCTACCACTACCAGATACAGCCGCGCCTTGAGAGACATCGGCCAACCATACCACAGCCGCATTTGTCCGGGCAACGAAGCAACTGGGGAAGCGGTGCTCGACGGTTCGAACGTAATACTGTTGCTTATACTCTATAGAACAGAATCAACTTCTATAGGATACACTGCTAGGTAGCCGGAAGAAAGCTTCTACAAGAAAAAACGGGAAGAAGAGAATTACTGCGAAAACACCGGGCCATTAGAAACCAGCCAACAACCGGCGTTTTCGCAGTACAGATAGCGTGAATGCTGATGAGCCTGATCAGCCGCTCCACTTGACGGTGGCGGCGAGCACGACGGCGAGCGTTGCGAGCGCCACAATGGTATAAAACGAGCGGGTCCCGAAAACCTTCGTGATCGCGTCGGTCACTCGCTCAGCTGCCTTCTCATTATATCCCTGCCACTTCATACGACACCTCCTGGATAATTTCGTCCGGCACGCCTCATTTCAAGAAAACATACCGGCTCTTTTGTTACTTGTAAGTTTGCCATAACAAATTCGGAACTGTCAAGCTTGAAATTCAGTATATCGGCGAAAATTTGCGTTTATTGAGCGAATTCGGACGAAATCTTCTACCGACCTCGGTCGAATCGGGGGCCGCCTTCTGAAGAGGAAGGCGGTACCGCGCGTTTCGGGTCGGGTAGTACGGCAACCACACTCGAGTCCGAGGCCGGGACACACCGGCGTAATACTTCAGGTCGCCCCTCGGATAGATTGCGGTATTATGGTGAAAAGTGTGGTGAAAGTTGTGAGACGCATCGCGTGCGGCGGCACACACGGAAACAAACGCCCTGGGTGTACCTGCTGCACTGACTTGATATGACCGTGCCATAACTGCTCCCCGTTCGGAGCTGTCTCACGGTCGGCCGTGCGCGACTGATATACAAGGGAAAGGCGGCGCTGCGGTCATGGCCGACCGCATGTACTCACCTATCTTACGGCCGTTCGTCGGTTTGCGCAACACACTGAACCGCCTCGGTATGTACTCTCCGCCGGCCGAGGCGATCGCCGATCGCGGTCACACTCACGACCGTCAAGGAGAGCACGAGGCCCGGGAGCAAGGTAACCCACGGCGCGGCATCGAAATATGCCCGGCTTCCTTCCTGCAGCATACGACCCCACGACGGATACGGTGGGGGTAGCCCGAGGCCGAGAAAACTAAGCGTCGCTTCGGCTGCAATCGCCGCACCGAGACACGTGGCGAGATACGCAACGATCGGCGGGCCCGCGGCCGGCAGGATGTGCCGAATCATGATATGTCCTGCTCCCGCCCCGGTTGAGCGAACGACAAGCACATACTCCTCGTTCGCGACCGAGAGTGCAGCCGAGCGGGCGACCCTGGTCACGAGCGGCACAAGCGAGATCGCAATCGCCCCGGCTACCGCAGGTGCAGACGGGGAGATCGCCACGACAACGAGAAGCGCCATGACGAGAAACGGAAAGCCGAGCAGGAGATCTACTGCGCGTTGGACGACGATATCGAGCCGTCCGCCGGCGTATGCGGACGCCGTGCCGATGGCTGTACCCGCGGCACCGGCGGCGAACACCGAGGAGAGTGCAACGATTATGGACATCCGCCCCCCGTGGAGTGTGCGGCTGAATACGTCCCTTCCGAAGCCGTCGGTTCCGAACAGGTGCTCGGCTCCCGGTGCAACGAGTCGCCGGCCGACATCCTGTTCGAGCGGATCGTATGGTGCAAGCAGATCGGCTGCAAGCGTGCCGGAGACGATAAGCACGGCGATAATCACCGACGCAATAAAGCCGAGTGGAACGTGTCCGGACTCCCGAGCAGATCGGTTCACAACGTTCGCCTCCCGTAACGCACGCGAGGGTCGACACCTGCGTATGCAACGTCGACCGCGAAGTTCACGAATAGAACCAGCACTACGAGCACCATCGCCGAGCTCTGCACTACCGGATAATCGCGAGCGAGGGCAGCTCGCACGATTCCACGGCCGATCCCGGGCAACCCGAATATCACCTCCACCACGATGGCTCCGCTGATCAGTACGCCGAGTTGCAGTCCCACGACCGTTATTACGGTAATCGCCGCGTTCGGCAGGGCATGCCCCACGACTACCCGCGCCTCGGGAATCCCCCGGGCCCTCGCGCTCTCTGCGTAGTCGCTGCCGAGCACGTCGAGGAGTCGTGCCCGAGTTACCCGCACGATGTGCGGCGCATACGCCAACGTGAGGAGCACCACCGGCCACAGCATGATTTCGAGATGCTCGCGAGGATGCTCGGCAGGCCCGGAGTAGATTATCGGAGCCGACCACCCGAAGAGTCGCAGCAATAGCCACACGAGCAGCAACGCGGCGAAGAGCGTCGGCACCGAGAGTGCAATTCGCGAAGCGGTCTGTATGACGTTGTCGAGCCATCGTCCACGTCGGAGCGCAGCCAGTACACTCACCGGTACGGAGACTATAACTGAAGCGAGAACAGCGTACACGCTCAGCAAGGCGGTCACCGACATCTGACCGGCTATGACGTTTCGGACACGCTCGCCGGTCTCAAGCGAGCGGCCACCGAGCTCGTCGCTGACTATGCTTCCGATCCACCGGAGATACTGAATAAACAACGGTTCATTTAGCCCCAGCTCCTCGCGCAGGGTCTCCCTCATCTCAACGGTGTGCGGTGTGTCGGCAAGAATTGCGAGCGCGACATCGCCGGGAAGCACCCGCATAACCGCGAACACCACCATCGAGGAGACAATGGCGGTAGGGATGATGAGCGCAATCCGACGAGCGATATACCGGCTCACGAGTACCCCCGCAGCTGAAGCCTCGCGATCGGCGAACGCACTCCAGCGAGCGTCGTCTCAGTCGACACCGTCATAGATCGAGCCATACCGTCGCGAAATCGGTGTGTGTATGCATATCTTCCGGCGGAACAACAACGCCGCGCACATACGATCGATACGCCACCACATCGATCGATTCAGCGACCGGAATGATGTAGGTCTGCTCGTAAAAGAGATACCGTGAGATCCGTCGCCACACCTCTACTCGTCGCTCGGCGGTGATCGACTCGCGTAATTGGCGATACAGCGCGTCGAGGTTTTCATCGTCGTGTTTCGAGTAGGCATCCGGATTGTACTTGTATCGCCCGTATACCGACTCGGTTCCCTCCGGAATCGGCGATGGGGTAAGGCGTCCCTGCTGAGAATCGTAATCGAGACTCACCCGCGCTCGATTCCACTCCCCCTCGTCAACCAGCTGGAGTTGGAGATCGATGTTCAACCCCGCGAGTTGCGCCTTCAGGAACTCGCCTCCCTCCGGCATGATCGCGCGCGTCAGATGTCCCATGGCAAAGCCATCGGCGTATCCCGCCTCCGCCATCAGTCGCCTCGCCTCTCTTCTCCGGATATCGAGCGGTGCGGTATCGTACCGGG
>SLIN01000188.1 GCA_007135605.1 Spirochaetales bacterium | reverse complement strand
GCCGGCGGAACCGGGTACACGCCGGGGTTCACAGCGCGGGCGAGGAAGCTCACGCGTTGTGTGCCGGGGTAGAGCTGCGGGAAGTAGTAGGTGACCGAACCGGGGTAGATCCGCTGCTCCGGCTCTATCGAATAGAAGTGCCACCGGCCCGGCGACCAGGTGGCGAACCCCTCCCCGATGTAGCTCTCCGTATCGCCGTAGTCGGTTTCCCGTGTCCATTCGCGACCGGTGACTCCGCCGGCCTCGGCGTAACTGCCTGTGGTGGCAAGCGAACCGTCGAGCACCTCCATCCCTGAGGCTACCGGCACGCGCAGGAAAGCGCCGAATCGGTTGCGGTCGGATCCGATTGTCGCCGAGATGCGGTACGTGTTGCCCGCGACGAGCTCTTCGGGCGATATCGGGTTGCCTTCGAGATCTTCGATCTCGCGATAGATCGAGAAACCCTCATCGCGCGCCCGTACGATCTCGCTCGGCAGATCGTAGGAGAGGGTCGCCGAGTAGAAATGCGACCGTTCGCCTCTGTTCTCGAAGCGAAGCGGGTGGGGGCTACCGCGTTCGATCTCCGAAAGCGGAAATGCATCGAGCGCGAGCCGGTGAGCACTCGGCTCCTCGTGCAGTGCCGTGACCTCCGCGGAGAAGAGCTCGCGCGCTGCGAGCAGCGTTCGTATCTCGATCGGGTCGTCGTCCACCGCTTCGTCCATCGAGGCGGCGGCAATCGCCGCCCACATCGTATCGAAGGAACCTGTCCACGGGCTTCCGGTCGTCGCCCGGGTAATGGTCGCGAGCAGACGGTCGGGTACTATCGACTCCGGCTCGCGGGCGCGGTAGGCGAGAAGCGCGGTTGCCGAACGGACGACCGTCGAATCGAAGTACGATCGCGCATCGTACGTCTCGACGAAGTCGACGCTCCTGGTCCCTACCTGCAGCAGCGATCGCAAGCGATCGAATGCCGAGTTCGCTGTCTGCCGCTGCCCGGTACGCTCGGCGGCAACCGACAGCAGCGCGTAACCGCCGGCTCCCAGCTCGTCGCCGAGTTGTGCGACCGCATTCACCTCCGCTGCGATGTCATGCCGCGGTGCCAGGGCGGACAGAAGCAGCACCCCCCAGGCGCGCTCGAACGGGGCGGCGCGCTCATCGACCGCGAGTGCGCTCAGGCGTCCGGCGAGCGCCGCTTCGTCGACCGAGCGGGCGGCGGCCGTGTCGCCGATCGGAGAGGGGCCGCCGTGCAAAGGAGCGTCGGCCGGCGCGGGATCGCCGGATCGGCCGGAATCTTTGTCCTGCGCGGGATCGCCGGATCGGCCGGTATCCTCGCCCGAGACGGGATCGCCGGGGTCCGAGGGTCGGTAACCGGTCTCGTGCATCCAGAGCACTGCCTGTCCGCCGAGCAACGTCTGGCGTGCCGGCGAGGCGAACGAAGCGTGCGTATGCTGCGGGCGGAACACGAACCCGCCGTCACGGTGCTGGAAGGCGCCGAGGCGGTCGAAGAGCCACTCGGCGTGCCGCCTCGCCGTCTCGGCCTTCTCCGCGAGTACGTAGCCGACCCGATCGCCGAGGAGCGCGAACGGCGCCGCGCGATAGACCAGCATCTCCAGGGAGCGATCGTCATCGATATCCATCCAGCGGCGAAACGGCTCGCGCAGATGGTCGAACCGTACTCCTGTGAAGCGCAGCTCGAGCGCGCCGCTTCCCGGCAGAACCGAGCGCGGCAGCACGAGCGCTTCCTCGGCGCTCGCCCCGCCGTCCAGAGATCCGGCGATCGTAAACGCCTCGCGCGCGGAGTCGGCTCTCACCGGCAGCTCGGCATGGAGGCGCTCGTTCACAACATCGCTTCGAACGGTGAAGGCGAACCGTGCTGTGCCCGGCGTGGCGAACGACAGCAGAAAGCGCTGCTCGATCGTCTCTCCGGCTCCGAGCTCGAAGCGATGCGGCTCCCCGTCCGGGAGATGCGGTCCGCCGGTGCGATCGTCGACTGAATCGAGCGCCGGCGCCGGCTGCCGCGCGCGCTCCGGTGTAAGCGGGCTCGCGGCGCCCGCTGATTCATCATCAATCTCTAACGACACCTCTATCCGCTGCGCCACCTCGGTTCGGTTGGTCAGCACCAGGCCGGCGAAGGCGGTGTCCCGTACCCGCATCGACTGCGGCAGCGCCTCCCGGACGGTAACACGATTCTCGACCGAGACTTCACGCTCCTGCCGTCCGAAGTGTGAGCGTTCGGCGGCGATCGCTGTCAGGCGGTAGACGGTCAGCGAATCTGGCCACTCGAACGAAACGCCGGCGTACCCGTCGGCGTCGGTGATGAGCTCGGGCTCGAACACCGCAAGCGGCCGAAAGTCGGCCCGGTCGTCGAGGGCGGCCGCTTCGCCGGGAGCCTCGGCGCCCTTGCCACCGCCGCCGTGCAGCGAGTCCGCCTCGTAGACGACCGGGTCGACGAGGAGGTTTCGCGAGTCGGCGCCTCGTACGCCGAGTGGAAATCGCGCCGGGCTGTAGAAGCGTTCGATCGGATCGGGTATCCGGTAGTCGATGAGATCGAGCACACCGCGGTCGACGCCGAACAGCGAAACCTCCGCGCCCTCCACCGGCAGCCCTTCCAAGGTCACGCGAACGCGCACCTGCGCTTCGGCGCCCGGCCGGTAGACCTCGCGGTCCGGTTCGATCTCGATATCCAGACGGCGCGGCGCCGGATCGACCGCTATCGCGGCAATCCCGAAGAAACCGGTCGGCTTGCCGAGGTCCGGGTCGAAGTAGCTCTGCGGGGGATCGGCGGTCCGCCCGCTCGCGCTGGAGAGCGCCACGTAGACCACAGGCACATGTTCGTCGGCGATCTCGACTTCGACCGTGCCTGCCGATCCTTCGATGTCGACGAAGCGGTGGTCGAGGATTCCGTCGCGTTCGATGCTCAGAAGGTAGCGCCCGTCGGGAATCGGAGTTTCGACGACGAGCTCGGCGGTATCGCCGACTTCGTAGCGCTCGCGCACAGCTCTGATCGAAATCTCATCGGGTGCCGCCGACAGGCGGCCGACCCACTGCGCCCCGATCGCGAGGAAGCCCAGCTCGGTCAGCGCGGTGCGCCCTTCTCGATCCTCCGCGGAAACCCGGAGCAGGTAGCGCCCGGCATTCTCAGGAGTAAAGGAGGTGATGATGTTTCCACCTCGCATTTCGAGCGTCTCTTGCGAGACGATTTCGTCCACCGTCTCATAGCGCGTGTGAATGCGTCCGCCGACACCACGCTGCTGGATCGCCTCGCGCCGCCGTTCGATCCACTCCACGCGGAGCTCGGCGATCCCGTCGTAGGAGCCGCCATCCGGTCGAACGGCGACGATCTGCGCCTCGGTCGTCTGCCCCGCCTCGGTGAAGCTCATCCATCCGTCGTCGCCGGAGGCGAGTTTCGTCCCGAGATAGAACTCCGCCGGATGCACGAGCGTCGAAGCGCGCGATGCGATCTCCTGCCGCGAGGCGTCCCGCACGCGAGCCTCGAGCTCGAACCGGTAGATCATGCCGGCGACTCCCTCCGTGCCGGTCTCGATGCTGCGCGAGCTCCGTCCGGCGGAATCGAGAACGCCTTCGCCGCGATCGATCACGCGACTGTGCTCGACGACCCGCGGGCCGAACCGGAACTCTTCCCAGTCATCTCCCGGCGGCCGATAAGCGCTCGGGTGTCGCGTCCACGTGTATGAGTGTGTACCGCCGGAGACGGCGCCGCCGGCCAGGAACTCCGCCGCGACTGCGAAACGCAATCGATCGCCGCGGAACACCGGTTCCGGCGGCGTTGTCACATCGACGGCGAACGCCGCACGGCGGAAGTGGGCAACCTGAAAGCCCACCCGGTGCGGCCACTCCATCTCCGGTCTCGAGTACTCGATGACGTACCAGCCGGGGTCGAGGTCTTCGGGCAGCCGGATCGTAGCGTACCCGCCGCCGCTTGCGCTCGTACGCTCCTCGATACGCCCGAACGGCTCGGCTCTCCACCGATCCTCGCCCGCCGTAATCGTATACGCGCCTTCGTACGGCTCGTATTCGCCGGCGGTCAGCGTACGATCGATGAGACGCACGGCCACCTCTTCCCCCGGTCGATAGAGCCCGCGGTCTGTGACGAGGTACGGCACCGGCTCCGGCGTTCCGGCGCGGACCGGGCCTACGCGGTTGCCGACACCGTGGCGGTAGGTGTTGTGATCGTCTCCCGGGCGAAAGAGGACCCGGTCGCTTCCGTGGCTCACCTCCAGCTGCAGCCGGTCGCGCCACTCGCCGAGCGACAGCTCGCGCGCGTAGCTCTCCGCCGGCAGATCGATCGCCGCCAGTCCGTCCTCGTCGGTGCGAGCGTCCCACCTCGGTCCGCCGGGCCGCTCGTAATTGGAGAGCGTCACGTGCGCACCGCCGACCGGTTCGCCGCTCTCGAGAGAGCGTACCAGAACGAGCAGCCGGTTGTGTGCGTAGCGCGTGGTCACGCCGAGATCGGTGACCTGAAGCTGCAGGTCGATCTGCCGGCGCGGGTCGACCCCTCCGTCGTCCCGGCGCGGGGCGAAGTTCCACGAAACACCGACCGAACCGTAGCCGTCCTCGTTGAGATATTCTCCGAGGTCGACCTGTTCGAAGTGCTTTCTGTTTCGTTCGATGTGATCGAGGTCGTACGGCTCGAGTGTATCCGGCCGAAAGCCCGCGAACTGGTCGTCGGTTGCGCCGGCGCGCCACACCCCGGGAAGCGGATTCTGAAGCTCGAAAATGACGCGCGGCGGAAACTCCGCCTCGTACATTCGCGCGCCGCGATTCGGCGTGTGGAAGTAGCTACCGGCGGCCGGCACATCGATCGCGACGGTGGCCGCGGCGAACTCCTCGCTATCTTCGGTCGGGGCGAGCCGTCTGCCGTGCACATCGCGCAGGTGGGACATGATCTCGATTTCGTAGGTCGACTCGTATTCGACCGGCAGGTTGTCGAGACGGATTGTATTCCCGAATCGTGTGATGTGATCGCCCATGTCGTCGACCGGAAGCGAGACGCGCAGTACATCGTTCCACTCTTGCGCCGCCGGAGGGTGCGAGAAGTCGAGCAACACCGTTGTCGCATCCTGCTCGAGCGAACCGGCGCGGTAGTAACTGAATGTACGGTGTTGCCGGTAGGCGAACGGACGAAGCGTGTGGAACGACTTTGCCACCGGCTTCTCGCGACCGCGGTACTCCGGCCGGGACCGCGCGCCGGCCGCAAGCGTCACCTCGACCCGGCGGTTTGCCGGCGGCTCCTCGGCGAGCTCGAGGACGACGGTACGGTCGCGGCGGTTCGGCTCGTCGTCGAGACCGCCCGGGAGGCGGAGGGTAAACGGCAGCGTGTGAGCGGCCGGCGCCCGGACGTCGTGTCCATCATCATCTATCAATATCCGCACTTCCAGATAGCGTTCGATGTAGTCGATGGATACCGGGTAGGAGAACTCGAGTGTGGCCTCCCGCGCGAGCGCCGGCGGTGCATTGTCGGAGTCGACCGGCGGGTCGGATGCCGGAGTGCCGGGATAGAGTGCAACGATGTCGAGAGGCTCACGATAGAAGGAAAAGCGGTGTGGCTCGGCGAGCTCCATACCGAGAAGCGATGCGGCGTCGGCGCCGATCGTTACATCGTATTCGAGCTGTGCGGTCATCGGCTCGTTCGGTTGAAAGGAGAGAATGCGCGAGCCGTGCCAGCGGTAGAGGCCTGGCAGTTCGGGATCGATCCGCATAAGCGGGCTTCGATCCATCGGGGCGCCGAGGCGCGCGAGGGGAACCATCGGCTGGTTGAAGACGACGAAAACTGTCGGGCGACGAACCTCGACCGGCAGTTCCCCGCTCGGACCGAACTCCACGATCTCGAGCGGGGAGCCGTCGCCGGCGAGGACGAACTCCGGCTCGGGCTCGCCGGCGCTTTCGCGGAAGTACTGTACCGGCGATCCGGCGATCGGCTCGCGCGCGGTGAATGCGCCGGCGAAGACCGCCGGGCGCTGATCGACGAGCCGGATGTCACGCCCGCCGGCGGCCGAGCGATCGTCCGCCGATTCGCCGACCGCGCATGTCGAGAACAGAAACAGCCCGACGATCGTGACGACAACCGCGGCGACCGGTCGCGAGACCGCCGGCCACTTCGTCTTGCTATCCGCCGCTTCCGTTGCCCGGTACAGCCGGCGTGTGATCCCCAACCCCATAGCTTGTCTTCTCCATTCGCCGAAGCTCTATTCGTATCCGAAGCGGTGCGGATACGCAATGCAGCAGAAGGCGGTCCGGCAGGGTAACCCGCCCTCGGTCGAGCAACCGGCAATGAGTCTCAGACGCTATGCGCCGAGGGCGCTTCCGAACGGGCATCCGGCTTCCGAATCGCAGCGACGGCGGACCATGCGAGATAGAGTGCCACGGAGAGAGAGCCGAAGAGATCGATGGCCGCCGTAGCCGGGTGACCCGGCGCTACCGCTACGGCGCCGAGCGCCACGGCGACGCAGAGATCGACCGCCGATTTGCCGAGATAGAGCCGCCGCTGTGCGGCGATAATCGAATCGTAGCGCTCACGCGTCATGGCCGCGTAGCGCAGATGAAACGCGGTGTTCACACCGAGCCCCAGCAGCGCAACGGCGAGTCCCGGATAGACATTCCCGCCGGCCGTGTACGCTCCACCGCGCGAGAGAGCGAGGACGGCGATCGTAAGCGATGATGCTCCCATCGCCGCGGCGACGCTTCCGTTTGCAAGGCGGCGCAGCGCGTGCCGGCGGATGCCGGGAACCGCCCCGGCACTGACGCTGCGTGCGAGGAAACGAAAGACCGCCCAGGAGACAATCATCGCCCCCAGCTCGATCGTTCGTCGCACGAAGTCGGCCATCTGCGTCGCCGATTCGCTGACGATGACCGCGTAGCCGGTGACGAACGGGCCGAACGCGCTCAGGACGACGGCGAGCAGCAGGGTCCGCTCCCGACGGAAACGCTGTTCGCCGGTGAGCTCAGGTGACCTCGGGCGGCGGTCGCTGCCGGTCACCAGTCGGGTCGCCGCCTTCGATCGCCCACCACCGGCTGTCATGACCTACCACCCGACGCTCGAGAAGAGCGCCATGAGCGGTGCGATCGTCGCCGCTGCGACAATCGGCACGACGATCGTATCCGACCCTCGGTGTGAGACAAGCTCGGCTATGCCGCAGAGCGGGGCAACGAGCGCGCCGATTGCCAGGCTGCGATACCACGGGAGGCGGGCGTAGAGAAAGAGGGTCAGGGTGATGGCAACTGCCGCGAAGACCACCATCGATATGAAACCCTCCCACGTCTTGGCCCCGTCGACCCAGCGCAGTACCACGTGGCGCCGCCCCCACCATTTTCCGATGAGCGCGGCGGCCGCATCCCCGAAGCCCCAACCCATAACTGCGACGCCGATCACCGGCGTCCATCGCGCGCCGAAACCGCCCCAGAGCACCGCGATCAGCACGGCGAACGTGCCCTGCACCGCGAGGAGCGACGACCTGAACTCCCCGCCCCCGCGCGTGCGGTCGGCGAATGCCCGGTGATACCAGCGCGTTCGCTCGAGCAGCATCAGCGCCGGATAGCCGATCGCAACCAGTAACAGCGAAGCGGCGATGGCCGCATACCACGCGCTGAACAGATGCAGCAACAGGAAAATCGAGAGGCTGTAGCCGATGTGCTGAAACTTACGGATTACCTCGGCCGGAATGCGGGTGAAGCATTTCAGCGGAATGGGGATAATCGCACAGACCACGATGTAGTAAGCGAGCAGAATAAGCGCGCCGTACAGGTCACTGCGCATCACGGTCTTCCTCCGGAGCCAGTCCGCGAAGCAGCAGCTCCACGGCGGCCTCGCCGGCGCGCAATCGTTCCGACTCGCCCCGGGAACGGGATCGGTGCGCGCGCGCTCCTGCGTTCGCCGGCGATGGGTCTGCCCCGGCGCCGGATCGACTCCCGGGAATCGACGCAGCCGAGCGGCGAACTTCGTCCGGCTCGAGGGCGCCCTGAAGGATGAGCCCGACCGCCATCGACACGAGCGCGAGCGATGCAACCTCCGGATCTACCGGGCGAAGGGCTCCCTCGGCAACCCCGTTGGATATAAGATGGGCGACCGAGGCGCGAAACCTCTGGAACGGCTCGATTGTCGCTCGCCAGATCTCCGGTTCCTTCGACGCCTGCCGCCAGAACTCCAGAAACATCGGAATGCGCCCGGCGCCGAGCTCGGCCACACGATCGATCAGACCGGCAAGCCGGTGCAATTGCTCCGGCGCGCCCACTTCGTTTTGAATCGCGCCCTGAACCGATTCGTGCAAATCGTCGAGCCACTCCTCGAGCAGCGCGACGAAGGCGGCCTGTTTTGTCCGAAAGTGATGGTAGAAGGCCCCCTTGCTGACGCCCGCTCGGCGACAGATATCGGAGACCGATGTCGCGTCGAATCCGTGGTGGGTGAAGGTGTCAACGGCGGCGCTCAGAATACGCGATCGAGTCTGAATGCTGCGCTCCTGTTGTGTCACGGCTGCCTCCGAATAAAAACCGACCGGTCGGTTTTTAATTTGATGAAATAGCTGTACGATGTCAAGCGGGTGCACGGAGCGGCAGATCGTGTGCTGCCGAAACGACCGCCGGCAGTGCCTCGCGAATCGCTATTGCCCGGACACCGTTTGAGGGGGTACGCTTTAGCGAAGGCTTGGGGGGCATCCGCTTCACGTCGGGATCGGTGTTCTGGCGATTTCGGTGCTGATTCTGCTGATGAATCCGCGGATTGCGAAGTCGCCCGGTCACGCGCCGAAGAAGACGCGCAATACGTAGAGCACGACGCCCGAGAAAATTCCCACGGTGAAGTTATCGTCGAAGCCTGTGGAGAAGAGCTCGACCGCCGCCGCCGAAAGCACAGCGACAATCGCGATAACGAGTGCGTGGAGCATCTTACCTCCTTCGGCTCACGTAAGCTGAGGCCACTCGGCGCCGTAGCGCTCGAAGCGTGTGTACAGCTCCTCGCGAATCGAATCGGGAACGCGGATTCCTCCCGAGGCGAGTGCGATGTTCGAAAGCATGTGCGCGCGGTTCTTCGTGCCGACGATCGCCACATCGATGTCGTCATGCGTGAGCGTAAAACCGAGCGCGAGCGCGATGCGGTCGGCCGGTTCCCGGGGCAGTTGGCCTTCCTCACTCATCTTCTTGTAGCGTTTGAAATAGTCGCTCGCGTATGTGCTCGGGTTTTTCGTCGCTCCCCACGCCGCGTTCGCGAGCGGGCGCTTCGCGATAATACCCATTTCACGCTGCCGCGCTTCGCCGAGCAGCTCATACCGTGCCCGCTGGTCGAGCATGTTGAAGCTTGTCTGCAGTGTATCGAAGCGTCCGGAGCGCACTGCGAAGAGCGCGGCCTCGTTATCGCCGGAGTAGCCGATGAACCGCGTCTTGCCCGCCTCTCGCACCTTTTCGAGCTCTTCGATCACCTCTCCGCGCTCGAGCACTTCGGTATCGCAGCTGTGCAACTGCACAATGTCGATTCGATCGGTACGCAGTCGTTTCAAACTCCGATCGATGCTGTCGCGGACCGTTGCACGGGTCCACGGTTCACCGCGATAGCCGCCGGTGACGTGACCGCACTTCGTGGCGAGGACGAACTCGTCGCGGCGGTGCGATACCGCCCGTCCGAGAAGCTCCTCGCTTACGTCGTAGCAGGCGGCGGTATCGATGAAGGTGACTCCGGCATCGAGGGCGGCCGCAATGACTTCGGCGGCTTTCGCGGTGTCGCTCGCCGTAAGCTCGAATCCGATTTCCGCCGATCCGACACCGAGTCGGCTCACCGTAAGTCCTGTCTTTCCGAGAGTTCTCGTTTCCATAATATCCCCTCCGCTGCATGATGGTACTCCGCCAAATCGCGCCGCACAAGCTGGTGCGAGGGCTTCCGGAGCTTGACACATGCGGTCGTGCATCAGAGCATTCGACATGCTACGCTCGTGCTTCCGCAAGTTGAGAGGAGCCACGCGGTCGGAAATGCAACGGCGTGACGACCTCCTGATCCGCGTCTTTCGATTCGTGCCGGCGTTCGTTCGCCCGAACCATATTACCGCCGTACGGATCGTGGTAGCGGCGTTGCTCTTCCTCCCCGGCCTCATCGGTGCCGGCACTGCGACAGCGCTCCTCCTGTTCGGCGCCCTCGGCGATCTCGCCGACGGCGTTCTGGCACGCAAGCGCGGTCAGGTGACTCTTTCCGGAAAGTTCTTCGACCCGATCGCCGACAAATTGCTGGTTGTCGGAGTGCTCTATCACTTGTATGCACGCGGAATCGTCGGCGCCGGGGTCGTCGTTGCTGTAATTGCCCCCGAGGCACTCTACCTGTTCTACGCCGCCGGATACGCGATCACCCGGAGAACCGCCGTGCCCGATCCGAGTCTCGTCGGTAAGGCGAAGGTGGCCTGTTATTATGCCGGCTTTGCGGTGTTGCTTATTGCGTATATGGCCGGCAGCGGCACGTGGCACGAAATCGGAACGGTGGTGCTCATTATCGGAATCGTGTTGGCGTGGATCGCCCACGTCTTCTACGCATACGATGCGGTTCGCGGGGTAATCGGCGGTGCTTCGTGCGCCGGTCGGAGGTAGCCGCGGTCAATCTGTCCGTCCGCGTGGGCTCTGCTCCTATCTCGGCGCAATGAGTTGAGATAGAGTGTAGGTAGCATGATGAGCCGAAAAGAGGAAATCGCTGCGAAAGAGCAGCGGTTGAGGTCGCTGCTGGATGAACGACAGCTCGATGGTATCCTTCTGAAGAGCCAGGCCAATTTCAGCTGGTTCACTGCCGGCGGACTGAATGTGGTAACGATCGCCGACACGTTGGGCGTGAGCTCGATTCTCGTAACACGCGACGCGCGACTGCTTATCTCGGACAATATCGAGCACCCGAGAATGCACGACGACGAGGAGCTCGGTGAGCTCGATTTCGACTTCACGATCTTCCAATGGTACGAGCCGGGCGGTGAGCGTGCGGCAGTAGAGTCGGTGGTCCGACCGGAGCGTGTCGGATGTGACCTTCCCGGGTTCGGCTACGTCGATGCCGGAGTGGAGATCGCGCGCCTGCGTTACCAGCTGCTCGAGCCGGAGGTCGAGCGCTACCGGTGGCTCGGCGCTTGCGCTTCTCGAGCGCTCGAGAGCACGTTAGCACGGGTGGAACGCGGCATGAGCGAAGCCGAAGTGACCGGCATGCTCTCGGAGGCGCTTTGGAAGGATCGCATCGACTCGGTCTGCTTTCAGGCGGCCGCCGACGAGCGAGCGTACCGCTACCGCCATCCGATCCCCACCGAGAAGCAGGTGAGCGACTACCTGGTGGTCAACTGCAACGCACGAAAGTGGGGACTCATTACAACGATCACTCGCAGCGTCTATCTCGGTGCAATGCCCGATGAGCTGCGCGAGCAATACTACGTGAATACTGAGATTGAGTGCGAGATGATCGCGATGACCGTCCCCGGTACGAGCGCCGGAGAGATTTTCGAGCGCACCAAACAGCTCTACGCTGATCGCGGATATCCGGACGAATGGAAAATGCACCATCAGGGCGGCGCACAAGGGTACCGCAATCGCGACTACCTGATTCTTCCCGGCAGCGACGAGTCGGTACTCGAGAATCAGTGCTTCTGCTGGAACCCGACGATCGCGGGCACGAAGTCGGAGGATGCGTTTATCGCTACATCCGAAGGGCCGCTCGAGATCTCCCGGCCGGTACTCTTTCCCGGGATCGAGCTCTCTGCCGGCAATCTCGATTTTCGCAGGCCGGCGATACTCGAGATCTGTTGAGTCCCTCCCGCGATACTCGAGATCGAGCGGACCGCGGCGGTCTCCCGGCCCGCCGTCCTGCGGGCAGGCCGGCTTCGGCCCGGCCGGCGGCCTTCGGGTTTCGCGACAATGGCGCTATACCGGATCGAGATCCAAAGCAAACACGTCGGCAACGTGCTGGAGATCGCGCGCCGTGTGTCCGGTCATGAGGCACTTATGGTGGGAGTACGCGCGGCGCATGAGCGCGTGCCCGTCTGCAACCTCGATAACCCCGCCGTTGCGACAATCGGAGCCGGAGTACTGCACGTACCCTTTCAGTGATCCTTCCGTGACAAAGAGCTTCCGGAAGTGCGGATCGAGCTTGGCGAAGGTGACCGGTCCGATCGGAAATCGCGCGTCCATCATGTTGCTGTCTTGATGGACGATTTCGAGCACACTCGGTCGCAGGGTCCACTTCGATGCGAACGATCTCGGCATGAGCGCAAAGTATCCGCAGTGAGCGACTAGTACGTGGTCATCCGGATTGTCGACGATCTCCGGGAATGACGGGATCTTCTCGTGTTTGAGCGCCGCCATTCCCATGAGGAAGGGGTATATGTTGGTCATGACGATGGGGACCTCGAGCGACTTGTAGATCATGTACTTGGTCGCGAGCGAGACGATGTCCGCTTCGCACGCCCACATGATCCCGGTCTCCTCGAAGAGAATGCTCCAGGCGGCGCACGGAGTCGTTTCGGCAAAGTGTGATTCGTTCAGGCAGTTGATACCGACGCCGAGCACATCATCACCGAACTCGCTCAGATCCGCACGGACGGCGAGGTAGAGCTTCGCCGCCGACGCCGGCGCCCTCTGCGAGAGCCCGGAGGCCGGATAATTCCACCGTTTCCACTCCTCGATCGCTGCCGCGTCGTCGATCTCGGCGAGGCGTTTCCCCAGCTCGCCATAGCTGCGGTAGACCACGCGAACTCCGAGCCGCTGCTCGAGCTCGCTTCGGCACGACTCCTCCCACCACCAGAATCGTTTGAAGATACTCGCCTGCCGGCCTTCGCCCGGATTGTCCTGGTACATGAGAAAGACACCGCCGCGCATTCGGCTCCGCGTTCGCACGGCGCGCAGAATCAGCCGCGCCTGCTCCTCACTGTATGGTGCGAGCGTGCGCACTCCGTTCTGACGAAGGAACTCGATGATCTCCCAGTCCCACATCGAACGTGTGCCGAATTCGGAAGTAATAATGATGATGGGAACTCGCAGGTCGGCCAGTTCTGTGACACAGCGATAGGCGTCACCGAGTAGCTGGGGAATGACTACCGCGTCGGCTCCCTCGGGAACCGGGGCGCCGATCGGGATCTCCGGCAGAAACTCCGCTTCTCCACCGAATGTCCGGCCCAGCTGTTCGATCTGCCTGTCGAACTCGTCGTCGCGGTTCGGGAACGCGATCGGTACAATACGGGATTTCATCGGGCACTCTCCGCACTCATCATACGGCGCGTGATGGTGGCGTCAAGATTGCCGGCCGCCGAGGTCGAGGAGGTAGTTCTGGTTGCCTCCGGTCGTGGTGTCGATGAACCGGGAGAAACAGCACCATCGCCGTCAACCGGGCCGGCCGTCTCATCGCCTTCTATTATTACCGATCGCCGATCACTTTGGCAGCCGATTCATTTCGTTTCTCGTAACCGTCGAGCGCTCTGATGCAGAACCGCGCCGAGGATGAATATCGCCCCGAGCACCGTAGAGACGCCGGGAACCTCGCGGACGAAGAAATAGGCAAGAATCGCAGCGTAAACCGGCTGGAGGCCGACTCCGATGCTGGCGGTCGCCGCTCCGACGCGGTTGAGCGCACGAATGAACAGCGTGTGTCCTACAGCGGTAGAGAGCAGGCCGAGCAACACGAGCACGCTCCAGTCGGCAAGCTGCAGCGAGCTCCAATCGGCGGTAAAGAGAAAGAGAGACAATACCGCGGCCACAACGAGCAGCTGCGTGATCATTACCCGTTCGGCATCATCCGCGGTTGCCATGTTTCGGCTAATGAGATTGCGCGCAGTGTAGAGCGCGGCGGATATCAGCCCCCAGACGACCCCCTCGAGCACAACGCTTCGTCCGATGTAGATCTCGCTTATGATCGCCATTCCGACGACAATCAGCAGCGCGTTCATAATCGTGTACCAGCGGTAGCGTTCGCCGAACACGAACGGCTCGGCGATCGCCGTCATGACCGGGAATGAGAAGGTGACAAGGCTTCCGATCGCGACCGACGAGACACGTACCGAATGGAAGTACGTTATCCAATGCACGGCCAAAAGCACTCCGGTGAACACCAGAAGCGCGGTCTCCCGGTTCAGGCGTAATCTGAGCGAGTTGCCTCGAAGCATCGCGATTACACATACGCCGGGAACCGCGATCGCAGCCCGGGAGGCGATGACGGTCGGTACCGGTAGATCGACCATGGCGCCGAACACCCCGGCGGTAGCCAGTACGAGCGTTGCCGACTGGACGTTGAGAAGCGCGCGGACCCGGGTCGGAGCCGGAGATGACTGATTCTGTATCATGCGTTCTGCCACGATACACGATCGACGGCCCAGGGCATACCGCGCGTGGCCTTGCGCATCGAACCCGACGCGAGAATATAGTGGCCGTCAACCTGGCGGTATTCTCGAAATCGTATGCCGCAGACCTCACCGCCGGAAAAGCCCGAGCGACTCGTTGAGCCGTTCCGTGCTCTCGCGCAGGAGCTCGGCCTGTCGTCTCACTTCATCGGTAACCTGGTCGGATTCGCCGGCCTCGTCTGCTATCCGGCGAACTGTCTCGTCGACTTCCTTCGACACGCGCAATACGGTCTGCATTCCGTTCTGTACACGGCCGCTCCAGTCATGAGCGGTCTGCGATTGATCGCGTACGGTCGCGGAGATCTGCCGCAGCCGTTCCATCGACTCGCCGACCTGGTCTCCACTGGTAGCGAGTTCGCTGTTGCTTGAACTGATTTCCTCGAATGCATTCTGTACGCCGGTCACTTCTGAATGCACCCGTCCGAAGGCGTCGCGTGTATCGGCGCCGGCGCGAACGGCGTTCTCGATTTCGCTCATGATCTCGCTAACTGCGACCGATATCTCCTTGGAGCGGTCTGCCGCCTCCCCGGCCAGCTTGCGCACTTCTTCAGCGACTACGGCGAACCCGCGTCCGGACTGACCGGCGTGCGAAGCCTGAATCGCTGCATTGATCGAAAGGATATCGGTTTGCGAGGCCATATCGGCTATCAACTCGCTCATCCGGCCGATGTCGTTCGCACGTTCCTGCACGTTGGCGATGTTCCGTTCGGTCTCTTCGAGGCGCTGCGATCCCTCGTCGGTTGTCGCCTGCAGCTGCCGCACCGACTCGCGCTTCTCTTCGGTTATTCGGGCCACATTGGCAAGCGATGCGGAAATCTCGTCTATCGCAGCGCCCGACTGCTCGACCTGGCTTGATTGTTCGGTAATCTGTTGCGCGAGTTGGTCAATAATACCCGATGTCTTCCCAAGGACGTTCGACGCAGAGTGGATCCGGTTGGCGAATCTCGCCATTCGCTTGCCGATATAGTCGGTGTTCCGACGGATTCCCGACACACTCTCCGCGGCCTTGCTCGATTCTTCGCGCAGCTGTGCCTCCACGGTGGCGGTCTGTGCCGCCGCCTGCTCGATTCCCTGAAGGATGGTCTCGAGCTGAGCGGCGAAGGTATCGAAACTCGAGGCGATCTGACCGATTTCATCTGCTCCTGATGCCGAAATCCGCACGCTCGTGTCGCCGTCGAGAAACTGCTGCATAGTACCGGGAAGCACGAAGAGCGTGCGAAATGCGCGGTTGAGATACCAGCGGTACAGTATCGCAAAGCCGCCAATCAGCAATAGCCCGAAGATCGCCAGCGTCGTGGCAAAGCGTTGCGGACCGGCCAGTCGTACCGACTGCGGCAGCAGATAGCCGGTGTACCAGTCCCACACATCGTAGTAGAAGACGTAGGCGATATACTCCTCGCCGGCTACCCGAAAACGAATCACACCTCTGTCGTCGATCTGTACGATCTCATCCGCAGCCGCATCGAGGAAGCTCGAGGCCGGAGCTCCTACCAGTTCCTCGAGATAGAGCTGGGTCTCGCGGTCCCCGTTTATCACGAATGGAATCCCGTTCATTGCCCCGTCGGCAACATAGCGTTCCTGCAGTCGGTCGAGAATCCCGGCGCGTTGCTGTTCGGCGTGCTCGGTAGCGACGGTGCGGGCGTCCACATCTTCGTAGTCGTACTGAAACATTCGCAGTCGTGAACTGAAGTCGAGCTGATAGACTTCGTCGACGACATCCAGAAAGATCAGTGCACCGCTGCCGAGTGCGACCGCACCGAAAAGGGCGACTGCTGCTATTCCGATCAAGACTGTTTTAGCTCGTAAGGACATTTTTCAGGAAAGAGTACTGCCACCGGGATAACGGGACAATACGGAGAAAGGCTATGCTCTGCACTTTCTTGAAAAAAGGAGGGCTGATTTGCAGCACCAGGTGTTTGGCGCTATGCTCCAGCGGCGATGAGCGTGACCCATAGCACCTCGAATGCACCGCCGGCACCCCGTATCGCAGGCGAAACGTGGCGATTCGCCGCACTGCTCTTTTTCTTCTGGTCCAGCGTCGTCACGTTCGAAGGATTTCTCGTTCCGTACCTCACCTCGATCGGCTTCGGCAGCGGGGCGGCCGGACTCATCATGTCGAGTGTATTCCTCGCGGCCATCGTGTGCGCGCCGCTCTGGGGAATGGTATGCGATGCCACCGACGGCCACCGGAAAGTGGTTGTGTCGGCGCTCGCCGCCGCCATCGTCATCGTGCTGCTGATGCCGGTCGCAGCACCGTCGTTTGCGCTGGTCTTTCTGCTCGGTGTGCTCTATTCGGCGACCGGCAACTCGATGCCGGGCGTTCTCGACAGCTGGATCATGCGAAGGCGTCTCGAGGAACCGCGGATCGAGTACGGGATTGCACGCGGCTTCGGTTCTGCCGGGTTCGCCGTCGGCGGAGTTGTGCTCGGGCGCTTGAGCGACGTGTATGGCCCGCAGGTGCTCTTCCCGGCCTACGCGGTTGTAATCGGCATGGCGCTGCTTATGATCGTCCGGCTACCCGGCGGGAGCCGAAGCGGCAGCGGGCGAGCTCGCGAGGGATCGAGATCCGACCGATCGACGTCCGACGAATCGACGACCGACGAATCGAGGCCGGCGGAATCGATGACCGCCGACTCGACTCCCGGGGAAGCGACAACCGATACGGGAGCCGAACCGCGCCCGAGCGAGCAGGCCGCATCCGGGTACGGCGAGGCGGTGCTGCCGGAGGCCGATCGGCCGGTGGTGGCTACGGCGATGCGCTACTCGGGCGAGGCGGCGCGAGCGGTCATCTCATCAACCCCATATCTCGTCTTTCTTGTCGTCTCGCTCGTCATTATCATTCAGCTGCGCGCGGCGATTACCTTTATGCCGCTGCTCATCTACGAGGTCGGCGGCAGCAATATCCACGTCGGGCTTTCGCAGACGGTCGCCGCTTCGAGCGAGATTCCGTTCATGTTTGCGACCGCGCTGCTGCTGCGCTACTTCCGGCCGCGGGCGCTCCTGCTTTTCGGCATGGCGGGTCTGGTCGTCCGGACAGGAATTATGGGATGGATGATGACTCCAGGCGCGATCGTCGCCGTGCAGGCGTTGCACGGGCTGTCGTTCGGTGTCTTCCTTCCGGTGAGCATCCACTACATCGACCGGGTCGCGCCACGGCAATACGCGACCTTCTTTCAGACGCTCGCCCCGTCGATCTACTTCGGACTCGGCAGCGTCATCGGAAGCTCGCTCGGCGGAGTGTTCGTGGAGGCGTTCGGGCTGCGACCGATGTACCGGCTTCTCGGACTTCCGGCGCTCGCGGCGACGCTGGCGTTCGCCTGCTTCATGCTGTACGAACATCGGCGCGGGCGGCGGACGGTTGCCGGCGGGCGGCGGCCGCGCTATCATTGACCGTATGGCGATCGTCGTAAACCGGCAGACGAAGCTTACCTACGAGGACTACATCCACTTCCCCGACGATGGCCGAATCCACGAGCTCATCGACGGAGATCACTTCGCGTCCCCGGCCCCCGGAACCGACCATCAACGCATATCGCGTCGCGTTAAATTCCAGCTCTACGAGCAGCTGGAGAAAACCGGACAGGCGGAGATTTTCAACGCTCCGACCGACTATCACCTGTCCGAGATCGATGTCGTGCAACCCGATCTTGCGGTAATCGATGTCAAGCGCCGGCACATCATCGCCTCGAAGAAGATCGTTGGACCGCCCGAGCTTGTCATCGAGATCCTCTCGGAGACGACCGCCGCGAGAGATGAGTC
>SLIN01000028.1 GCA_007135605.1 Spirochaetales bacterium | reverse complement strand
TATGCTGCCGAAGTGTCGAAGCAGACTGCCGGAGTGTAGGCGCTATAGACAGAGCCTACGGGCGGCAGCAGCGCCCCGATAGCGGTTCGATCTTTCGAACCGCTATCGGCAACGCACGGCAAGCGGCCGCCGTTGTGTCCTCGGGTAGAACTCCGCCTCACGCGCACAAGTGGGCGATGGGCATGCTTATTCCGGTTCCACGCCGTTGACGTGAAGCAGCTGTCCCTGACCGTTGAACTGGGCGATAATCGACTTCCAGCCTTCGGCAGTATCGTAGTAGACCGACACCTGCCCCTTGTGCACGATCTGCTCTTGGTTTGGCGGGCCGCTTATTCCGAGATACAGCGTGTCGAAAGGCTCGCCGGGATCGGCGACGGTGCAGTCTGACGCTCCTCCCCGCCGTACCGGTTCGCACCAGAGGTAGTCGGTGTAAGCCGCTTCTCCGCTCCCAAGGCCATGATCAACCGTGAAGAAGTCGAAACCATTGAACGGTACGATACTTACATCCCCGGCCTCCAGCGAAACCGGTTCGGCAATCGAGCGCACCCGGTTGTTGTTGTACTCTTTGTTGCCGGTGGACGTGGCATTTGCAGTCACGACAGACTCACTGCTGGAAAGTCCGTGGGAACTCGGACGGAACTCGCCCGGCCCAATGCTCGCCACGGAATCGGTGGCATCGAAGGGTGAGTTACACCCGATCGCTATCAGCGCAATAGCTGCGACTATTCCGAGCATCGCAGATGGTCTTCTCATGGCGTCCCTCTCCTGTGTTTTTTGGCAAATTTCAGACTAGTACCGAATATCGAACCCGTAAAGCATTATTTCGGTTTCTGGGATATGGTTGTCTCGGAGCCGCGCCGGGACGCGTTAACCGCCGGCGACTCGTACACGGTGGTTTTTCGCAACCCGCTCGACGTTCCGAAGAAACTCCTCGATCCCGGCGGAGGAGGTCAACCGGACGAACCGGATATGAGACCACTGCGGTGCGGACATGTATTCGAGCATGGCGCGCCGCTTGCGCCGATGTTGCGTCACGATCCACCAGATGAGCGACTCTTCTTTCCGCCACACCATCAAATGAGGCCAGAATCGCTCGTAGTTCGTGCCCCAGAGCAGCTCCTTCGAGCGTGAGCGACGCCACGAACGCCTGATCACGCGCAGCAGCAGCTGCGGCATCGGCAGATCGAGCCAGATGACCGTATGAAGACGGTTCCAGAAGGTCCGCTGTGAGAACGCTGCATACGAGCCGGCCACGACCCACCGCTCTCCCGCGGTGGCCTCTCGGATCCGGCGTTCGAGTTCCGCCGGGTTGGAGGCATTCAGACCGTTCCAGTTCGGCTCCCAATTCAGGGCGTCCAGCTCGACGAACGCCGCATCGAGGAGCTGCGACAACCGCTCCGCGACCGTGCTCTTTCCTGCACAGCTGTTTCCGATTACGTGTATGCGATTGCCGATCGACGGCTGTTCGGCGTATTTCGCGGCCATGGACCCGGAATTGTACAGTCGCGATCTCTTCCTGTCTCGCCATAGCGCCGGCTATTCGCGCACAACCTCTCCCCGGAGGTACTGCTGCCGGCGCTCTTCCGGGAATCGCTCCACCGCATAGCGGAGCATGGTTCGCGGCAGTCGGCGATAGTGCGCGGCAAGAAATGCCTCCTCGCTCGGGAGGTCACGCTTGCCGATCTCGCGCAGCATCCACCCGACCGCCTTGTGAATCAGATCGTGCGGATCGGCAAGGAGCAGCTCGGCGACAGCGAGAGTGGGTGCGAACTCGTTTCGCTTGATCCAGTAAAAGGTCGACATGATGGCGATCCGGCGCTCCCAGACAGTCGAGGAACGCGCGAGGCGAAAGAGCAGTCCGGTATCTGCGGGGGTGATGTGGGCCCCGACGAGGTGCTCGGCGGAGGCGTCCACAAGATCCCAGTTGTTCACGTAGCGCGTGTGCGCGAGGTAGCGTTCGTGTATCGTCGACCGGACTTCGGCGTCCCCGTTCCGGTATTGCGCGACAAAGATGAGAAGCGCGAGGAGCCGTTCCTCGTGCCACGGCGAGCGAAGGAGCTCGGTGCACGCGTCGAGGGGCAATGTCCGGTATCCTTTCGCGAGCCGGCGCAGCCGGGGCACCCGCACCCCGAGGAAGCGGTCGCCCTCGCCGTACTCTCCGGCGCCCGTCTTGAAGTAGCGTTGCAACTGTTCGGCCGCCTGCCGGTCGGCGATTGTGCAAAGCTCTTTGCGGAGTCCGTTCAGTGTCGGTCGATCCATCCTTCACACTCCCGAGGGTGGCACGCCCGTTCAGCCCGAACTAAGAGTTTGTCGCACTTCACTTCGGTATTGAATAACGGACGTATACACCGACATCGCAATGCATACGTCTCGGCGATAATGTGCGCTAAGCCCTTCCGATATTCAATTCTGCCCGTAGGTCCGACAAACTCCTGATCGATACGCGAACCATCCGCTCAAGTATAGACTTCCACTGAACAAAAGGCTAATGTGACGGCGCAAGAGATTGCTATCGTGCTCAACCGTGCGCGCCCGGACACCGCGACTCGGTGGTAAGCGAGCCGAGGTCGCCACGCTGCACGAGCGGTTGGGGAGGCCCCATGGATACTCGATTGATTACTCCGGCACTGTTCAGTCTTCTGTTCGTGCTGCTTATCGGCGGCTACGCCGCGGTCTTCATTCTCGTCGACATACCGCTCGTCGTGAAAGTCGCAGTCGGCGCGGTAGCGCTCGCGCTCGCGGCGACGATGATCTATGTGCTGAACCAGCGCAGGGTCGAGTTAAGGCAGGAGGACAAGGATGATCTTGGTAAGTACTGACTTCGTCACCGGGCGTGAGTTCGACACGCTGTCGATCGTCAAAGGCTCCACCATCCGGGCAAAGCATCTCGGCCAGGACATCGTTTCGGCGCTCAAGAACATCGTCGGCGGCGAGCTCACCGCTTACGGCGAGATGATCGCCGAGGCGCGATCGATCGCGACGAAACGGATGGTCGACGAGGCGGAGGCACTCGGTGCCGACGCGGTCATTAACATCCGCTACGCGACGAGCGCGGTGGCCGCCCGCGCCGCCGAGGTTCTCGTGTACGGAACCGCGGTGAAGTTCCGGTAGCGGTCGCGCCGGCTTCGGCAGATCCGGCGCGACAGCGGGAAGAAGCTCGATCTCTCAAAGCGATGCGTGCGGAAGGTCGGGATTCTGCGCACGGTTGCGCGGCCGCGCGGGCGCACGGATACGCGAGCACACGTGCGTTGCGCGGGCGAAGCCCGTTTGCGAATTTTGGAGCGATTATGGTGGAACCTACTTGGTCGGATCGATACCGTCAACATGTGCTCGACCTGATTGGACGCTCGCGGATCCACGTTCGAGATCAGGAGCTGGATCAACTGCTTCTCGTCGACTTCGGCCTCGGCGATTTCGAGCGGGAGGGAGTCGCGATAACCGATATCGTCCATACGCCGGCTCTCCGGCTGAAGATACTCGTGCTGCTTCCCGGCCAGACGCTTCCCGAACACATCCATCCTCCCTACGACGACAGCCCCGGGAAGGAGGAGACGCTCCGCGTCATATCCGGGTCGGTTCGTGTCTATCTGCCGGGCCCGGACACGATGCGCGAAGGCGCGATACCGGAGGGAAAGGAGGAGTTCTATACCCTTCGCAACGAACACCTGCTCGAACCGATCCGACAGCTGACGATACCGCCGGACACGTGGCACTGGTTTCAGGCCGGCACACAGGGGGCGGTCTGCTATGCGTTCTATCCGCAGGCGGTCGAATCGCACAACCGATTCCGCGACCCGCGCGTTCCCAAGCACATCGCGCCGGGATACTGAGAGAACCTATCGGCGCCGGGAGTGCGAAACCGGCACGCGCGCGGTGCGTACGCCCGGAACTCAGCCGGCAGGTGCGCGGCGCGTGCGCCCACGCAGCCGACGCTCACGCTCACCCACGACGCAGCCAACGCGCGCCCGACGAGCACCGCGACCACTCGACGCACGCCCCCTCCGCTTCTTCAATCCAGGCCGACAGGCCGCCGCCGGCCGTCGCGATTGAACGAAACCTGGTCGATCGGCACGGTCTGAGGATCGACGCCGACCCGCTCGAGATTGGAGATGGTGGTGTCGAGAAGCCGTCGCGGCTTCGTAATGTGCTCGGTAGCCAGCCGTTGCGCCCGCTCGGGGTCGTGCTCGGCCAGCGCGTCGATCATGTCCATGTGCTCGGGGAGCGTCTCCGAGGGCGGACGCAACAGCCCGCCGGTGTACGCCCGGTTGAGAATCTGCAGGTAATCGTTCACCTTCTTCGCAAGATCGTTACCGCACAGCTCGATGATCGTGGAGTGGAACTCGACATCGGCGAGCCGATACGCCTCCAGGTCCACGTCGGGCAGCTCGAACCGCGCGAAGAGCTGTCTGAGCCGCTCGACCTCATCGTCGGAAATCCTCCGCGCAAGATCGTGGGCGGCGATGCCCTCGAGCGCCTCGCGGAATGCGAACAGCTCCGAGAGCTCTTTGACCGAGACCTGCCGCACGTAGAAACCCGAATTCGGCACGCTCTCGACCAGGCCCTGCGTCTCGAGCTTGTGCATCGCGTAGACAACCGGTGTTCGGCTGGTTGTCAACTGCTTCGCGAGATCGGACTGGTTGATCTTTGCCCCGACCGGGATCACCTGCTTAATGATCATATCGCGGATCTTCTGATACACGTCCGTGGTTCGTGTACCGTCCGCGTTACTTGTAGCCATTGTCGGTCCCGATTCCGGGTGCCATTCTAGCAAAACCTCGCCCGGTTTTCCACCGGGTCGATTTCGAGCACCCTCCCGTCGGCACAGTGAACCCGGGCAGACCACTCCTCCAGCCGCCCCGGCGACTCCACCGCCTCCTGAATCCAGGTCGTTCGGTAGTTGACAAAGAACGGCTCGTCGTAGACCGTGGCAATCCACGTTCCGCCCCGGAAGTACTCCACGTGGTCTACCTCTTCCGGGTATTCGCTCGCCACCCTGATCCACCGCCCGCCGGAGGCGTCGGTCACGTTCTCTTCGAACCCATGGAAATGGAAGCGTTTCTCCGCCGGCAGCTCATCCACCTCGATCCCGACCGCCTTCGCAACTCTGCGGGCGAAGAACTCGTCCTCACCCGGCTGCACCGTCCAGTCGGCCGGAGGCTCCTGCTTGGTGAGGTTGTTGTAGTAGCCCCACGATGAATAGTTGTGCAGCGATACATCGACTCGCGAGTAGCACG